>NZ_CP097269.1:4330000-4630000 GCF_028473645.1 Acidovorax sp. GBBC 1281
TCCAGGCCCACAGTGATACCGCTCCGGCCATACCCATGCAACCGGGCCAGCCGGAGCGCCACACGCATGACTACCTGAGACACGGCACGACAGACCTCTTTGCCGCCCTCGATGTCAAGGCCGGCACGGTCATCGCCGAGGTCCACCGACGTCATCGCAGCGTGGAGTTCCGTCACTTCCTGCAGACCGTCGAACGTGCCACGCCCGCGGAGTTCGAACTGCATCTCGTGCTCGACAATGCCAGCACCCACAAGAGCCCGATCATCCAGCGCTGGCTGCTCAGGCATACGCGTGTGCACCTGCACTTTACGCCCACCTCGGCCTCTTGGATCAACCTGGTGGAATGCTGGTTCTCGATCCTCACGGCGCGTCGGCTCAAGCGCGGGAGATTCCCCTCGACCCGCGCCCTGGAGAACGCCATCCGCGCCTACGTGGCTACCAACAACGTCAATCCCAAGCCCTTCGTCTGGACCAAGACGGCCGATCAAATCCTTCAGTCCGTTGCAGAGTTCTGCATACGAACTTCCGGTTCACACCACTAGAGCGTGTTATGAACTTCCCGCCGCAGCTAGCCCCCGTGCAGCGGCGGGCAACATGAGCACTGCAAACACCAGAAAATGCAGCCCGCCGAGCACTTGCGGCAACCGCTCATAGTCCCGGGAGAGCCTGCGGAACCTCGCCAGCCAACCAAAGCTTCGCTCCACCACCCAGCGCCGCGGCAGCAGTACAAAGCCTTTCTTCGCCTCGGGCAGCTTCACGATCTGCAGATCGATGCCGTTGTCCTGCGCCGCCTTGGATGCCGCCTTACCCGTGTAGCCTTGGTCTGCCCAGGCCCGTTGCACCGTATGGCCAGTGGCCTGCTGCACGTCCTCGCACAACTGGTGCACCTGAGCGCGCTCTTGCTCGTCGGCCGGCGTGACATGTACCGCCAGGAGATGGCCCAGCGTGTCCACGGCCATGTGCACCTTGCTGCCTCGCTTGCGTTTGTAGCCGTCATAGCCTGCACGTGGGCCACTCTCGCAACTCGATTGCAGCGTTCGCCCGTCCATCACCACGGCGCTGGGCTGGCCCTGGCGCCCTTGGGCCACGCGGATGATGGAGCGCAGATCAGAGACCATGGCCTCGAAGCAGCCCGCATCCAGCCACCGCCGGCTCTGCTGGTAAACCGCTTCCCAGGGCGGCAGATCGTTGGGCAGCATCCGCCAGGGCGCTCCCGCGCGCACCAGCCAGCGCAGCGCGTTGAAGACTTCTCGCAGATCATGCTCGCGCTGGGGCGCGTGCTGGTCCATCAGGGTCAGGTAAGGCGCAGCGAAGCTCCATTCTTCATCGCTGACGTCTGTTGGGTAGGGCTTGCGGGGCATCTGCAAACTCTACCCTTGGCTTCGCTCTCACGGAGCAAAGTTCATAACACGCTCTAATCTGCGCGCCATGCCCGACACCCTTTTCAGACGACTGCCTCGCAGCCCACGGGGCTGGTGCGCCGCATGCGCCGCTTGCGCCATGGCCGCCGCGGCTGCGCTTGCCGCATGCACCGGCGCGCAGGGCCACCGGGTGCAAGACGCGGCTGCGCCTGCCGCGCTGCGCCTGATCGGCACCGCCGCCATCGCCCCCGGCACCGAGGTGCTGGGCACGACCTTCGGCGGCATCTCGGGCATCGACTACGACCCGGTGCAGGACCGCTGGCTGCTCATCAGCGACGACCGCTCGGCCCTGCAGCCGGCGCGCATCTACACCGCGACGCTGCGCTACACCGCCACGCACCTGGAGACCCCCGCGATCACCGGCACCGCACCGCTGCGCCAGGCCAGTGGCGCGCCCTACCCTTCGCCGCGGCAGGCCGCGCCCGATGTGGACGTGCCCGATGCCGAAGCGGTGCGCTGGCTGCCGGGCGGGCACACTTTTTTGTGGACCAGCGAGGGCGACTTCGCGCGTGGCTTCGGCCCGCAGTGGCGCGAACACCGGGCCGATGGCGCTTGGGTGCGCGAGCTGCCCTTGCCCACGGTGTTCGGGCGGGTGCCCGACTTCCGGCGCGGGCCGCGCGCCAATGCCACGCTGGAAGGACTGGCGCTGTCGCCGGACGGCCGAACGGCCTGGCTGGCCATGGAAACGGCCTGGGTCCAGGACGGCCCGCGTCCCACGCCCGAGGCCCCGGGCGGGCCGCTGCGCATCACGGCGATGGACGTGGCCAGTGGCCGGCCCCTGCGGCAGATCGCCTATGTGCCGGACGCGGTGCCGAGCGCACGGCGCATCCCGTGGGGACCACAGCTGAACGGCGTGAGCGAGGTGCTCGCCGACGGGCCGCACCACCTGCTGGTGCTGGAGCGCAGCTACAGCGCGGGTGCGGGTTTTTCCGCGCGGCTGTACCGCATCGACACGCGCGCGGGCAGCAACACGCTCGCGCTGGAGGCGCTGCAGACCGAAGGCGCGCGCAACCACACCGCCGTGCCCAAAGCCTTGGTGGCCGACCTGGACCAACTGGGCGCGGACCCGCTGGACAACCTGGAGGGCATGGCCTGGGGCCCGCCGCTGGCCGGGGGTGGGCGGGTGATCGTGTTCGTGAGCGACGACAACTTCAATCCCGCGCAGGCCACGCAGTTCATCGCGGCGGAGTACCGGGACGCGGCCGCGGTGCCGCCGCCCAATCCCGCGCCCGAGCCCGCGCCCGCGCGATCCGAGCCATGAGCGCCGACGGACTGCCCACGCGCCGGGACTGGGTCGTGCAGGCGGGCGACGGCGATCGCTTGCCGTGCATCGAGGCGTATTTCCAGGGCCACGGGTATGCGCCGCACCGGCACGACACGTATGCCCTGGGGCGCACGCTGGCGGGTGTGCAGAGTTTTCGCTACCAGCGCGCGGGCCGCCACAGCCTGCCGGGGCAGAGCATGGTTCTGCACCCCGATGAGCTGCACGACGGCCATGCCGGCACGGGCGAGGGCTTTCGCTACCGCATGGTGTACGTGCCGCCCGCGCTGCTGCAGCCCATGCTGGGCGGGCGGGCGCTGCCCTTCGTGGCCGGCGGCGTCAGCGACGACCCGCGGCTGGCAGCGCCCATCCAGGCGCTGCTGCACCGCATGGATGGGCCGCTCGATCCGCTGCAGGAGCAGGACGCGCTGTTCGACCTGGCCCAGGGCCTGTGCGCGGCGGCCGGCCAGCCCTCCCGCCGCGGGGTTTGCGATGCCGCCGCCGCCGAGCGCGCGCGTCAGTTCCTGCACGACCATGTGCGCGCGGCAACGCCGGTGACGCTGGCCGACCTGGAACGCGCCAGCGGCCAGGACCGCTGGCGCCTTTCGCGCGACTTCCGGGCGCTGTTCGGCACCAGCCCCTACCGCTACCTGACGCTGCGGCGCCTGGACCTGGCGCGCGCGCTCATGCGCCAGGGCCTGGGTGCGGCGCAGGCGGCCGATGCGGCGGGCTTTTTCGACCAGAGCCACATGACGCGGCGGTTCACCCAGGCGTTCGGGGTGCCGCCGGCCCGATGGCTGCGCATGCAGGCCGGCCCGGCCGATGCGTGCACGATCGTGCAAGACGCGGGGGCCTGAGTTGCCTAACCTGGGCGCTTTCCCTTCGACCAGAAAGCCCCCGCATGCCAAAAGCCACGACCCCCTCCACCGCCACCGCCCCCTTCACCGCCAACGTGCCATCGGCCCCCGCCAGCCACGCGGCGATCAACCTGGCGCACAAGTTCTCGCTGATCGATGCGCTCTGGCAACCCCGCGTGGTGGCCGAGATGAACGGCTACCAGTTCAAGCTGGCCCGCATCGACGGCGAGTTCATCTGGCACTGCCATGCGGATACCGACGAGGCGTTCTTCGTGGTGCAAGGCAGGTTGCGCATCGAACTGCGCGACGGCGACTTGGAGCTGAACGCCGGCGAGATGTTCGTGGTGCCCCGGGGCACCGAGCACCGGCCCTGCGCCTTGGGCGAGGTGTGGCTGATGCTGGTGGAGCCGCGCGGCGTGTTGAACACGGGCGACAGCGGGGGCGAGCGCACGGCGCCGAACGACCGCTGGGTGTGACCGGGGGCGGCGGGCAAGGCCCGCGGCGGTCCCGGGGCACTGCCCGCGCGTCGCAGGGGGCGGCCGCACTTGGGGTACAACCGGCGCATGAAAGCGAAGTCCTTCCAGGATCTGAAGCCGCTGCGCCAGGCCCTGGCGGAGGCGGCCGAGCGCGAGGCGCGGCTGCAGCGCGAGCGGCTGGAGGCCGCGCGCCGCGCGCGCGCCGAACTGATGCTGTTCGAGACCGCGGTGGGCCCGGTGCAGGCCCTGCGCGGGCAGCACGACCGGCGCTGGCACCGGGCCGCGCCGCCCGAGCCGTTGCCCGTGCAGCGCGCGCTGGACGAAGAGCGCGTGCTGATGGAATCGATCAGCGACGAGTTCGACGTGACGACCTTGCTGGACGTGGACGACCAGATGAGCTACCGCCGCAGCGGCATCGGCCCGGAGGTGACGCGCCGCCTGCGCGCGGGCCACTGGAGCATCCAGCGGCAGCTGGACCTGCACGGCCTGCGCACCGACGAGGCCCGCGAGGCCCTGGGCGAGTTCATCCGACTGGCGCACCGCACCGGCCTGCGCTGCGTGCGCGTGGTGCACGGCAAGGGCCTGGGCTCGCCCGGCAAGACGCCGGTGCTCAAGGGCCGCGTGCAGAGCTGGCTGGTGCAAAAGAAGGAGGTGCTGGCCTTCGTGCAGGCGCGCCCGGCCGAGGGCGGAGCGGGCGCGCTGGTGGTGCTGCTGCAGCCGGTGCTGCGGCGCAGCAGCCCCGGCCTGCCAACGCACTGATCGCCAAAAAGCCTGCCAGCACAATGGAATCGCCGGCATATTGCTATTGAAAACATAGCAATAGGGCAGGCAGCGGAGGTGTGCCTCGCCCTGCGCTGGCGTTTTCTACTTCGACAGGTCGAGCCGGTACTTGGAGGTGCCCTTGCCCGAGCCGTCGTCTGCCGCCAGCAGCGTGATGTTGGCCAGGCCCGCCGCCTGCGCCACGGGCAGCGCGTTGGCGCCGGAGCTGAACACGACCGGGCCGGCCGTGGCCACCTTGGTGAAGCGCCAGCTCTTGGCGGCGCCGTTGGCCGCGCGGGTGACGTTGGCGTTTCTGCGGATGTAGTCGATCACCACGTCGCGGTTGGCGTCCGGCGAGGCCCAGATGGTGCCCGAGCCGTCCAGCTTGTCGATGAAGCTCTTGCCACTGGTGGCGCGGTAGTTGTTGGTGGCGATCAGGAACTCCTGCGCCGCATTGATGGGCTGGCCCTTGTAGGTGAGGTTCCTGATGCGGCGGCCGGTGGGCTGCGTGACGTCGATCTCGTACTGCACGTCGGCCGTGGTGAACATGTCGAAGTTGTACCCGGGGAAGGTGCTGATGAGTGGCTGCTCGGCGGTCTTGGCCGGGTCGATCTGGTTGAAGCGCTTGGCAGCGGCCTCCAGCCAGCCCTGGATGTCGGCGCCGTTCACCTTCACCGCGTACACGGTGTTGGGGTAGAGGTACAGGTCGGCGGCGTTGTATATCGCCAGCGGCCCGGTGGCCACGTCGGTGTAGTCGGTTCCGCCCTGGAAGCCCGACTTGAACGGCGCGCTCACCGACAGCACGGGCAGTTGCGCGTACTGCGGCAGGTTGGCGGCCACGTAGGCGGCCACGTAGTCGCGCTGGGCCTGGTTCACGATCTGGATCGCGCCGGGGTCGCCCACGTCGGCGAACAGCGTGCTCATGCGGAAGTCGGTGCTGCCGATGGGCGTCTTCACATAGGCGATGGCGGCCTGGTGCTGCTTCTCCACCAGCGGGGCGACGGTGGGGTCGGCGTCCACGTACACGGTGGCGCCCGAGGCGTTCTTGCCCTGGATGTTGCGCAGCTCGCTCCGGGTGGCGGCCTTGTCCACGGCCCAGGCCGTGCCGTCCCATTTCAGGGCGAGCTGGATCACGCCCAGCGCCTTGCCCCAGGAGCTGGCCATTACGGCGGGCACGCCGTTGATGGTGCCGGCCTTGTTGTCCACGCCCGCCTGCGAATAGGCCGGCGTGGCGGCGGTGTCGGGGAACACGCTGTGCTGGTGGCCCATGACCATGGCGTCGATACCCGCCACCTTGGACAGGTACAGGCCGGGGTTCTCCATGGTGGCCGAGTAGGCGCCCGCATCGAGCCCGCCGTGCAGCAGCGCCACGACGACGTCGGCGCCCTTGGCGCGCAGCTCGGGCACGTACTTCTGCGCGGCCTCGACGGCGCCTTCCGTGTACACCTTGCCGTCCAGGTAGCGCTTGTCCCAGTTCATGATGCCGGGCGTGGTGAAGCCGATCACGCCCACCTTGATGGGCAGCTTGATCTCGTTGCCGTCCGCCCCCTTGGAGACCAGCGTGCGCTCCAAGATCGTGTAGGGCTGCACCAGCGGCTTCTTGGTCTTGCTGCTGTACACGTTGGCCAGCACGGCGGGGTAGCCGGCGCCGGCGCATTTTTGCGCGGCATCGACGCCATCGACCTCCATGCCGCCGCCCAGCACCTGGTTGAGGAAAGGCAGGCCATAGTTGAATTCGTGGTTGCCCAGCGTGCCGGCATCGAAGCCCAGGGCGCCCATGGCCTTGTACATGGACAGCTGCTGCGTGCAGGGGATGGCCTTGACCACCGCCTCGTAGTCGGCCAGCGCCGTGCCCTGGATGGTGTCGCCGTTGTCGACCAGCAGCGTGTTGGCGAACTCCTTGCGCGCCTGGCGCACCAGCGTGGCGGTGCGCTCGAAGCCGTAGCTCTTGTCTTCGGCGAGCTTGAAGTAGTCGTAGCTGCGCACGTTGAAGTGCAGGTCAGTCGGGAGCCTCTCACAACCCCATGTTTGACGAATCCGAATAGGGAGGAGTGGGCGCCAGTAGCCGTTTGAGCGTGATGAGGCCCAGCAACGGTCTGCGCCTGGGTGCATGAGGGGCCTTGCAGGCCCGGTGGCTCAGGCTTTCACCGTTTGCAGGCGCACTTGTGCCTTGCCAGTGGCGGGCTTGAAGAAAGCATCCACGCCCCGATGCAGGAACCAGGCCAGTCGCTTCATGTTGTAGCAGGCGGCCATCATCGTCATCCCCACCGTGGCGCGCGCCTGTCCGATGGTGCGCACGAACTTGCCCCCCAGGTGGCGGATACCGGCGAACACGTGCTCCACCTTGGCTCGTTTCTTTGCGATGCGCTGGTTGCGCCCCTTCTGGCATTCGCTCTGTGGTCGGCCCGCCTGCGCACGGCGCTGCATCGCATCCACGAATCCCAGCACTTTCAGCATCTGGCACCTTTGGCGGCTCGGGTAGGCTTTGTCCGCATGCACTGCCCGCCCGGTGTTGTGCATGTCCAGCACCTCATCGAAGTGGTGCCCGTCGTGCTCGCTGGCCGTGCCCGTGGCGAGGCGGCGGATGAAGCCGTGCTTGAGGTCCACGCTCACGCTGAGCTTGTAGCCGAAGTGGCTTTTGCCGTGCTTCTTCGTGTGCGTGGCCTCCACATCCTTTTGCCTGCGTCGCGCTTGGCTCCAGTCCGGCTGCCCGCCTTGTGCCAGCGTTCGCCGCTCCTGCTGGCCGATGTGCTGTCGGGGCGCGGGCACCAGCGTGGCATCAATGGCCTGCCCGCCCCGGGCGATGTAGCCGTGGCGCTGCAGTTGGGCATCCACCCCCTGGAACAAGGCCGTTGCCCCGCCCACGCCAAGGCGCTCGCCAAAGCGCCAGATCGTGTTGCGGTCCGGCACGTTCATCGCATCCTGCAACAGGCAAAACCGCTGGTAGCTCCCCCGGTCCAGCAACTGATACTCCATCTGCTCATCGGACAGGTTGTACAGCCGCTTCAACACCAGGATGCGCACCATCACCTCGGTGGGGTAGGCGGGCCGACCGCCCCGGCGGCCACCCCCGCGTTCGATCAAGGCATCCACCAGCCGGGCCAGTTCTGCGAAGTCGATGTGCCGCGCGATCACCTGCAGCGGATCGCCCACCTCATCTCTCTTGTGTTGGCGCGAGGCCTCAGCGAACAGGTCGAACTTCAGGGCGCTACGGGGAGTGATCATGGCAAAGGATGGAGCACGCATTCTCGATCAACAAGGGACCGGATGGGTTTTGAGAGGTTCCCAGTCGTCTCCAGCACGGCCAGCGTGGCGGTGGCGCCGGCGTGGTTGTCGCCGTCGCTGCCACCGCAGGCGGCCAGCAGGGAGGCGGCCGCGATCGCGGTGAAGGCAGCAAGGGCAGTCCGGCGGGTGGCCGGCGGGAGGTCTTGGCGTGGGAGGGTATCCAGCATGCAATGGCCTGGGGGTTGGGTAAAGGCGAGAGTGTCATGGCGCCGTTTGACACTGTCGTGACGCGCCACCGGCCTGCGCCGATGCGCCGCGCCCCCGCTTGGCCCGCGCGCTTCAGCCCGCGGCCGTGCCCCCCTACGCAACCGCCGCCGCCAGGTCCGGCCCGGCAGGAAGGTGCCGAGCCATATGGCCCACCAGACCAAGCGATACTAGGGCATATTGCTATAAAAAACATAGCAAACCACAACAACCCGGTGGCATCACCCGCCGCGGTTGCGCATCCAGTCGGCCGTGCCCATGAAGCTCTCGCGCAGGCGCGTTCGCAGTTCGGCGGGTACGCCGGTCTCGCCCATGGCCTGGTCCATGCACGCGACCCATTGGTCGCGTTCCTTGATGCCGATGGAGAACGGCAGGTGCCGCGCGCGCAGGCGCGGGTGGCCGAAGCGGCTCTGGTAATGGTCGGGCCCGCCGAGCCAGCCGCACAGGAACCAGAACAGCTTGTCGCGCGCGTCGGCCAGGGTGCTGCCGTGCGCGGCGCGCAGTTCGGCGTAGCCGGGTTCCAGGTCCATGAGGTCATAGAAGCGGTCCACGAGCGTGCGGACCTTCTCCTCGCCGCCGATCCATTCGAAGGGCGTGGTGGCGGGAGCGGGCGGGGATTCGGGTGGAGACATGTCGGCGGGCGGCGGGTTGCAGGGCTAGCCCTCGATTGTAGAAAGCGCCTGCCCGCGCGAGCCGCCCGCCCGCAGGCAGGCGAACACCGCCACCGCCGTGAACACGGTCACCCCGGCCAGCACGCGAAGCAAGGCGGCGAAGGCGTGGCCGTAGCCCTGCAGCAGCTGGGCCTGCGAGAGCTGGGGCAGCAGCACCCGGGCGTGGGGCAGGTCCCCCGCCACCAGCGATTGCGCGGCGCGCGCCGCATCGGCCGCCGGCACCTGCGGCCACTGCGAGGCCAGCAGGGCCGCGAACCCGGCGCTCACCAGGGCCAGCGCCAGTCCCTCGCCGGCCACGCGCACGGTGTTGAAGATGCCGGTGGCCATGCCCGCGCGCTCGGGCGGCACCACGCTCACGGCCAGCCCGTCCATCAGCCCCCAGGGCAGGCCGATGCCCACGCCGATCAGCACCAGGGGCCAAACCAGCGCCGCCACCGGCGAGCCCGGCGCGCAACCGCTCAGCCACCACAACCCCGCCGCGCACAGGGCAAGGCCCCCGGCGGACAGCGCCGCCGCCGACAACCAGCGCGCGAGCCACCCCGCCATCAGCGGCACGCACAGCATGGCCGCCGACAGGGCCAGCATCAGCTGCCCCGCCGCCATCGCGCCCAGGCCCTCGATGCCGATGAAGCGCACCGGCAGCAGCACCAGCAGCACCACATAGGCATAGGCCGGAGCCGCCGCCAGCAGTTGCACGCCCACGAAGCGCGGGTAGCGGAACAGCGACAGGTCCAGCATGGGGTGCCGCACGCGGCGCTCTGCGCGCACGAAGGCCAGGGCCATGGCCGCGGCGCCCGCCAGCGCCGCCACCACGGGCAGGCTGGCCCAGCCGCTTCCGGGTGCCTGCAGTACGCCCAGCGTCAGCAGGGCCAGCGCCGCCGTGAAGCGGACCGCGCCTGGCCAGTCCACGCCGGCCGCGCCCGGATCGCGCGAATCCTGCAGGAACCGCGCACCGGCCGCGCCCGCGGCCAGCGCCACCCCGGCCACACTGAGCGCCACGGCCCGCCAGCCGCCGTGCCCCAGCAGCCACCCGGCCAGCAGGGGCCCGAAGGCCAGCCCCACGCCGAAGGCCGTGCCGACCCAACTGAAGGCCCGCGCACGCGCCGGACCCTGCACGGCCTGCGCCAGGGCCGACGTGCCCCCGGCCAGCGCCGCCGCGGCGCCCACGCCCTGCAGCACGCGCCACAGGTTGAAGGCCACGATGCCGCCGGCGCATGCCAGCCCCAGCGCGCTGAGCGCCACCACGCCGACCCCGCACAGGAACACCCGCTTGCGCCCCCAGGCATCGGCCAGCGCGCCGCAGGCCATCAGCGTGGCGCCGAAGCCCAGCATGAACGCGTTGGTGACCCAGGCCAGCTGCACCGGGCTGCCGCCCAATGCATCGCGCAACGCGGGCAGGGCCACGGCCGGGCCGGTGAAGCTCAAGGGCATGGCCAGCGCGGCCAGGCACACGGCCAGGAGTTGAAGGGACGCGGGGCGCGCAGGCCCCGTGGCGTGCGCAGGGGTGGGGGCGTGGGCAGGGGACATGGCGGGGACAGCGGCTTTCAGGGGGTGGACGAGGGTGCCGGTGGCTTCAGGACACCCGCACGCACCAACGATAAAAGCGATGCAATGTGATGAAAATAGACCCTAGCATCCCCAGACTGCCAACCCTGGGTTGGCAATCCGATCCCATCCACCCCACTGCCACCCCACTATGGACAGCTTCAGCGGACTCGAATCGTTTGTGCGCGCAGCCGATCTGTCGAGCTTTGCGCAGGCCGGGCGCGCGCTCGGCATCTCAGCCTCGGCCGTGGGCAAGAACATCGCGCGGCTGGAGCAGCAGCTCGGCCTGCGGCTGTTCCAGCGCACCACGCGCCAGGTGCGCCTCACGCAGGAGGGCGCGCTCTTTCACGAGCGCTGCCGCCGCATCCTGGACGAGCTGCAGGACGCCCGCGCGATGATGCAGGCGGCCGCGCAGGCCCCGCGCGGGCGCCTGCGGGTGAGCCTGCCAGTCATCGGCTACCGCTTTCTGCTGCCGGTGCTGCCCGAGTTCAAGGCCCTCTACCCCGACGTGGAGCTGGAGCTGGACTTCAACGACCGCCTGGTGGACGTGGTGGAGGAAGGCCTGGACGTGGTCATCCGCAGCGGCGATCTGCCCGACTCGGGCCTGGTCGCGCGCCGGCTGGGGCCGTTTCGCTTCGTGCTGGTGGCCTCGCCGCAGTACCTGGCGCGGCGCGGCACGCCGCAGGTGCCGGCCGATCTGGCGCAGCACGCCTGTCTGATCTTTCGCTTTCCCAGCGGCGGCAAGCTGCACGACTGGGTGCTGCCCGGCCTGCCGCAGCCGCTGCCCACCGAGCTGGTGTGCAACAACATGGAGGCCATGCGCGGTGCCGCCATCGCCGGCATGGGCGTGGCGTACATGCCCGACTTCCTGGCCCGGGATGCCATCGAGCGGGGCGAACTGCGGCAGGTGCTGGCCACGCACCTGGTGCACACCGGGCAGTTCTCGGCCCTGTGGCCGTCGAGCCGGCAGCTGTCGCCCAAGGTGCGGGCGTTCGTGGACTTCATCGGCGAGCGGCTGTTCCAGGCGGCGCCCGCACCCGCGCCGGATTGACCCCGGGCGCCGCGCATCCCCAGGCGCGCCGGGCTGCCGCACTGAAGCCGCCGCCGAGCCAAGCGCGTTCGGCGAGTTTGATTATGAAAAAAGCGACGTTCCTCTCTGCCCGTGGCAGGCATAGCCTTCGGGCTTCATCCATCGGAGAGAGAGAACGAACACCATGCGCATCCGCTTCATCGCATCCCTGGTCGCCGCCGCGTTCGCCGTATCGGGCATGGCCCACGCCGACCAGCTGGCCGACATCAAGAAAAAGGGCGAGTTGGTCGTCGGCGTGCTGGGCACCGACGAACCCAACAGCTTCATCGACCCCAAGACGCGCGAGCTGATCGGCTACGACATCGACCTGGGCAAGGCGATCGCCAGGAAGATCGGCGTCAAGCCCGTGTTCAAGCAACTGGCCGTGGCCGCGCGCACTCCCGAACTGCAGCAGGGCCACGTGGACATCCTGGCCGCATCGCTCACCCACAACAAGGAACGCGAGGCGCAGATCGATTTCTCGCTGACCACCTTCGTCACCGGCCAGAAGGTGCTGGTCAAGAAGGCCAGCGGCATCAAAGACGTGGCGGACCTGGCCGGCAAGCGTGTGGTGACGGTCAAGGGCGGCACGCAGGAGCCCAACGTGCGCAAGGCCGTGCCCACCGTGGAGGTGGTGACGTTCGAGACGACGCAGCAGGCGTTCCTCGCACTGCAGCAAGGCAAGGGCGTGGGCTACGTGAACGACGAGTCCTCGCTGATCGACGACTTCGGCAAGCTGGGCGAGCGCAACAAGGACTACGCCATCCTGCCCACCAACCTGAGCGTGGAGCCGCTGGCGCTGGGCATCAAGAAGGGCGAGACCGCCGTGAAATCCATTGTGGACGACACGCTGCGCGAGCTGGAGAAATCCGGCGAGGCCGAGAAGATCTTCTTCAAGTGGTACGGCCCCGGCACCAAGATCCAATTCACCACCCGCCCCTTCAAGTTCGAATCGGACAAGATCGACGGCTGAGGGACGCACCCATGGTGGCATGGCCGCCGGGGGCAGCACACAGGCGGCAGGCATGCCATTGGCGCATGCGGGCCGCCCTGTGGCAGGCACCCCGGTGGCGAGCCGCCGCGCCCGCATGCCCCGCGTGCGGCGTTTTCCGAATGACTGGCATGCATGCCTTTGTTTGACTACTCCTTGCTGCTGAGCGGCAAGTACCACCTCATGATGGTGGGCGGCCTGCTGCTGTCGCTGCAGCTGCTGGCCGTCTCGCTGGTGCTGGCCCTGCCCCTGCCCCTGGCCCTGGTCGTGGCGCTCCTGCGCCTGGCGCCGGTGGCGCCCCTGCGCTGGGCCGGCTTCGCCTTCGTGGAGGGCATGCGCAACGTGCCGTTGCTGGCGCACATGCTGTTCTGGTACTTCGGCGCGCCCGAGCTGCTGCCCGAGGCCGCGAAGCAGTGGCTGTACGACAGCGGCCATGCCGAGGCGGCCGCGGCCGTCGTCGCGCTTTCGCTGTACACCGCGGCCTTCATGGCCGAGGACATCCGCAGCGGCATCCGCGCGGTGCCCACGGTGCAGATGGAGGCAGGGCGCGCACTCGGCCTCGGGTTCCTTGCCACCATGCGGCGCGTGGTGCTGCCGCAGGCGCTGCGCGTGACCGTGCCGCCGCTCATCTCGCAGGCACTGAACCTCTGGAAGAACACCTCCATCGCCACCGTGATCGGCGTGGCCGAACTCATGTACCAGGCGGCCAAGGTGGAAAGCGCCACGTTCCGCAGCATCGAGGCGTTCGCCTTCGCGAGCGCCGCCTACCTCACGGTGTCGCTGCTCATCACGGGCCTGGCGAGCTGGTACCACCATCGCTACCCCGTGCGGACGGTCTGAACCTTCCCCCAAAAAGCATGCGCGAACTCTTCGACACCTACTGGCTGTACTTTCTCGTCGGCCAGTACCCCAATGGCCCGCTGGGCGGCCTGGCGCTCACGCTGCTGCTGGCGGCGGGCGCCCTGTTGCTGGCGCTGCCGCTGGGCGTGCTGTTCGGCCTGGCGCGCGTGAGCCCGTGGCGCTCGGTGCGCTGGCCGGTGACGGCCGTCGTCTTCGTGGTGCGCGGCACGCCGCTGCTGATGGTGGTGTTCTGGGCCTATTTCTTCCTGCCCAGCGTGACGGGGGTGAAGACCGACCAGTTCACCACCATGCTGGTCGCGCTCGTGGTGTTCAACGCGGCCTACCTGGCCGAGATCGTGCGCGCCGGCATCCGGGGCCTGCCGCGCGGGCAGATGGAATGCGCCCGCGCCCTGGGCCTGTCGTACCCCCGCGCCATGCGCCGGGTGGTGCTGCCGCAGGCGCTGCGCAACATGCTGCCTTCGCTGGTGAACCAGTTCGTCGTCACCATCAAGGAGACCTCGCTGGGCTACATCATCGGGCTCACGGAGGTGGCCTTCATCGCCACGCAGATCAACACCCAGGTCTTCATCCGGCCGGCCGAAGTGTTCGGCATCCTGGGCCTGACCTACTTCGTGCTGTGCTTCGGCCTGTCGCGCCTGGCCTACGCGCTGGAGCGCCGGCTGGCGCGGCGCGCGGCCTCCTCCTCTTCTTCCGGACTCCGAACGACATGATCGAACTGCACGGCGTGAACAAGTGGTACGGCAGCTACCACGCCCTGGTGGACGTGACCGAAACCATCGCCCAGGGCGAGGTGGTGGTGGTGTGCGGGCCCTCGGGCTCGGGCAAATCCACGCTGATCCGCACGCTCAACCGGCTCGAACCCATCCAGGGCGGGCGCATCCTGATCGGCGGGCAGCCCATCCACGGGCCGGGCGTGGACGTGAACGCACTGCGCTCGCGCATCGGCTTCGTGTTCCAGCAGTTCAACCTGTTTCCGCACCTGTCGGTGCTGCACAACTGCACGCTGGCGCCCATCCAGTTGCGTGGCCTGTCGCGCCAGGCGGCCGAGCAGCGGGCCCTGGCCCTGCTGGACCGCGTGGGCCTGGCGCACAAGGCGCAGGCCTGGCCCAGCGAACTGTCGGGCGGCCAGCAGCAGCGCGTGGCCATCGCCCGCGCCCTGGCCATGGAGCCGCCGCTCATGCTGTTCGACGAGCCCACCAGCGCGCTGGACCCCGAGATGGTGGGCGAGGTGCTGGTAGCCATGCGCGACCTGGCCGAGGGCGGCATGACCATGGTCTGCGTAACGCACGAGATGGGCTTTGCCCGCGAGGTGGCCGACCGCGTGCTCTTCATGGACGAAGGCCGCGTGCTGGAGCGCGCCACGCCGGCCGACTTCTTCGGCCGCCCGCAGCACCCGCGAGCGCAGCAGTTCCTGTCGGATATCCTCACGCCGTTCGCGCGGGCGGCATAGCGGCGCCGCTGCGCTGCGCTGCTCAGGCTCTCTTGCGCTACTCCGCCGCGCGGCGCAGCGTCTCCACCACCGGGCGGCGCAGCACATCGCGCAGGCCCCACCAGCCCGCGGCCAGCGCCAGCACGGCCCCGGCCAGTGCGCCGATGATCGGCACCCACGGCGTGGCCGTCCAGGCGAAGTCGAACACGTAGCGCGCCAGCGCCCACCCCACCGCCACCGCCACCACGCTGGCGAGAAAGCCCGCCAGCAGCCCCACGCCGGCCAGTTCGGCCCGCTGCACCTGGCGCAGCAGGCTGGCGCGCGCGCCCACGGCCCGCATGATGGCGAACTCGCGCGCCCGCTCCTCGCGCGTGGCCGTCACGGCGGCGAACAGCACCACCAGCCCCGCGGCCAGCGTGAAGCCGAAGAGGAACTCCACCGCGCGGATCACCTGCGCGAGCACGCCCTGCACCTGGGCCAGCGTGGCGCTCATGTCCACGTTGGTAATGTTGGGAAACGCCCGCACCAGCGTGTTGTCGAAGCCCGGCGTGGCCGGCGCGCGGTACGCCGCCAAGTAGGTCACCGGCAGCTCGGGCGGCAGCTGGCCCACCGTGTACATCACGAAGAAGTTGGCGCGCAGCGAGCCCCAGTCCACCTTGCGCAGGCTGGTGATGCGCGCCTCGCTCATCACCCCGCCGATGTCGAAGCGCAGCGTGTCGCCGAGTTTGAGGCCCAGCGTCTCGGCGATGCCGTCCTCGACGCTCACCGCATCCTTCTCGCCCGGCGTCCAGCGGCCGGCCACCACGGGGTTGTGGGTGGGCGCCTGCTCGGCGTTCGACAGGTTGAACTCGCGGTCCACCAGGCGCTTGGCGCGGTCGTCGGTGTAGTCGGCCGGGCCCACCTCGCGCCCGTTGATGGCCACCAGCCGGCCGCGGATCATGGGGTACCAGTCGTACTGCGCCACGCCGCCGTCGCGCAGCGCTTTCTGAAAAGCCTCCGACTGGTCGGGCATGACGTTGATCACGAAGCGGTTGGGCGCATCGGCCGGGGTGGAGCGCTGCCAGCTTTCGACAAGGTCGGTGCGCAGCAGCACGAGCAGCACCAGCGCGAGCAGCCCCACCGCGAGGCTGCTGACCTGCACCACCGCATACACCGGCCGGGCCGAGATCTGCCGCGTGGCCAGCACCAGCCAGCGCGGGGCCGTGGCCTCGTTCACGCTGCGGCGCAGCAGCTTCACCGCGCCCCAGGCCAGTCCGGCAAACAGCAGCACCGCCCCCGCGAAACCGCCCACGGCGATCAGTCCCAGCTTCAGGTCGCTGCTGACCGCCAGCAGCAGCGCGGCGAACCCGGCCACGCCCACGCCCAGCACCGCCAGCGAGGCGGGTTTCAGGCCGCCCAGGTCGCGCCGGATCACGCGCAGCGGCGGCACCTGCGACAGCTGCAGCACCGGCGGCAGCCCGAAGGCGAACATCAGCGTGAGGCCCATCCCGAGGCCGAACGCCACCGGCCACAGGCTGGGCGCGGGCAGCGCCGTTTCCACCAGCCCCGCCAGCAACAGCACGAACACGTGGTGCACGGCGTAGCCCAGCAGCACGCCCAGTGCGCTGGCAAAGAGCCCGATCAGCGCGAACTCGACCACGTAACCGCCCGCGATGGTGCGCTGGCTCTGGCCCAGCACGCGCAGCAGCGCGGCGGCATCGAGGTGCTCGTTGGCAAAGCCGCGCGCCGCCAGCGCCACGGCCACCGCCGACAGCAGCGCCGCGAGCAGCGCCACGAGGTTGAGGAATTTCTGCGCCCGGTCCAGCGTCTGGCGCATCTCGGGGCGGCCGCTGTCCAGCGATTCCACGCGCACACCGTGTACCTCGGGGGCCTTCACCGCCTCGGCCGCCCAGTCGCCGAACTGCTTGACCGCCCGCGCCTCGCCCGCCACGGCGAAGCGGTAGGTGAGCCGGCTGGCCGGCTGCACCAGCCCGGTGGCGGGCAGGTCCAGCGCATTGACCATGACGCGCGGCGCAAAGCTCATGAAGCCCGCGCCCCGGTCGGGCTCGATGGCGATGATGCGGGCAATGCGCAACTGCGCGTCGCCCAGCAGCAGCGAATCGCCCATCTGCAGGCCCAGCGAGCCCAGCACCGGCGCATCCACCCACACCTCGCCAGGCGCCGGAATGTCGCGTGTGGCCCGCGCGGGTGCGCCGGCCGCATCCGCCACCTGCAGGCTGCCACGCAGCGGGTAGCCCGGCTCCACGCTTTTGAGCGCCACCAGCCGGCTGGCGCCGCCCTGCGCATCGCTCGCGCGGCCCATGGTGGGAAAGCCCAGCGTCGTCACCGTGGACAGGCCTGCAGCCTTCGCCCGTTCGACAAACGCCGCCGGCGTGGGGTTATCGCTGGCCACCACCACATCGCCGCCCAGCAGCTGCAGCGCATCGCGCTGCAACCCGCCCTGCAGCCGATCAGCAAAGAACCCCACCGAAGTAAGGGCCGCCACGGCCAGCGTGACCGCCACGATGAGAAGGCGCAATTCGCCAGCCCGCAGATCGCGCCACAACGTGCGCCAGCCAATTCGGAAGAAGGACAGATTCATGGGGAGCGACGTTAGCGCAAATGGGTTGGGCTTCGGGTGGGAAGGGGCTCAGGGCGAGGGGATTTGGAGTTTCGTGGCACCCAGGGTGGATGGATGGGGAAGAAGACCCCGATGACGCCTTATGATCCGCGCCGTCAGAACGTGACTCATCCGCAACCTTCTGGCAACCAATCAAGATCAAAAAGGGAGTTATCAATGAGTTGGAATGAAACCGCGTTGAGCCTCAGCCGCGCCGTTGGCGACCGAATCGCTTTGGACGCGAGTTACCCTGCGGCGCAGTGCCTTCGGAATTTGCAGTTGGTCGATTTGCCCTATGCAATGGAGAGAAACGGTTTTCGCGTCGGCGCAGCGCTGATGAAGCGATGGTTCACCCACCCGGCATTTGCAATGCCCCCTGCATGGAAAGACCCCTCACAAAGCCAGTTGGATCATCGGACGGTAAGCGCACACTATTTGGACACAACGACAGTCCCCATGTCCTGGGCCCTATCGTTCGGAAGAACGCAGGAAAAGTTGGAGGAACTCAAGCGCGCCATCCAAGGACAACTCTTGGCAAAAAGCCTTGTTGCTTCTCAAGACAGACTTTTTGGCAGATTGCAGCGGGCTGGCAAGCTGGGAACACACCCCATGGTTTTCGGCTCGGGCATGCCGGCGGTCGATTTGCATGAGACTGCACACCTGAACTCCCGCGTCGTCAGCAGCAATGGATTCGAGAAGTTAACGGACCCGATTGACGATCTTTACTGCGCACTGGGCGCGTTCACCTTGCACGCTGCCGCAGAAGGGATCGTGATGCCACTGCACCAGCAACGCGGTCCATTCACGCACCAAATTGACATTCATAGTCTGGGCTTTTACATCCGGGACGGCGCTGTTGCACAAATCGAATTGCAGACGGCATGACCCCAACCCCAGACGGACCTATGCCACAGCAGTCACCGACACGGTGTGAGGACGGCCGATCTGACTGAACCGATTGAGCAAGGCCACGCGGACATGCAGCTCCACAACCTGGCGGTCGAACGTGCGCGCGATCACCCGTTCGCCCAGTCGCTTGAAGCAGTGCATCTTCGTCTCCACAAGGCTGCGCCGGTGGTAGCCGCTCCACTTCTTCCAAATGCCGCGACCCAGGCGCTGGCACGCCCGAATGGCCTCATTACGATGCGCCGAGCCCGGACTCGACTTCTTCCAATGGCTGGCGTTCTTGCGGGGCGGGATCACCGCCATCGCGTGCCGCTCGGCAATGGCGTCCAGGCAGGCGCGCGTGTCGTAGGCGCCATCGGCACTGACGCTTTCGATGGATTCGTCAGTGGGAATCTGAGCCAGCAACCCGGGCAACATCGGCGCATCCCCAATGGCGTTGCTGGTCACCTCGATGGCGCGTATTTCCAGCGTCTGCGCGTCGATGCCCAGATGGACCTTGCGCCATTCGCGCCGGTATTCAGCACCATGCTTCTTGCGTTTCCACTCTCCTTCGCCCAGGAACTTGATGCCGGTGCTGTCCACCAGCAACTGCAGCGGCGAGTTGGTTCGCTGGTAGCTCAGTTCGACCTGCAAGGTCTTTTGGCGCCGGCAAACAGTGCTGAAGTCAGGTACCGGCCAGTCCAGCTTTGCCAGCCGCAGCAGGCTCTGCACCATGCCCAGCGCCTGTCGCAAGGGCTGGCCGAACAGGCACTTGATGCTCAGGCAGAACTGGATTGCTGCGTCCGAGAAGGTTCGGCTGCGTCCACGCCTGCCGGTCGGCGTGCCAAACCACTGCATGCCCTCATCTAGTGTCCTGTCCCGTTAATTCGCCCGCATAGTCTGGCGAGTTTTTCGAGGATGGAGTCTGCTGTAGCTGTCCAAGTAAACGGCTGGCAGGACTGGTTGTAATTCGCGATGAATGTGTCGATCTTGTTGATCAGATCCTTCACGCTGGTGAACGAGCCACGGCGGATTGCCCGCGTGGTGATGATCGAGAAGAAGCGCTCGACCTGATTGAGCCAGCTTGAATAGGTCGGAACGAAGTGCATGTGCCAGCGAGGCCGCTCGGCCAACCAAGCGCGCACCTTTGGATGCTTGTGGCTGGCGTAGTTATCAGCTATGCAGTGCACATCCAGTTCGTCGGGCACTGCCTTGTCGATGGCGCGCAGGAAGGCAAGGAACTCTTGATGACGATGCCGGGGCCGGCACTGCGCGATCACTTGGCCATTCATCACGTTCAGGGCCGCGAACAAGGTGGTGGTGCCGTGGCGCACGTAGTCGTGCGTGACACCTTCGACATAGCCAAACCCCATTGGCAGCATCGGCTGCGTACGCTCCAAAGCTTGGCATTGGCTCTTCTCGTCCACGCACAGCACCAGCGCGTTGTCAGGTGGGTTCAGGTACAGCCCCACAACGTCGCGCAGCTTCTCGATGAACAGCGGATCGGTCGACAGCTTGAAGCTGTCGGCCCGGTGCGGCTTGAGGTTGAAGGTCTGCAGATAGCGCGCCACCGTGCTCTTGCTGATGCCCGTATCGGCGGCCAGCGTGCGGGTGCTCCAGTGGGTACCCCCATCAGCAGGCTTGGTGTGCAACGTCTTGGTAATCAACTCAGCAACACGCTCGTCATCTACCGTGCGGGGGCGACCCGGGCGCAACTCGTCGTAAAGCCCTGCAATGCGATGGCGCGCATAGCGCCCGCGCCACTTGGTGACAGTGCTACGACTGATCCCCAGAGCCTGCGCAACCGCGGTGCTGGCTTTATCTGTGCCTTCGCAAGTCAGCACGATGCGCGCCCTGAGCGACAACGCCGCTGGCAGCGAACGTGATCGCGCCATGGACGTCAGTTCCGCGCGCTCCACTTCACTAAGCGCAATTTCTGTTCGGGTCGTTGCATTGGGCATGGCGGCACCTCAAGGATGGCCCGAAACCATGCAGCTATCGTGCCTGCGAATTAACGGGACAGGACACTAGCCACATCGTCAACGAGCCTCGCGCTTTCAGCGCCGCGTTGTACGCCTTCCAGTTCGTCGTGCGGTACTTGCTCCGCTGCCTGTTCTTCGTCTCTGTCACGCAGTCAGTCTACGGGCATCAGCATCGCGATTTGTGCAACAAAGCCATCCGGGACTGCTATGACTTCACAGAAGATCAACCTCTTGGCAACTGGAGCACAGACGAGGTGGGAATGGCTCCCATGCCTCGCTTAGCGATGGTAGAAAATGCGAGCTTTCGCCGGTGGCGGGCGGTCCATCAACGCGGGGGCGATTTTCTGATTTTCTCAAACGTCCATTGGGAAAAGTTGAGTGCTCCAATCACGTGGTTTTTCAAAGTTCCCTGAGATGAAAGACCTATCTCCCATCAACGGACCTCGCAGTCAGAAGGCTCGACGCTGGCGCCGACAAGCTTGCCGTCTTGCCATCCTCTTCGGTGTCCTCGCAGCCACCGTGGTCGCAGCCCTTTTTCTGTTGACTGAAACCTTCGACAAGGCGAGGCTGGTGCATACCGATATCTGCGGCAATGGAACCTATCGGCTGGATGTCTACAAATACAGCGGCGGCGCGGGGTATGTCGAATTAACGGACAGAGACGGCAAGGCGTTCGGTCGATCGGACTTTTCGGACGGTGCTTATCTTGATCCGGAATGGTCAAACGATTGCCTCACGGTCACTGTGGGAACCGACACAGATCGCGTGAAACTCGTGGTACCGCGTTGAATCAGATGCATGCCCGCTTGCAGCATCTGAAATTCTCATTTATCTATTCATAAAATCATTCAAATCAGATAGTCTGAGAAGCATGCCATCCGCAGCCGGGGATCACTCCGCCAAAATCCAGACGATGCTTCGCCAAGGGCCCAAGACAGCGCATTCCCTCATGGAATTCTTGGGCACCAGCCAGCCCACGGTGTCGCGCGCCCTCAAGGCACTGGGCGATGAGGTCGTGCAGATCGGGGCTGCGAGATCTATTCAATATTCACTTCGGGACCGTACCCGTGCGGCCTTGCAGGCTTCGGTGTACCGCGTCTCTGCCGAGGGCAAGGTCCAAGAACTGGGCACGCTGATTCCGGTGGCTGCGGAAGGCTTCGTGATGGTGCAGGCCGATGGTCAGCGCGTTCACAGCGACGGCTTGCCCTGGTGGATCTTCGACATGCGCCCTCAGGGTTATCTGGGGCGTGCCTTCAACCAGCGCCACGGGGCGCGTCTCGGGTTACCGGAACGGCTGAACGACTGGGGGGACACCCATGCGTTGCGCGCGCTCCTGCTCCAGGGAGACGACCTGCCGGGCAACCTTCTTTTGGGAGCGGCGGCACGCGAGCAGTTCGTCAATGCGCCAGCCCCGGTGCCCATCCCAGCGGCTCGGAGACCCCAGGCCTATGTGGAACTTGCGGCAGCGGCAACGCGCGGCGAATTGCAGGGGTCGTCCGCAGCGGGTGAACAACCGAAATTCACCGCCTATGTGCAACCGGAAACCGGGCCGGCCGTGCACACCATCGTCAAGTTCTCCGCCTCGCTGCCGAGCTTGGTGAGCGAGCGCTGGCGCGACCTCCTGCTGGCGGAACACATCGCGCTGCAGGTGCTGGGAGACGCGGGCATCCCCGCATCGCTCACCCGTGTCATCGACCATGGCACGCAGCGGTTTCTCGAAGTGCAGCGTTTCGACCGGGTGGGGGCCCTGGGTCGCCGCGCGCTGCACTCTCTCGCGGCGCTGGACGCGGAATTCGTGGGCCATGGTGGCCGATGGCCAGACATCGCGCAGGCATTGGCACGCGCGCGGATCATCGTGCCCGAAGCGTTGGAGGGGGCCTGCCTGCTCTGGGCTTTCGGCACCCTGATCGGCAATACCGACATGCACAGTGGAAATCTTTCGTTCATGTCGGAACAGGGCCGCCCCTACCAGCTGGCACCCGCTTACGACATGACGCCCATGGCCTTCGCACCGACGGCCGGCGGGGATCTTCCGCAGCGCACGCTGGAGCTGAACGTGGGTCATCAAGTCCCTGCCCGGGCATGGCTCCACGCCCTGCCTCTGGCCCAGGACTTCGTGCAGCGCCTGGAGAAGGCCGAAGGCCTCAGCGGTGGCTTCGGACCTTGCCTTGCCGCCCTGCAATCGCATGTCGCCCTGGCGGCCGAGCGGATCGGTCGACTGGCTCCATGACCCTCTTTCGTCCTATCCGTCCGCGCCCCCGTACCGCACTGCCCGCGGCGGGCGGCACAGCCCCCACAGCGTGATGCCGGCCTGCTGCGCCAGGT
Organism: Acidovorax sp. GBBC 1281; assembly: GCF_028473645.1. Taxonomy (NCBI): domain Bacteria; kingdom Pseudomonadati; phylum Pseudomonadota; class Betaproteobacteria; order Burkholderiales; family Comamonadaceae; genus Acidovorax; species Acidovorax sp. GBBC 1281. The sequence goes on from NZ_CP097269.1 coordinate 4,352,621, forward strand.
CGATGGCCAGCGAGGTGGGGGCCGACACGGCGGCCAGCAGGGGAATGTCGAGCCGGGCGCACTTGCGCACCAGCTCGTAGCTGGCGCGGCTGGACATGACGACGAAGCCGTCCTCCCCCAGCCGGCCCTGCGTGGCCAACTGGCCGATGAGCTTGTCGAGGGCGTTGTGGCGGCCCACGTCTTCGAGCAGGTCGGTCAGCTCGCCGCCTGGCGTGGCCCAGCCGGCGGCATGGACGGCGCCCGCCGCGGCATTGAGCGACTGCCGGGCGGGCATGGCAGCCACGGCGCGCAATATCGCGTCGGCGGGCAGCGCACCGGCCCAGGCGCGCGCGGTGACGCGTTCGGGCACCAGGTCCAGCGCCTGCAGGCTGTCGATGCCGCACACGCCGCAACCCGTGCGGCCCGCGAGCGAGCGGCGCTTGTCTTTCAGGCGCGCGAAGCAACGCGCCGTGATGTCCACCCGCACCTCGCACGCGGTGGCCGTGCCGGCCGGGACCCCGGCGGGCGCCTGCAGCGCATGCACCTCGATGCCGTGGCAGTCGCCCGGCTGGTCGATGATCCCCTCGCTCAGAGCGAAGCCGAGGGCGAAGGCATGCAGGTCGGCGGGCGTGGCCATCATCACGGCGTGCGAGAGGCCGTTGAACACCAGGGCCACCGGTACTTCGGCGGCCACCGCGTCGTCCTCCCACACGGCAGGCACAGCACCCGGCGGGCAGGGATGGCGCTGCACGCTGCGGGTGGCCAGCGGCGTGGGCAGAGGGCGGCCTTCGTCGTCCAGGCCCTCGGGGCCGGAAGATTCTTGCGCCCCTCCCATGTTCGCGAGTTGCTGGCGCCCCGCATCGGTCAGCCAGGCCAGCCAGCGGCTGTCGTCCTGCGCCACGCGCACCCAGCCGGGGCCCGGCTGGCCGCCCACGGCCGCGCCGCTCAGCAAGTGCAGCCCGCGCAGCACGGCACTGCCGGGCAACCCCAGGTGCTTGGCCAGGCGCGGCATGGAGACGCCCTGCGGATCGTCCAGTTCGGCCAGCGCCGACAGCAGCGCGGGCGAGAGCCCGCCGTCATGGCCCACCGGCACGGACGGCGTCAAATGGCCGCCACGGCCGCAGGTTCCGCGGCGGCACCCGTGTCTGCAGCATCTGCCGCCCCGGCCGCATGCGGCACCAGCACCACGGGGATCGACTTGGAGGTCGGCGTGCCCGCGTTCAGCGCCACCGACGACAGGGGCACGAGCGGATTGGTCTCGGGGTAGTAGGCAGCGAGGTTGCCGCGGGGAATGTCGTAGGCCACGAGCTTGAAGCGGTCGGCGCGGCGCTCCTGGCCGTCGCTCCACACGGTCTGGATGTCCACGCAGTCGCCGTCCTTCAGGCCGAGGGACCGAATGTCCTCCTCGTGGATGAACACCACGCGCCGCTGGCCGAACACGCCACGGTAGCGGTCGTCGTGGCCGTAGATGGTGGTGTTGTACTGGTCGTGCGAGCGCGTGGTGAGCAGCGTGAACACGACGGTGTCGCGCCGCAGCGCGCGGGCCTGGTGCGAGGGCGTGTCCACCGGCACGGGGTGGGCGACGAAGCTGGCCTTGCGGCCGGCCGTGGCCCAGACGCGCTCACTGGCGGTGTTGCGCAGCCGAAAGCCGCCGGGCACGGCCACACGCTGGTTGAAGTCCTTGAAGTCGGCGAACACGGCTTCGATCTTGTCGCGGATGCGGGCGTAGTCCTCGATGAGCCACAGCCACGGGGTGCGGCTGCGCGCGCCGATCGTGGCCGCGGCCAGCCGCGCGACGATGGCGGGCTCGGACAGCAGCTGGTCCGAGGCCGGCGGATTGATGCCCATGGACAGGTGCACCATGCTCATCGAGTCCTCCACCGTCACGCCCTGCGGGCCGCCGGCCTGCATGTCGATCTCGGTGCGGCCGAGGCACGGCAGGATGAGCGCCTCGCGCCCGTGCACGATGTGGCTGCGGTTGAGCTTGGTGGTCACGTGCACCGTCAGGTCGCAGCGGCGCAGCGCCTTCCAGGTCTCGTAGGTATCGGGCGTGGCGGCGGCGAAGTTGCCCCCCAGGGCGAAGAACACGCGCCCCTTGCCGTCCAGCATGGCCTGGATGGCTTCCACGGTATCGACGCCGGGCTCGCGCGGGGGCTCGAAGCCGAACACCTCCTGCAGCTTGTCCAGCAGCGCGGCCGGGGGCTTTTCCCAGATGCCCATGGTGCGGTCGCCCTGCACGTTGCTGTGGCCGCGCACGGGGCACGGGCCCGCGCCGGGCCGGCCGATGTTGCCGCGCAGCAGCAGCCAGTTGACGATCATCTGGATGGTGGCCACCGAGTGCATGTGCTGGGTGATGCCCATGCCCCAGCAGGCGATCACGCGCTGGGCATTGCGGTACACCTCGGCTGCGGCGCGGATCTGCGCCTCGGGCAGGCCGGACTCCTCTTCGAGCAAAGGCCACGATTCGGCGCGCAGATCGGCCAGCAGGCCGTCGATGCCGGTGGTGTGCTCGGCGATGAAGGCATGGTCGAGCACGCCGCCGTCGCGGTCCTCGATCTCGATCAGGTGCTTCATCATTCCCTTGACCAGGGCCAGGTCGCCCCCCACGCGCAGCTGGAAGTAATGCGTGCTGATGGGCGTGGAGCCCAGCGTGGCCATTTCCATCTTGTTCTGCGGGTCCTGAAAGCGCTCCAGGCCGCGTTCGCGCAGCGGGTTGAAGCTCACGATCTTCGCGCCGCGCTTGTGGGCCGCGCGCAGCTCGCCCAGCATGCGCGGGTGGTTGGTGCCGGGGTTCTGCCCGAAGATGAAGATGGCGTCGGCCTCCTCGAAGTCCTGCAGCGTGACCGTGCCCTTGCCCACGCCGATCTGCGGGCGCATGGCGCTGCCACTGGGCTCGTGGCACATGTTGGAGCAGTCGGGAAAATTGTTGGTGCCGTATTCGCGCACGAACAGCTGGTACATGAAGGCGGCCTCGTTGCTGGCGCGGCCCGAGGTATAGAAGATGGCCTCGTTCGGGCTGGGCAGCGCGTTCAGGTGCCGGGCAATGAGCGCGAAGGCATCGTCCCAGCCGATGGGCACGTAGTGGTCGCTGGCCGCGTCGTACACCATAGGGTGGGTGAGCCGGCCCTGGTCTTCCAGCCAGAAGTCGCTCTGCTCGGCCAGGGCGGCCACCGAATGCCGGGCGAAAAGCTCCGGCCCCGCGCGGCGGGCGGTGGCCTCGGCCGCCACGGCCTTGGCGCCGTTCTCGCAGAACTCGAAGGTGGAGGCATGGTTGCGGTCGGGCCAGGCGCAGCCGGGGCAGTCGAACCCGTCGGGCTGGTTGGCCGACAGCAGGGTCTTGGCCCCCTTGAGGGGAATGTCCTGGTACTGCAGCGCGCGGCCGACGGAGCGCAGCGCGCCCCAGCCGCCAGCCGGGCCTTTGTAGAACTCGATTTTCTTGTCGGTCATCGTGGTCTCCTGCTCATCGGCGAAACGAACGGCGAAAGGGGTGGGCTCCCGAGGAAGCGACCGGGTTGGACACCGCCGCGCACGCGGCGTTCCGCAGCGGCCACCATGCTAGGGCGTTTTGAAGGTGGCTGCCGCGTCGGCCAGGGCCGCGGCCTGCTCGCGCATGCGCAGGGCGGCGGCCGCGGCCTCCTCCACCAGCGCCGCATTCTGCTGGGTCATCTGCTCGATGCGGGCGACGCTCTGGTGGATGCCGTCGATGCCGCTGCTTTGCTGGCCGCTCGCTGCGGCAATGCCTTCGATCAGGTGCGTGACCTCGGCGATCGAGTGGGCAATGCCCTGCATGGACTGGCGCGCATCGTCCACCAGGCCGCCCCCCGCGTCCACCCGCTCGACCGAGGCGGCGATGAGGCCGCGGATCTCCCGCGCGGCGTCACCCGAGCGCTGGGCCAGCGCCCGCACCTCGCCCGCCACCACCGCGAAGCCCCGGCCCTGCTCGCCCGCGCGGGCGGCCTCGACCGCGGCGTTCAGCGCCAGGATGTTCGTCTGGAAGGCGATGCCATCGATGATGCCGATGATGTCGCGGATGCGATGCGCGCCCTCGCGGATGTCGCCCATGGTGGCGACCACCCGGTCCACCGCCGCGCCACTCTGCCCGGCCGCTTGCGACACCGCGCCCATGAGCCCGTTGACGCGCCGCGCGTGCTCGGCGTTCTGCCCCACCGTGGCCGTGAGCTGCTCCAGCGCCGAGGCGGCGCTGTTGACCTCGCCGGCCTGCTGCTCCGTGCGCGTGGCCAGATCGCCGTTGCCGGCCGCGATCTCGCTGGTGGACAGGCGCAGCCCGTCCGCACCCCGCCGCACGTTGCCCACCAGCCCGGCCAGCCCCACGCCGATGCCGTTGATGGCCTGCAGCATCTGCCCCACCTCGTCGCGCCGGGCCACGTGCATCTGGGTGGTGAGGTCGCCGGCGGCGATGCGCTGCGCCGCCGCGCGCCCCTGCGCCACGGGCCGGGCAATGCCGCGCTGCACCATGCCGTAGATCGCCGCAGCCGCCAGCAGCGGCAGGCCCGCCACCACCGCCACCCAACTGGCAGGCAGCGGCGCCAGCACCAGCCAGGCCAGCGCCCACAGCGCGTACTGCACCGCCAGCACCAGCAGGGCCAGCCGGCCCGCCAGGTTCAACGCGGGAATCTCGCTGACATCCAGGCCCACGTAGAGCACGCCCACAACGTGTCCAGACGCATCGCGCACCGGGTCGTAACGGGTCATGTTCTGCCGGCCGAACACCGTGGCGTAGCCGGCATAGGCCCGCCCCGCGAGCAGGTTGGCATAGGCCGGGTGGGAGCGGTCGAGCAGCGTACCCACCGCGCGCTCGCCGTCCTGCTTGCGCACCGAGGTGGCAATGCGGACGAAGTCGTTGCCCTGGCGGGCGAACACGGTGGCGCGCACGCCGGTCTGCGCGGTAAAGCGGTCGGCCACCGAGAAGTCGCCGTTCAGCAGGCGCCCGGCACAGCGCAGCAGCGGCGCCTGCGCGGCGCCGCCCTGCGGTGGCTCCAGCGTGAAGCTGCCGGCGTGCTCGGTGGCGAACCGCGCCGCGGCGGCGTTGATCCGCCGGTGAAGGGAGCCTGGCAGCACCATGGTGCCCGGCCCTTACTGGAAGAACTTGGCCGCGCTCACCAGGGTCTTGTAGATGCCCCAGGCCAGGGGAATGCCCACCGCAGCCCAGGCGAACGCCACCAGTGCCGGGCTGGTGGAGCTGCCGGCCCCGGTGCCCGATCCCACCTCGGCCGCCAGCGATTTCTCGTGCGCGAGCTTTTTCTCGTGCGCCAGCTCTTCATCGGTCATGAACCACTTGTCGGCCAGCGGGCGCACCAGCAGGTTGGCGATCAGGCCGATGACCAGCATGCCCACCAGGATGTACATGGTCTGGTTGTAGACCTGCTCACGCGGCAGGCCCAGGCCCAGCTGGTATTCGCGCATGTAGTTGACGACCACCGGGCCCAGGATGCCCGCGGTGGCCCAGGCGGTGAGCAGGCGGCCGTGGATGGCGCCCACGAACTGCGTGCCGAACAGATCGGCCAGGTACGCCGGCACCGTGGCGAAACCGCCGCCGTACATCGACAGGATGATGCAGAACGCCCCCACGAACAGCAGCTTGCTGCCGGCCCCGGCCGAGCTGGGGATGCTGGCGTACAGCAGGCCGCCCAGCACGAAGAACACCACGTAGGTCATCTTGCGGCCCAGCTTGTCCGACAGGCTGGCCCAGAAGAACCGGCCGCCGATGTTGAACAGCGACAGCAGCGCGGTGAAGCCGCCGGCCACGGCGGCGATGGCCGCGAGCTGCGCCTTGTCGAGTTCGCCGAATTTCTGCGGCACACCGATGAGCGCGCCGCCGAACACCTCCTGCAGCATGGGCGAGGCCATGCCGATCACGCCGATGCCCGCGCTCACGTTCATGCACAGCACGACCCACACCAGCCAGAACTGCGGAATGCCCCACACGCGCTTCACGTGCACGTGGCGCTGCGTGATCATGGTGTTGGCGCTGGGCGGCGGCGGGGTCCAGCCGGCCGGCTTCCAGCCCGTGGCGGGCACGCGGTAGCCCAGGGCGCCGGCCATCATGAAGACGAAATACAGGAGCGCCATCACCACGAAGGTCTGCATCACGCCCACGTCGGTGGGGGTGGAAAACCGCTTCATCAGGTCCACCGCCAGGGGAGAGCCGATCATCGCGCCGCCGCCGAAGCCCATGATGGCCATGCCGGTCGCCATGCCCCGCCGGTCGGGAAACCATTTGATGAGCGTGGACACCGGCGAGATGTAGCCCAGCCCCAGGCCGATCCCGCCGATGACGCCCGAGCCGAGGATCATCAGCCAGAACTGGTGCAGGTGGATGCCCAGCGCCGACAGCAGCATGCCGCCGCACCAGCACACCGCGGACACGACACCCGCCTTGCGCGGACCGGCACGTTCAAGCCAGCCGCCCCAGATGGCGGCAGAGCAGCCCAGGAACACGAAAAACAGGGTGTACATCCAGCCCAGTGTGGCCACGCGCCAGTCGCAGCCGGAGGCGAACAGCTCAGCGAAGAAGCTCATGTCCTTGGGGCAGGCGGCGCCGGTGCCGGCTGTGGAGAGGGCCTTGGACAGCGGCAGCCAGAACACGGAGAACCCGTAAGCCATGCCGATGCAAAGGTGGATCGCCAAGGCCGCCGGAGGAACGAGCCACCGGTTGAAGCCGGGACCGGCAATGATGCGTTCCTTGTCCAGAAAACCGGGTTGTGTGGATGACATGCCACTCCTCTCTGCTGTGCTCTTTCTCGACGTCCGCGCGCCACCCTGGCACGGGCTCTCAAACCAGTGTCAGCGCATTGCTTGAGCTACGTCAAGACACATTGCACACAACGCGACATGTTTTTCCGCGCTGTCAGGAAGCAGAAAGGACAGCAGTGCAGGCGAAACGGCCGGCCGTACGGCAGCGGCCGAATCAGGTGGTCTTGCTGATGGAGATGGTGGGAAATTTCGACGAGAAATCCTTGGCCTGCTGCGCCACCTTGACCGCCACGTCGCGCGCCATCTTCTTGTAGATGCGGGCCACCTCGCCGTCGGGGTCGGCCACCACGGTGGGGGCGCCGGTGTCGGCCTGCAGACGGATCTGCATGTCCAGCGGCAGCGCGCCGAGGTAGGCCATGCCGTATTCGGCCGCCATGCGCTGGCCGCCCCCCTCGCCGAAGATGTGCTCGGCGTGGCCGCACTGGCTGCACACGTGCACCGCCATGTTCTCGACGATGCCAAGGATGGGCACGCCCACCTTCTCGAACATCTTGATGCCCTTCTTGGCATCCAGCAGCGCGATGTCCTGCGGCGTGGTGACGATCACCGCGCCGGTGATGGGCACGCGCTGGCTCAGCGTGAGCTGGATGTCGCCGGTGCCGGGCGGCATGTCCACGATGAGGTAATCCAGGTCCTTCCAGTTGGTTTGCCGCAGCAGCTGCTCCAGCGCCTGGGTGGCCATGGGGCCGCGCCAGATCATGGCCTGGTCGGCATCGATCAGGAACCCGATCGACATCACCTGCACGCCGTGGTTGCGCATCGGCTCCATGGTCTTGCCGTCGGCGCTTTCGGGCTTGCCCTCGATGCCGAGCATCATGGGCTGGCTGGGGCCGTAGATGTCGGCATCCAGCACGCCGACGCTGGCGCCCTCGGCCGCGAGCGCCAGGGCCAGGTTGGCGGCGGTGGTGCTCTTGCCCACGCCGCCCTTGCCGGAGGCCACGGCGATGATGTTCTTGACCTGCGGCAGCAACTGCACGCCGCGCTGCACCGCATGGGCGACGACCTGGCTGGTGATGCGCACCGCCACCTGCTCCACGCCGGCGACGGCCTGGGCCGCCGCGGTCAACTGGCGTTCCAGTTCGGGCACCAGGCTCTTGGCCGGGTAGCCCAGCTCGACGTCGAACGCCACGTCGCCACCGGCGATGCGCACGTTGCGCACCGCCCGCGCACTGACGAAATCCTTGCCGGTGTGCGGATCGCTTACGCTCGCGAGCGCCGCCAACAGCGCCTGTTCTGTGACTGCCATGCCAATAACTCCTTGAGGGGCCGGTAGTCTATTCCCTGATCTTCCAACCCCGCAGGGCCGAGGACAATGCACGGTTGCCGCGCCTGCCCACCCGTTCAGCACAAGGATTCCCGTGAAACTCAAGATGGCCCCCAACTCCCTGTTCGCGATCCTGCTGCGTTCGCCCTGGTGGATCAGTTGGTCGGTGGCCGGTCTGATCGCGCTGGTGTGCGGCGCCCTGCTGCCCTCGCACATCGCCCCGTACGCCGCGGTGGGCGCCCTGCCGATCTTCGGCGTGGGCTGCCTGGCCGCCTGGCGCCAGTGGCGCGCGCCCAGCAGCGCGCGGGTGCAGGCCGTGCTGGGGCAGGCGGCGGAGATGCCCTGGCGCACCTTTGCGGATGCGCTGGAGCGCGCCTGGCAGGCCGAGGGCTACGCGGTGCGCCGCCTCACCGGCCTGCAAGCCGATTTCCACCTGGAGAAAGCGGGCCAGACGGCCCTGGTGAGCGCACGCCGCTGGAAGGCCGCCACCCATGGCATCGAGCCGCTGCGCGACCTGCAGGCGGCCGCCCGGGCGCAGGACGTGCCGGCCAGCACCTACATCGCGATGCAGGGCACGGTGAGCGACAACGCCCGCGGCTATGCCCGCGAGCACGGCATCACGCTGATGGAGGGGGAGGCCCTGGCCGCCCTGCTGCTGAAGGCGCCCCGCACCGCAACCGCCCGGTGATCCGACGCCGGGTACGACCACCGATCCGCCGAGGCCCGCCATGCCCTCTTCCGCCGCTGCCCCCGCCGCCAAACCCGTCTCGTCCCGCCCCATCGGCCTGGTGCTGACCGGCGGCGGGGCCCGCGCGGCCTACCAGGTGGGCGTGCTGGAGGCGATCTCCGACCTGCGCATGGCGTGCGGCGCGGGGCGCGAACCCAACCCGTTTCCGATCATCACCGGCACCTCGGCCGGCGCCATCAACGCGGCCGCCCTCGCCTGCGGGGCGGACCAGTTCGACCGGGCCGTGCGCCGCATCGCCCGCGTGTGGCGCAATTTCCACGCGCAACAGGTGTACCGGGCCGACTCGCTGAGCGTGATGCGCAGCGGCGCGGGCTGGCTCACCCTCATGTCGCTGGGCTGGCTGCTGGCGCGCTGGCGGCGCATGCGGCCGCGCTCGCTGCTGGACAACTCGCCGCTCACCGGCCTGCTCACGCAACTGGTGCCGCTGGTGCGGCTGCCCCGGCTGATCCGCCAGGGGCACCTGCAGGCGCTGGCCATCACCGCCTCCAGCTACAGCTCGGGCGAGCACGTGACCTTCTTCGAGGCCGCGCAGGCGCAGCAGCCCTGGGTGCGCTCGCAGCGCAAGGCCACGCGCGACCGCATCACGCACGACCACCTGCTGGCGTCGTCGGCCATTCCGTTCGTCTTTCCCGCCACGGCGCTGGGCATCGACGGCCACACCGAATACTTCGGCGACGGATCGATGCGTCAGTCCGCCCCGATCGCGCCAGCCATTCATCTGGGCGCCGAACGCATCCTGGTGGTGGGCGCGGGCCGCATGCACGAACCGGCGGGAGAGGCGCTGCACAGCGATGCGCCGGCCTACCCGTCGCTCGCGCAGATCGCCGGGCACACGCTGTCCAACATCTTCCTGGATGCCCTGTCGGTGGATGTGGAGCGCGCCCAGCGCATCAACCAGACGCTGTCCCTCATCCCGCCCGAAGTGCGCGCGCACAGCCCCTTGCGCCCGCTGGAACTGCTGGTGATCGCGCCTTCGCAGCGCCTGGATGCGGTGGCCGCCCGCTACGTGGGCGAGCTGCCCCGCCCCATCCGCACGCTGCTGGGCGGCCTGGGCGTGACCTCCAACATGCAGGACGTGCGCGGCGCCGCGCTGGCCAGCTACCTGCTGTTCGAGGCCGGCTACACGCGCGAACTCATGGCCCTTGGCCGGGCGGACGCCCTGGCGCGCCGCAGCGAGATCTGCCGATTCTTCGGCTGGGCCGACGCGGGCAACGCGGTGCGGGCGCCTGCCGTTTGAGCCCGCACACCCGGCCCGGAGTCACCCCTCCTATCGGAGACAACCGATGCCCTTTGCGCCCCGCCCCCACTTTCCATCGGCCATCGCCCGCACGGCCCGCACCAGCCTGGCGGCGGCCGCGATCGCCGCGCTGACCGCCGGCTGCACGCATCCGCCGGCCGGCCCGAAGGCGGCTGCCGCCGCTCCTGCCGCGGCACCGCTGTCCACGGCCGAAGCCCCACCCGCCCCCACCCCGTGCCCCAAAGGCCTGCCCGCCGCCACGCGCTGCCTGAGCGGGCAGGACTCGGCCGGCGCCCACTACCTGATCGCCATCCCCGCGGACTGGAACGGCACGCTGGTGTTGCACGCCCACGGCGGCCCCACGCTCGGCGCTCCACGCCTGTCGCGCACGGAGGAAGACCTGGAGCGCTGGGCCGTCGTGCCGCGCGCCGGCTACGCCTGGGCCGGCTCCACCTACCGCCAGGGCGGCGTGGCGGTGCATGCCGCGGCCGAAGACACCGAGCGGCTGCGGCGCATCTTCGTGCAGCACGTGGCCGCGCCGCGCATGACGCTGCTGCACGGCCAGTCGTGGGGCGCCAGCGTGGCCGCCGTGGGCGCATCGCTCTTCACCGACGACGGCCACGGCAAACGCCCCTACGACGGTGTACTGCTCACCAGCGGCGTGCTGGCCGGCGGCAGCCGGGCGTACGACTTCCGGCTCGACCTGCGGGTGATCTACCAGGCGCTGTGCGCCAACCACCCGCTGCCCGCCGAAGCCCAGTACCCGCTGTGGATGGGCCTGCTGCCCGATGCCACGCTGAAACCCGCCGAACTGAAACGCCGCGTGGACGGCTGCCTGGGCCTGGACCGGCCCGCGGCGCAGCGCACGGCCGCGCAGCAGTCGCGCGTCCAGACCATCGTGCAGACCGTGCGCATCCGCGAAAGCGCCATCCACGGCCACCTGAACTGGGCCACCTGGCACTTCCAGGACATCGTGCAGCGGCGCACCGGCGGCGCCAACCCCTTCGGCAACCGGGGCGCGGTGTACACCGGCTCGAGCGACGATGCCGCGCTCAACCGCAGCGTGCAGCGCTACCGCGCCGATCCGCAGGCCGTGGCCACCTTCGCGCGCGACACCGACCCCGACGGGCGCATCCCGGTGCCGGTGCTGACCGTGCACGGCGTGGACGATCCCACCGCCTTCGTCGAGATGGAGGACAGCTTTCGCCGCACGATGGAGCGCGCCGGCACGGCCGGCCACCTGGTGCAGACCTTCACGGCCGACAAATCCCACAGCTACCTGACCGATGCCGCCTATCCCACGCTGCTGGCGGCGCTCGGCCAGTGGGTGCGCGGCGGCCCGCCCCCCACGCCGGCGGGCATCGCCGCGCAATGCCCGGGCGTGCAGGCGACGTTCGGCGGCGAGTGCCGGTTCCTGCCCGGGTACCGGCCGCAGCCGCTGGAGCCCCGGGTGACGCCGCGCGAGCGGCCATGAGGCCCCTGCGGGCAGCCCAGGCCGCGCGGGCCGGGGCGAGCGCCTAAAATCCGCGGCTTGTCCGCGTTTTTCGCGGCCCACCCCGAACGCCCGCACCCGATGACCGCACGCAAGATCTTCGTCACCACCGCCCTGCCGTATGCCAACGGCAACTTCCACATCGGCCACATCATGGAATACATCCAGGCCGACATCTGGGTGCGGTATCAAAGAATGCAGGGCGCCCAGGTGAACTTCGTGGGCGCGGACGATGCCCACGGCGCGCCGATCATGATCGCGGCCGAGAAGGCCGGCAAGACGCCCCAGCAGTTCGTGGCCGACATCGCCGCCGGCCGCAAGCCCTATCTGGACGGTTTTCACATCGCGTTCGACAACTGGCACAACACCGACGCGCCCGAGAACCACGCGCTCGCCCAGCAGATCTACCGCGACCTCAAGGCCAACGGCCTCATCGAGACGCGCACCATCGAGCAGTTCTTCGACCCCGAGAAGAACATGTTCCTGCCCGACCGCTTCATCAAGGGCGAATGCCCCCGGTGCCATGCCAAGGACCAGTACGGCGACAACTGCGAGAACTGCGGCGCCGTCTATGCGCCCACCGACCTCATCCAGCCCTTCTCGGCGCTGTCGGGCGCCAAGCCGGTGCTGAAAAGCTCGGAGCATTTCTTCTTCAAGCTCTCCGACCCGCGCTGCGTCGATTTTTTGCAGGAATGGACGCAGAACGGCGTGCACGTGCAGCCCGAGGTGGCCAACAAGGTCAAGGAATGGTTCACCGTGCGCACCAACCCGGACGGCAGCACCAGCGAGGGCCTGGGCGACTGGGACATCAGCCGCGACGCGCCCTACTTCGGCATCGAGATCCCCGATGCGCCGGGCAAGTACTTCTACGTGTGGCTGGACGCACCCGTGGGCTACCTCGCCTCGCTCAAGAACCTTCTGGAAAAGCGCGGCGAAGACTACGAGGCCTACATGGCCGACCCGCTGCTTGAGCAGTACCACTTCATCGGCAAGGACATCGTCACCTTCCACACCCTGTTCTGGCCCGCCATGCTGAAGTTCAGCGGCCGCAAGACGCCCGACAAGATCTGCGTGCACGGCTTTCTCACCGTGAACAACGGCGAGAAGATGAGCAAGAGCCGCGGTACGGGCCTGGACCCGCTCAAGTACCTGGGCCTGTCGATGAACCCCGAATGGCTGCGCTACTACATCGCCGCCAAGCTCAATGGCCGCAACGAGGACATCGACTTCAACCCCGAAGACTTCATGGCCCGGGTCAACAGCGACCTGATCGGCAAGTTCGTCAACATCGCCTCGCGCGCGGCAGGCTTCATCGCCAAGCGCTTCGGCGGCCAGCTGGGCGCCATGAGCGGCGACGGCCAGGCCCTGCTCGCCACGCTGGCGGGCCAGGGCGGCACCATCGCCGAGGCCCTCGAAAAGCGCGACACCGCCCGCGCCCTGCGCGAGGTGATGCTGCTGGCCGACCGCGTGAACGAGTACGTGGACGCAAACAAGCCCTGGGAACTGGCCAAGCAGGACGGCATGGACGCGCGCCTGCAGGACGTGTGCACGACCTGCATCGAGGCCTTCCGCGTGCTCGCCATCTACCTCAAGCCCGTGCTGCCCGCCCTGGCCGCGCAGGTCGAAGCCTTCCTGAACGTCGCGCCGCTCGCCTTTGCCGATGCGCAGACGCTGCTGGGCGCCGGCCACACCATCGGCACCTACCAGCATTTGATGCAGCGCGTGGACGTGAAGCAACTCGACGCCCTGTTCGAGCCGCCCGCGGCGCCTGAGCCCGAAAAGACCGTGCCCGGCGGCGAGGAGATCGCGCCCACCATCACCATCGACGACTTCGCCAAGATCGACCTGCGCATCGCGCAGATCGTGAACTGCGAGCCGGTCGAAGGCTCGACCAAGCTGCTGCGCCTGACGCTCGATGTGGGCGAAGGCCGCCACCGGAATGTGTTCAGCGGCATCGCCAGCGCCTACCAGCCCGCCGACCTGATCGGCAAGCTCACCGTGATGGTGGCCAACCTCGCCCCGCGCAAGATGAAGTTCGGCATCAGCGAGGGCATGGTGCTGGCCGCCAGCCATGGTGATGAGAAGGCCCATCCGGGTATCCACGTGCTGGAACCCTGGCCTGGCGCCACGCCAGGTATGCGCGTTCGCTGAGCGGGCCCAGGCAGTTCTGTCATCTAACTCGCCGGAAAACCAGAAGCCAACTTAAACCCTGGTAGCCCCATGAGGGCGACGGCACGCACAACCCACCGGCTCGATCAAGGGCGACGACGGCTTGGTCGTGCTGGATCGCCACGGCAACGGCCTGATCGACTCTGGGCGCGAACTCTTCGGCGATCAGACTCTAAAACCCGTGGACAGCTACGGCCAAACGCTCGCCTACGCCAATGGCCCTAGCAGCGGAAGATGGCACCGGCGGCAAGTTGATCGACGCCAACGATGCGGTGTATTAGCAACGGCGCATCTAGAAGCACGTCAACCAGCACCGGATTTCCCAGGCGGGCGAGCTGCACACCCTGGCCGATCTGGGCATCGCCAGCATCGGCGTGGCAGGTACCGCCAGCAACGTGAATCTGGGCAATTGCAACACCCAGCCCTTGAGCGGCAGCTTCACCCGCACCAATGGCACCACCGGGGTTAGCGGCGTGGCCGAGGTCACCGGCAGCCTGCTGCTGGCCTCCAACAACTTCTATCGCGAGTTCACCGACGACCCGGCGGTGACGGCAGCGGCGGGTGCCTTGCCTCAGATGGGCGGCAGCGGCTTGGTGCGCGATCTGCGCGAGGCGATGAGATTGCCCGGCGAGGCGGCGCAGCCCATATCAGATTGCTATCAAAAGAGGAGCAAAACAAGCAATCAATACGCCGGCATGAGAGGGATTTCATGCAAAAAGCAAACGAGAGCCCATTTCAAAGTCTTGCAGGCAGGCCGACAGGGCTTTGAAATGGGTTTCGATGCAACGCAAAGGATGTAGACTTCAAAGTAACGTAATTTATTGTTCACATGAACATCCCAGCCACTGGAAGCGCGTCATGGTTGCGCGGTGTCCCGGTGGGTCCGGCCCCCCCTATCGGCGTCGCTGGCGCCTCATGCTAGGAAATTGCTATCGAAAAAAGAGCAAGGTAGGCAATCGATACGCCGGGATGAAAGGGATTTCATGCAAAAAACCTCGAAAACACCCGGACGAACGCGGAAAATCCGAGCGCCTTGTGAACTGGAACCGGTTTCAAAGCCTTGCGGGTTGACCGCCAGTGCTTTGAAATCGGGTTTCGATGAAACGGAAGGAATGTGAATCTTGAATAATTTCTCAACGGTGTTTCAACGTGAAAGGGAGTTCTGGTAATGGATTCGGTTTTTAAGAAAAGCAAGGTGCCGCGCAAGGGGCGATGGATCATCGTCGTGCTGGCGTTGATGATTCTGTACATGGGCTATGTGGCATGGCGGTTGGCCAGAGTCGGAAACAACGCCTTTGCCGCAGGCTTTCAGCCACCGGAAATGGCGGCGGCGCAATACACCGACCGCACGGTGCGCGCGAATCTGGGTGGGGTGCCCGTGGCGATTCCGCCGTATTTTGCGGAGTACGTGGAATATGACGGTGACCCCGGTTGGGGAGAAAATCGGAAGGGGCCGAAACCTGTCAGAACACCGGATTCCAAGATCAGAAGTTTCGGCTTTGATGTGCGCTATCCCGACATGGTGGGCAAGAGTACGCCTGAATTATGGGATGACTATAGAAAAAGGAGGCTGGCAACAGACCAGTGGATTAGAGTAGGTCTTAGCTCTGGGGAAGATTATAAAAATGCCGGAGGAATTAATCGAATGGCGCAGGGCGTCCAAAATAGATCATCCGAATCCGATGCCAAGCATTGGTGGAATATTTATGAAAAACTAAAAGAAGATGAACACGGATTGGAAGTTTATGCACATCCAGGAATGAATACTGAAACCGGAAAATTCCATCGAGAGCATGAAAATGCTAAGGACATTTTTTTCAAGAAAAACAACGAAGACCAAGTAACGACCTATATTTCTTGTAGCAATCGAGAAATTCCATCAGCCCCATGCACTCATCATTTTGAGTTGGACCCGGAAATGCATGCATCGGTCACCGTGAGTTATCGGCGTGGCTTGCTCCCCGAATGGCAGCAGATTCAGGAAAAGGTCAAAAAGACCGTTTTGGGTTTTGCAGTGAACGAGCAGAAGTGATTTTTATATTTCAAAAAGCAAGTCATGAACAACCTGACAGTTTCGCAATTGACGTCGTATCGCAGTGCCATCAATGCGGGAGGCGTGAGCGCCGCTCGGGAGGTGTATTCCGATCTCTATTCTCAGGGCTACAACTACGCAGGCTGGGCCTTGGGCGTCGCCACCGGCAACACCATTACTGGGCAGTCGGCCCTGGATTATCTGGGCGGCACGGCCATGATCGGATTGGGCGGCGATGCCTGCCGCAATCTGACGCCCGCCCAAATCGACAAGATTCGCATGGATATGTCGCTTGGATATATTAATACGCTGATCGATATCGCAGATAAAGAAGGGATTTTGAGCAGAGACGTCCGTTTTAGTGAGACAGCCAGATTTCATGAAGATGCCTTCAAAGAAAGCGGCCTCACCCTGGAAAACTGGACCCTGAACGTCCCCATGGAAATCATCCGCCGCCAGCAGGGTGACCAGGCGGTGGAAGAGCTGTGGACCCGCATCCGGGACACCGGAGGCGATGGCATCGACGCTTTGCTGATCAGCACCGGGCTGGCCAACACCGTGGGCCACGCCAGCGTGTCGCCCGATGCGGATATCCGGCAGATGGCGCAGGACTGGATCGACAAGGTGCCCGGCGTGGCCAACTGGGCCCAGATCGGGCGCTTTACCGAGGTGTTCTCCAAGGCATGGTCCGGCACCCTCGCCGATTGGGGCGGCACGCTAGCGGATGTGGGCGGCATGATTGCCTGGATCGCTAACGACCTGTACCTGAGCGCCCGCAACTGGGTCACCCCCCGCGACCCCCTGGTCCTGGACCTGGACGGAGACGGCATCGAAGCCGTCGGCATCGACCCCGCCCGCCCCATCCTGTTCGACCACGACGGCGACGGCACGCGCAACGCCACCGGCTGGATCAAGGGCGACGACGGCCTCGTCGTGCTGGACCGCAACGGCAACGGGGTCATCGATTCCGGGCGCGAACTGTTCGGCGACCAGACCTTGAAACCCGTGGACATCTATGGCCGAACGCTGGCCTATGCCAACGGCTACGAAGCCCTGGCCGCAGAGGACGGCAACGGCGACAAGGTGATCGACGCCAACGATGCGGTGTATTCGCAACTGCGCATCTGGAAGGACACCAACCAGGATGGAATCTCCCAGGCGGGCGAACTGCACACCCTGGCCGACCTGGGCATCGCCCGCATCGGCGTGGCGGGCACTGCCAGCAATGTGAACCTGGGCAACGGCAACACCCAGCCCTTGAGCGGCAGTTTCACCCGCACCGACGGCACCACCGGCGCGAGCGGCGTGGCCGAGGTCACCGGTAGCCTGCTGCTAGTGTCCTGTCCCGTTAATTCGCAGGCACGATAGCTGCATGGTTTCGGGCCATCCTTGAGGTGCCGCCATGCCCAATGCAACGACCCGAACAGAAATTGCGCTTAGTGAAGTGGAGCGCGCGGAACTGACGTCCATGGCGCGATCACGTTCGCTGCCAGCGGCGTTGTCGCTCAGGGCGCGCATCGTGCTGACTTGCGAAGGCACAGATAAAGCCAGCACCGCGGTTGCGCAGGCTCTGGGGATCAGTCGTAGCACTGTCACCAAGTGGCGCGGGCGCTATGCGCGCCATCGCATTGCAGGGCTTTACGACGAGTTGCGCCCGGGTCGCCCCCGCACGGTAGATGACGAGCGTGTTGCTGAGTTGATTACCAAGACGTTGCACACCAAGCCTGCTGATGGGGGTACCCACTGGAGCACCCGCACGCTGGCCGCCGATACGGGCATCAGCAAGAGCACGGTGGCGCGCTATCTGCAGACCTTCAACCTCAAGCCGCACCGGGCCGACAGCTTCAAGCTGTCGACCGATCCGCTGTTCATCGAGAAGCTGCGCGACGTTGTGGGGCTGTACCTGAACCCACCTGACAACGCGCTGGTGCTGTGCGTGGACGAGAAGAGCCAATGCCAAGCTTTGGAGCGTACGCAGCCGATGCTGCCAATGGGGTTTGGCTATGTCGAAGGTGTCACGCACGACTACGTGCGCCACGGCACCACCACCTTGTTCGCGGCCCTGAACGTGATGAATGGCCAAGTGATCGCGCAGTGCCGGCCCCGGCATCGTCATCAAGAGTTCCTTGCCTTCCTGCGCGCCATCGACAAGGCAGTGCCCGACGAACTGGATGTGCACTGCATAGCTGATAACTACGCCAGCCACAAGCATCCAAAGGTGCGCGCTTGGTTGGCCGAGCGGCCTCGCTGGCACATGCACTTCGTTCCGACCTATTCAAGCTGGCTCAATCAGGTCGAGCGCTTCTTCTCGATCATCACCACGCGGGCAATCCGCCGTGGCTCGTTCACCAGCGTGAAGGATCTGATCAACAAGATCGACACATTCATCGCGAATTACAACCAGTCCTGCCAGCCGTTTACTTGGACAGCTACAGCAGACTCCATCCTCGAAAAACTCGCCAGACTATGCGGGCGAATTAACGGGACAGGACACTAGCCTCCAACAACTTCTACCGCGAGTTCACCGACGACCCGGCCGTGACGGCGGCGGCGGGCGCCTTGCCCCAGATGGGCGGCAGTGGTTGGGTGCGTGATCTGCGCGAGGCAATGAGCTTGCCCGGCGAGGCGGCGCAGGGCCTGCAGGACAGCGTGGGGCGGTTCGCGGCAGCGGGCACGCGGGATGCGCAGATGGCGCTGATCGACGAGTTGCTCGCCGACTGGGCCGGTACCTCGGGAAAACTCATCCACGGCATTGCAAGCTATGACTTGGTATCGGACGGCCATGGCAGTTTGGTCACCGCCGACAAGCCCGATGCCGACCCGACCTACGTCACCACGGCAATGCTGAACCTGACTTCCGTGGCCGGCATGATGGTGCCCAACCCCCAGGCCGGCGGCACGGGCCAGTCAGATGAAATCCTGGGCGAAGCCGGTCGCCAATTGCTGCGCCGGATGAACGTGCTGGAGGTCTTCAACGGCACCAAGTTCTTCCAGATTCCGTTCCAGACCGGCTCCGGTGGCGGTGGGGGCGGCGCGGCGTCCCCGGGCGGCGGCGGCTCGGGCGGCGAGTCGGATGGCATCAGTCGCTACACGGCCACCCTTTCCGCCCCCCAGGCCGCCTTGCTCAACCAAAGCTACGACGAACTGCGCGAAAGCGTCTATGGCGCCCTGGTCGTGCAGACGCGCCTCAAGCCCTACCTGGACAGCGTGGCGCTCACCATTGACGACCAAGGCGTCGGCTTCGACACCACCGGGCTGTCTGCCATGCTGGATGCCCGCAAGACGGGCAGCGAGCGTGAGGGGCTGATCGACCTGGTGGAGCTGAACCGCTACCAGGGCAAGCTGCTCACCGCCGTGGGATTCGATGGGCTGGGCATGCTGTCGCAGTGGGTCGAGGCCCTGCCGGCCGGTGATGCGTTGCGCGGGGAGTTGAGCGGGCTGGGCGTGATCCTGTCCGGTGCGGCCGAAGGATCGGCACGCAGCGATATCTATCTGGGCGGCGCGGGCGACGATGCCTTCGCGGCGGGCGCGGGTGACGACCAACTGGATGGCGGCGCTGGCAATGACACGCTGCGCGGCGGCGACGGCAACGACGTGTTGATGGGCCGCGAGGGCGCCGACGCTCTGCATGGGGATGCGGGCGACGATCAGTTGCACGGCGGCTCGGGCAACGACAACCTGTGGGGCGGTGCCGGCAACGACACGCTGCTGGGTGGGGATGGCGATGACGGGTTGTACGGTGATGCGGGCGACGACACCCTGGACGGAGGTGCGGGCCGGGACTGGCTGGAAGGTGGCGCGGGCGCCAACACCTACCGCTTCGGCCGGGGCGACGGTCAGGACACCATTGCGTTCAAGAGCGGTGTTCGCGACGGCAAGCCCGGCGTGCTGCAGTTCAAGGACGGCGTGACCGCCGCTGACCTGGGGCTGCGCCAGGTCCACGACACCGTGCACGGCGGTTATTCGCTGGAGGTGTCGATCAACGGCACGGCCGACAAGGTGACCATCCAGGGGTTCTTCTATGGCGACGATCCCGACGCACCCTACAGTTCGGTGCAGCGGTTCCAGTTCGCCGATGGCT
Source organism: Acidovorax sp. GBBC 1281 (assembly GCF_028473645.1). Taxonomy (NCBI): domain Bacteria; kingdom Pseudomonadati; phylum Pseudomonadota; class Betaproteobacteria; order Burkholderiales; family Comamonadaceae; genus Acidovorax; species Acidovorax sp. GBBC 1281. The sequence continues at coordinate 4,372,397 of NZ_CP097269.1, forward strand.
CGGCGTTGGACATTGCCACCATCACGGCCCAGTTATTCGCGGGCACGGCCTCGGCCGACACCCTCTTCGGCACCAACGCAGCCGACACTCTTCGTGGCGGTTCGGGCAACGACAACCTGTGGGGCGCCGCCGGCAACGACACGCTGCTGGGCGGGGATGGCGACGACGGGCTCTATGGCGAGGCAGGCGACGATGTCATCGACGGCGGCGCGGGCCGCGACTGGCTGGAAGGCGGCACGGGCTCCAACACCTACCGCTTCGGCAAGGGTGATGGTCAGGACACCATTGCGTTCAAGAGCGGTGTTCGCGACGGCAAGCCCGGCGTGCTGCAGTTCAAGGACGGCGTGACCGCCGCTGACCTGGGGCTGCGCCAGGTCCACGACACCGTGCACGGCGGTTATTCGCTGGAGGTGTCGATCAACGGCACGGCCGACAAGGTGACCATCCAGGGGTTCTTCTATGGCGACGATCCCGACTCGCCCTACAGCTCGGTGCAGCGGTTCCAGTTCGCCGATGGCTCATCGTGGGACATGGCCGGCATCAAGGCCCAGTTGTTCGCGGGCACGGCTTCGGATGACAGCCTCGTCGGCACGGCAGCAGCGGACACCCTCAACGGCGGCTCGGGCAACGACAACCTGTGGGGTGGTGACGGCAACGACACGATGATCGGAGGCGATGGCGACGACGGCCTCTATGGCGATGCGGGCGACGACACGCTGGACGGCGGCGCAGGCCGCGACTGGCTGGAGGGCGGCACGGGCTCCAACACCTACCGCTTCGGCCGGGGCGACGGCCAGGACACCATTGCGTTCAAGAGCGGTGTTCGCGACGGCAAGCCCGGCGTGCTGCAGTTCAAGGACGGCGTGACCGCCGCTGACCTGGGGCTGCGCCAGGTCCACGACACCGTGCACGGCGGTTATTCGCTGGAGGTGTCGATCAACGGCACGGCCGACAAGGTGACCATCCAGGGGTTCTTCTATGGCGACGATCCCGACTCGCCCTACAGCTCGGTGCAGCGGTTCCAGTTCGCCGATGGCTCATCGTGGGACATGGCCGGCATCAAGGCCCAGTTGTTCGCGGGCACGGCTTCGGATGACAGCCTCGTCGGCACGGCAGCAGCGGACACCCTCAATGGCGGCTCGGGCAACGACAACCTGTGGGGCGGTGACGGCAACGACACGATGATCGGAGGCGATGGCGATGACGGCCTCTATGGCGATGCGGGCGACGATGTAATCGACGGCGGCGCGGGCCGCGACTGGCTGGAGGGCGGCACGGGCTCCAACACCTACCGCTTCGGCCGGGGCGACGGCCAGGACACCATTGCGTTCAAGAGCGGTGTTCGCGACGGCAAGCCCGGCGTGCTGCAGTTCAAGGACGGCGTGACCGCCGCTGACCTGGGGCTGCGCCAGGTCCACGACACCGTGCACGGCGGTTATTCGCTGGAGGTGTCGATCAACGGCACGGCCGACAAGGTGACCATCCAGGGATTTTTCTATGGCGACGATCCCGGCGCGCCCTACAGCTCGGTGCAGCGGTTCCAGTTCGCCGATGGCACGACGTGGGATCTTTCAGCGATTGAAACCCAACTGTCAGCCTCCGCGGCGACGCAAGCGAACAAGGATGCCATTGCCTCCGACTCGATGGAGTTGAACAGCGAAAAGCCGTATGTGTTCGACGATGGCGTTTCCATGGCCGGCGTCAACAAGCCCTACGCGTTCACTGGCTTGGACGATGCGGACTTCGTGACCCTGAAGCCGCAGGAGAAAGAGCCATTGATCGACGCAGTGGCGCCGACCGGCTGGAGCGTCGCACCCTTGGATTCTTTCGCAGCGATTCAGTGGAAACCGTTGTTCCAAACGGTGCAGATGGATGGTGCATCCGCATCAGTGGACCGCCAGGCCCAACTGCTGACGGACGCAATGGCGCAGTTCGCTCCACCTGCCGCCATCGACGCCAGGGGCGTGGCGGCGGCGCAGGATGGGCCATGGAAGGTCGTTGCCGCGCATTGGCAGTGAACGGACTTGCGATGAGCAGAAAAGCCTGGGGCTGGCCGGCCCCAGGCTTTTTTTTCGAGGGATGGCACCGGAGGGTTTGGCTCCGGCATCCGATCCGCCTGCGGCGTGGGCAACCACGGCGTTAGCGGCCCCGTACAGAGCAACGGGCTCACTTCAAATGCTATTGAAAATATAGCAACAAAGGCAATTGAAACGGCGGCATGAGGGGGATTCCTTGGCTTTCTTACGACTCGGGTCACCGTCATGTGACCAGGGGGTAACCGCGGCTTGATACCGCCATGCCTCCATGGCGAGGACCACTTGAAACTTGGAAAAAACTTGCTTCGCCGATGGAGTGGGCCAAGAGGAGGCGTCTCTCGGTCGCAAGCGTGACAGGCTGGCGCTCAATGCCCCACGTACCGCCCCGGCCGGTGGCTGATCCATAAAAACCCGCTCATCACCACCACCGCCAGCACCGAATACGCCACCCGCTCGATCGGCACGATCACCAGCGCCAGCAGCACCACGGTGCAATCGATTGCCATCTGCACCTTGCCGGCGCGCACTCCGTAGCGCTGCTGCAGGTACAGCGAGACGATGGTGGCGCCGCCCAGGCTGGATTTGTGGCGCGCGAGGAACAGGCAGCCCGTGCCCAGCAGCAGCCCGCCCAGCACGGCGGCGAACAGCGGGTTCAGGTAGTCCACGTGCATGACGTGGGGAAACAGCTCCGTCAGCACCGACAGCAGCGCCACCGACAGGAACGTCTTGATGGTGAACTCCCGCCCCATGCGCGTCCAGGCGAACCAGTAGAACGGCAGGTTGATGGCAAAGAACAGCTTGCCGAACGAGATGTCGGTCACGTAGTGCAGCAAGAAGGCAATGCCCGCCGTGCTGCCGATGAGCAGCCCCGCCTGGCCGAACAGCATGAGCGCCATGGCCACGAACAGCGTGCCGGCGAAGAGCGCCTGCACGTCTTCGTAATGCCCGTGGCGCAGCGACCCCATGGGGTACAGCGGCGCGGAAGGCGGCGGCGCGGCCGAGGCCGGGGGCGCAGGGGGTGGCAAGGGGGCTTCGGGCATGGCGGGGCGGATGGGTGTCACAGGCTACTCCAACACCGGCAGGCCATGCAAACAACGCGCCAGCCCGTGCTGGCGGTGCCGGCGCCGGGCTATCGCCCCTCGCGGATCTCCAGCGCGCTGCCGCTGCGCAGCACCCGGCCCTGGCCGTCGAAGTACACAGTGAAGATCATGGGCTGGTTACCGCCGTCGTTCCAGCGCCAGTCCCAGGCGGTTTCGCCCTTGCGCTCGTAGGTCATGGCCTTCATGGGCTTGCCCAGGCGCCGGCGCACGTCGTCCATGGCCATGCCGGGCACGATCTGCTCGAAGTTGTGCGGCGCCAGCACCTGGCGCAGCGCGCTCATGCGGCCGTCGGGGCCGATGGTGATCATGTAGTTCTGGTGGCCGGCCGGCTGGCGGTTGTATTCGAAGGTGCGGGCACCGCCGGGCTCGTCCCACACGCGCTCGGGCTCGCCGAAGCGCGAGCGCACGTCGGCCTCGGTGGAGCTGCCCTCCTCCAGTTCGCTGATGCGTTGCGGATCGCAGCCGGCGAGCAGGGCCGCCAGGACGCCGAGCGTGCAGGCCAGGCCGGTGGCGCGCAGCGCCCGGGCCGCCGGGGCGCTCCATCGGGGGGTGTTCATGGGGGGTCCTTTCCGGGGCAGTGTCGGGGTCCGCACTGTAGCGCGCCGAGGCGGCGGCGCCCGGCCAAGGGCGGCGCCCGCTAAAATCGCCGCCTCCCTACAGTGACTGCACCACCGCCATGTCCTTCTTCCGCCGCCCCGACTACCAGTCCGACACCACCCAGTTCATCAACCAGCTCAAGACCGAGAAGCCCGAACTGGACGCGCAGCAGCAGGCCGGCCGTGCGCTGCTGTGGGACAAGCGCGTGGACCGCAGCCTCTGGGGCGAGTACGACGAAGCCAGCGTGCCGCAAAAGCCCTACGTCTACCAGACCCAGGGCTGATCCGCTCCCGAAAGGCCTCCAGCGCAATGGCACGTAGCGCGGGCAGCTATATTTTTAATAGCAGATCATGAGCACCGCCGCGGACAGGGCCTCCGCCCCCGCCCTGCCCGCTGGGGGTGCCGAGGGCGCCTCCCCCCAGGTCGTGGACGCGGTGGCGCTGGCGCGCCTGTATGGCGAGCCGCTGTTCGCGCTGCCGACCGACCTGTACATCCCGCCCGATGCGCTGGAGGTGTTCCTCGAAGCGTTCGAGGGGCCGCTCGATCTGCTGCTGTACCTCATCCGCAAGCAGAACTTCAACATCCTCGACATCCCCATGGTGGGCGTCACGCGCCAGTACCTGGTGTACGTGGACGAGATCCGCAGCCGCAACCTGGAGCTGGCGGCCGAGTACCTGCTGATGGCGGCCATGCTCATCGAGATCAAGTCGCGCATGCTGCTGCCGCCCAAGAAGCAGGAAGGCAGCGCCGAGCCCGAGGACCCGCGCGCCGAACTCGTGCGCCGCCTGCTCGAATACGAGCAGATCAAGCTGGCCGCGGCCGGTCTCTCGCGCATGCCGCAGTACGGGCGCGATTTCCTGCGGGCGCAGGTGCACATCGAGCAGAGCCTGCAGCCGCGCTTTCCCGACGTGCACGTGGCCGACCTGCAGGAGGCTTGGCGCGACATCCTGCGGCGCGCCAAGCTGGTGCAGCACCACCGCATCACGCGCGAGGAACTGAGCGTGCGCGAATACATGAGCGCCGTGCTCAAGACGCTGCAGGGCCGGCGCTTCGTGGAGTTCGAGGAACTGTTCGAGCCCGAAAAAGGCAGCACCGTGCTGGTGGTGACCTTCATCGCGCTGCTGGAACTGGCCAAGGAAACCCTGATCGAGATCACCCAGGCCGAGGCGTTCGCGCCCATCTACGTGCGGCTGGCGTACACGCCGGTCTGAGCCGCCGCCCTTCACCGCCACGGCCGGGCGCCCCGGCCCGAACGCCCCACACGCCCACACGCACCACCATGCCATCCCACGATTTCGACGTTCTCATCATCGGCAGCGGGCTGGCCGGGCTGTCGGCCGCGCTGCACCTGGCACCCACGCACCGCGTGGCGGTCATCACCAAGCGCGCGCTGCAGGACGGGGCCAGCGCCTGGGCGCAGGGCGGCATCGCCGCCGTGCTGGCCGAGGGCGACACCTACGAGGCCCACGTGCAGGACACCCTGGTGGCGGGCGCTGGGCTGTGCGACCTGGCCGCCACGCGCTTCGTGGTGGAGAACGCGCCCGAGGCCATCCACTGGCTGCAGGGCCTGGGCGTGCCGTTCTCGCAGGAGGACGGCGCCCTGCACCTCACACGCGAGGGCGGCCACGGCGCTCGCCGCATCGTGCACGCCACCGATGCCACCGGCGCCGCCGTGCAGCGCACCCTGATCGACACCGTGCGCGCCACGCCGGGCATCACGCTGTTCGAGCAGCACACGCTGGTGGACCTCATCACCCCGCACAAGCTGCGCCGCGGCGGGCCGCAGCGCTGCCTGGGGCTGTATGCGCTGGATGAAGGCACCGACGAGGTCGTGACCTTCCGCGCGCCGCAGACCATCCTGGCCACGGGCGGCGCGGGCAAGGTGTACCTGTACACCACCAACCCCGACACGGCCACGGGCGACGGCATCGCCGCGGCCTGGCGCGCGGGCTGCCGCGTGTCCAACCTGGAGTTCATCCAGTTCCACCCCACCTGCCTGTACCACCCGCACGCCAAGTCGTTCCTCATCACCGAGGCGGTGCGCGGCGAGGGCGGGCGGCTCTTGCTGCCCCCCTCGGCCGGCGGCACGCGCTTCATGCCGCAGCACGACCCGCGCGCCGAACTGGCCCCGCGCGACGTGGTGGCCCGCGCCATCGACTACGAGATGAAGCGCCACGGCCTGGACTGCGTGCACCTGGACATCTCGCACCAGAGCCCGGCGTTCATCCAGGAGCACTTTCCCAACATCCTCGCGCGCTGCGCCGAGCTGGGGCTGGACATCACGAAGGAGCCCATTCCCGTGGTGCCCGCCGCGCACTACACCTGCGGCGGCGTGCTCACCGACCTGGCCGGCCGCACCGACCTGCCCGGCCTGTTCGCCATCGGCGAGACCGCCTGCACCGGCCTGCACGGCGCCAACCGGCTGGCCAGCAACTCACTGGTGGAGTGCATGGTCTTCGCGCGCGCGGCCGCCCAGGCCATCACCGCCGCCAGCGCGGAAGCCGTGCCCGACGTGCCGCCGTGGGACGACAGCCGCGTGACCGATGCCGACGAGTGCGTGGTCATCTCCCACAACTGGGACGAGCTGCGCCGCTTCATGTGGGACTACGTGGGCATCGTGCGCACCAACAAGCGCCTGGAGCGCGCGGCGCACCGCATCACGCTGCTGCAGGCCGAGATCGAGGAGTTCTACGCCCACTTCCACGTCACGCGCGACCTGCTGGAGCTGCGCAACCTGGTGCAGGTGGCCGAACTCATCGTGCGCTCGGCCCAGATGCGCCGCGAGAGCCGGGGCCTGCACTACAGCCGCGACTACCCCGAGCGGGCCGCTCCGGCCGCGCCCACCATCCTGGTCCCGCCGGTCCGCTGACCGCCCCACCGCCCCACCGCAAGCTCTACCTGTTTTCTTCGCCCCTCCCGCCATGCAACGCACCCTGCTGAAATCCAAGATCCACCGCGCCACCGCCACGCACTGCGAGCTGCACTACGAAGGCTCCTGCGCGATCGACGAAGACCTGCTCGACGCCGCGAACATCGTGGAGAACGAGCAGGTGCACATCTGGAACATCGACAACGGCGAGCGCTTCGTCACCTATGCCATCAAGGGCCAGCGCGGCAGCGGCATGGTGTCGGTCAACGGCTCGGCGGCGCGCCGCGCCGCCGTGGGCGACCTGCTCATCATCGCCGCCTTCGCCCAGGTCGAGGAGGCCGAGGTGGCCGCGCACCAGCCGCAACTGGTGTTCGTGGACGCCGCCAACCGCCAGGTGGAACTGCGCCACCACGTGCCCACGCAGGCCCTGTGAAAGGCCACCCACGATGAACCAGGACACCCTCGTCGCCCGCAGCCTGGCCAGCGTCTGGCACCCGTGCACACAGATGAAGCGCCACGAGGCCGACCCGCCCGTGGCCATCGCCAGCGCCCGCGGCCCGTGGCTGCACGGCACCGATGGCCGGCGCTACCTGGACGGCATCAGCTCGTGGTGGGTCAACCTCTTCGGCCACAGCCACCCGCACATCCAGGCCGCGCTGGCCGACCAGCTCGCGCGGCTGGACCACGTGATGCTCGCGGGCTTCACGCACGCGCCGGTGGTGGAGCTGTCCGAGCGGCTGGGCGCGCTCACCGGGCTGGGCCACGCCTTCTACGGCAGCGACGGCGCCGCGGCCACCGAGATCGCCCTCAAGATGAGCGCGCACTGCTGGCGCAACGCCGGGCGGCCGGGCAAGAGCCGCTTCGTGGGCCTGGCCGGCGGATACCACGGCGAGACCGTGGGCGCGCTGGCCGTGACCGACATCGCCCTGTTCCGCGAGGCCTACGCCCCGCTGGTGCGCCTGGCAGCCACCGTGCCCAGCCCCGATGCGCGCAGCGCGCAGCCCGGCGAGAGCGCGCTGGATGTGGCCCGGCGCGCGGCCCAGGCGCTGGAGGTCTGGCTGGCCGAACACCACGAGAGCACCGCCGCGCTGATCGTCGAGCCCCTGGTGCAGTGCGCCGCCGGCATGGCGATGCACGATCCCGAATACCTGCGCCAGGCCCGCGCGCTGTGCGACCGCTACGGCGTGCACCTGGTGGTGGACGAGATCGCCACCGGCTTCGGCCGCACCGGCACGATGTTCGCGCACCAGCAGGCCGGCATCCGGCCCGATTTCATCTGCCTGTCCAAGGGCCTCACGGGCGGCACGCTGCCGCTGTCGGCCGTGCTCACCACCGAGGCCGTGTACGCCGCGTTCTACGACGACGACGTGGCCCGCGGCTTCCTGCATTCGCACTCCTACACCGGCAACCCGCTGGCCTGCCGCGCGGCGCTGGCCACGCTGGAGCTGTTCGACCAGCTCGACCCGCTCGCGGCCAATGCCACGCTGGCCGGGCGCATCGACGCCGCCTGCGCGCCCATCACGCAGCACCCGCGCGTGCGCCATGCGCGCCGGCTGGGCATGGTGTGGGCGTGGGACGTGGAGACCTCCCTGCCCGATTTTTCGCGCCGCTACCACCGCCACGCCATGGCGCGCGGGCTGGTGCTGCGCCCCATCGGCAAAACGCTCTACGCCATGCCGCCCTACGTGCTAGACGACGAGGCCGTGCAGCACCTGGGCGATGCCGCCTTCGCCGCACTGCAGGCCACCCTGGCCGAGGAGACCGCCCCATGAACCCGACCCCGGCATTCGCCTGCTTCGTCACCGGCACCGACACCGGCGTGGGCAAGACCCTGGCCTCGGCCGGCCTGCTGCACGCGCTGGCGCGCCACCACGCGCGCGTCGTGGGCATGAAGCCCATCGCCGCGGGCGCCGAATGGCACCATGGCCAGCTCGCCAACGAAGACGCCCTCGCCCTGCGCGCCGCCTCCACCATCGCGGTGCCCGCGGCGCTGGACAACCCCGTGCTGCTGCCCGACCCGCTCTCGCCCCACATCGCCGCCGAGCGCGCGGGCACGCGCATCGACATCGCGCACATCGTGCGCAGCTACGAAGCGCTGGCGGCGCAGGCGGATGCGGTCGTCGTCGAAGGCGCGGGCGGGTTCCACGTGCCGCTGTCGGACACCGAGACCGGCGCCGACCTCGCCCAGGCCCTGGGCCTGCCCGTGGTGCTGGTGGTGGGCCTGCGGCTGGGGTGCCTCAGCCACGCCGCGCTCACGGCCGATGCCGTGCGCGCGCGCGGCCTGCCGCTGGCCGGCTGGATCGCCAGCCGCATCGACCCGCACATGCGGGCGCCGCAAGAAAACCTCGACTGGCTCGCGCAGCGCCTGCGCGCCCCGCTGCTGGCCGACATTCCCTACCAGGCCGTGCCGGACGCCCGTGCACTGCCCTTCGACCTTCCCGCCGCATGGACGACCCGATGAGCCCCCGCCCCGACGCCGCCTCCTGGATCGACGAGTTTCCGGCACGCATCGCCGCGCTCGACGCCGCCCACCTGCGCCGCCGGCGCCGCGCCGTGGTGCCGGCCGGCGGCGCGCACCTGCTGGTCGATGGCGCGCCCATGCTGGCTTTTTGCAGCAACGATTACCTGGGCCTGGCCGGCCACCCCGCGCTGGCCGAGGCCGCCTGCGCGGGCGCGCGCGAGTTCGGCGTGGGCTCGGGCGGCTCGCCGCTGGTGAGCGGCCACAGCGCGGCCAACGCGGCGCTGGAGGCCGACCTCGCCCGCTTCGTGGGCCTGCCGCGCGCGCTGTACTTCTACGCGGGCTACGCCACCAACGCCGGCATCGTGCCCGCGCTCGTGGGCGAGGGCGATGCGCTGTTTTCCGATGCGCTCAACCACGCCTGCCTGATCGACGGCGCCCGCCTGTCGCGCGCCCGCATCCACCGCTACCCGCATGCCGACCTGGCCGCGCTGGAGGCCGCGCTGGCCAGCAGCCCCGCGCGCCGCAAGCTGGTCATCACCGATGCCGTGTTCAGCATGGACGGCGACGTGGCCGACATTCCCGCGCTGCTGGCGCTGTGCGAGCGCCACGACGCGCTGCTGCTGCTGGACGACGCGCACGGCTTCGGCGTGCTCGGGCCGCAGGGGCGCGGCGCGCTGGCCGAGGCAGGGCTGGTCGGCGCGCAGGCCTCGCGGCGCGTGCTGTACATGGCCACGCTGGGCAAGGCCGCGGGCGTGGCCGGCGCCTTCGTCGCGGGCGACGACGCATTGATCGAATGGCTGCTGCAAAAGACGCGCAGCTACATCTTCGCCACCGCCGCGCCGCCGCTGCTGGCGCGCGCGCTGCAGGCCAGCCTGGCGCTCATCGAGGCCGAGGATTCGCGCCGCGAGCACCTCGCGCGCCTCGTTCAGCGCCTGCGGGGCGGCCTCGCGCCGCTGCTGCAGGGCACGCACTGGCAGCTGGGCGACTCGCGCACCGCCGTGCAGGCCGTGGTGATCGGCGCCAACGACGAGGCCCTGGCCGCCATGGAAGGCCTGCGCCAGCGCGGCCTGTGGGTGCCCGCCATCCGCCCGCCCACCGTGCCCGAGGGCACGGCGCGCCTGCGCATCGCCCTGTCGGCCGCGCACACCGAGGCCGACGTGGACCGCTTGCTGCAGGCGCTGGCCGAGCTGGCGCCCGCCGCCGTGGAGGCCCTGGCATGACCTACAGCGTCAAGGAAATCTTCTACACCCTGCAGGGCGAGGGCGGCCAGGCCGGCACGCCCGCCGTGTTCTGCCGCTTCGCGGGCTGCAACCTCTGGAGCGGCCGCGAGGAAGACCGCGCCAGCGCCGTCTGCCGCTTCTGCGACACCGACTTCGTGGGCACCGACGGCACCCTGGGCGGCAAGTTCGCCACCGCAGACGCGCTGGCCGACGTGATCGCCGCGCAGTGGCCCGCGCACGATGCCGCGCACCGCCTGGTGGTGCTGACGGGCGGCGAGCCGCTGCTGCAGGTGGACCCGGCCTTCATCGACGCCCTGCACGCGCGACGCTTTCGCATCGCCGTGGAGAGCAACGGCACCGTCGCCGCGCCGCCCGGCATCGACTGGCTGTGCATCAGCCCCAAGGCCGGTGCGCCCTGGGTGCAGCGCAGCGGGCAGGAACTCAAGCTGGTGTGGCCCCAGCCCGGCTTCGACCTGGCAGCGCTCGAGTCGCAGACGCAGTTCACGCACCGCTTCCTGCAGCCCATGGACGGCCCGGAGCAGGCCGCCAACACCGGGCGCTGCATCGCCGCCTGCCTGGAGCGCCCCGCGTGGCGACTGAGCCTGCAGACCCACAAGCTCACGGGCATCCGCTGAGCCCTTTTCCTCCGTACCGTTTTTTCGCCCCGTTCCCGCCCGTTCGCCGACCATGCAGTTCACCGTCCACCAGCGCTTTTTCTTCGATGCCGCGCACACCTTGCAGCGCGAGATCGAGGCCGAGGGCAGCCGCCGCATCCACGGCCACACCTACCACGCGGAGGTGGCCGTCACCGGCCCGCGCGATCCCGCCACCGGCATGGTCATCGACCTGGGCCACCTGCGCGAGCGCCTGGCCGCCGTGCGCGAGCAACTCGACCACCACTGGCTGGACGAGGTGCCGGGCCTGGGCACGCCCACGCTGGAAAACCTGTGCCGCTTCATCGCCCAGGCGCTCGATGGCATGCAGCCGCCCGCCAGCCGCGTGCGCGTGTGGCGCGAGGCGCTGGGCGACGGCTGCGTGCTGGAACTGGCGCCGCCGCGGGGCTGACCGCCGCCGGTTCCCGCACCGCCGCCCTTCGTTCTTCTTCCATCCCTTGATCCATCCCGCAGGAGATTCGCCATGCCCCACCTCGTCATCGAAGTCAGCCAGAACCTGTCCGGCCTTCCGGAAGCCCAGATGCTGGCCGAACTCAACCGGTCCCTGACGGCCAGTCCCGAAATCCTGGACGAGGCGGACCTCAAATCCCGCTTCCTGCGCACCGACCGCTTCGAGATCGGCACCGCCCCCGCCGGCCGCGCGTTCGTGCATGCGCAACTGCGCCTGCTGTCCGGCCGCTCGCCCGAGACCAAGCAGGACCTCGCCGGCCGCGTGGCCGACGTGCTGCGCCGCCTCACGCCCCGGCCCGAAGGCGTGATGGTGCAGCTCAGCGTGGAGATCGTGGACATGGACCGCGGGTCCTACGTGAAAAAGCGGCTTTGAGCCCTACAGGGCTCCAGCGCAATCAACACTAGGGCATATTGCTACAAAATAAGTAGCAAATCACTTTGCGCCGGGCGATCCGTCCAAAGCGCGAGAGTGGGTCGCACCGGTGAGCCATCCCGCCTGCCGGGTCAGGACGGCTTCGCAAACCCCATCGGAGATTCGGGTCCTGCGAGAGATTCCATGGCGCTTCTCGGATGATGATGATCATTCGGAAACCCAAGCCACAGGGCTGCCATGAGACCTCTACCCAATGCGATCGCCACCCGGCTCACCCAGGTACGCCCTTCGGCGCTGCAGGCTGCACAACTGGCAGCCGTCAAGCCAGAGAAGCCCGCTACGGGCACGTCTGAGCCGCCATTGCCAGGGCCGCTCAGGCCCCGGCCCAAACTGGAAACCGCGTCCTCCCTGCAGCCGCGCATCCAGATCAAACTCAGCAGTGGGGCCAAGATCTCGCTGAACGATGCGATGAAATTGCTCTCTGCCGCCCAGAAGCCGAGCATTGCCGCGCCAGCCGGCACCGCGCCGGGGCGCATCAGCGCCGCATCGGTCCTGCAGTCGATGAAACCGACCTCGCAGCTCCCGGACGGCGGGGCCGTCGCAACGGTGTTGCCGCAGGCGCGGCCGCAACCCAGCGCACCGCAAGGAGGATTTCCAGCGCAGGCCGCACCTGCGCCGCTGCCGCCACAGGAAGAGCCTGTGCTGGCGATGCCCTGGATGGGTCATCCACCGCCTCAGGCCGCCCCGACCATGGCGTTTCACCCAGGCTTTCAGACACCGCCCCAGCCGGCACACCCGCTGCATCCGCCACAAAACCAGCCTTTCACCGGCTTCGCTTCGCTGTTCCCGGGCGGTCCGCAGCCCGCTTTCGCCCCCGTGCTGCAGCAAGCCCCCCACGGCCTGCAGGGCGCACCGGGGAATTCGCCCTGGCCTCCCGCCGAGCACGCCGTCGGTCTGGCCTCCATGCTGCCAGGCGCCACCACGGCAGGTCCTGCCCCCTCGCAGGCCGTTCATGAAGCGCCGCAAATCTGGAATCCGGCCAACCCGCCCACGCCCCATGTCGATCCCTTTGAGGACAAGCGCCTTTCATCGCCCGCAGTGCCGCCCACGGCCAAGTTCCAGCACAACGTTGCCCTCTTTGCCGAGTACGACGGCGAGCACCTTCAGGGCAACAAGACGTGGGCGACGTCCGTCACCTATCTCAATGCAGAGCAACGGCAGCAATTCAAGCTGACGGTGAAAGACGGAAAGATTTTTGACGCGGAGGGCAAGCCGTTCGACACCCGCAACGGCAAGACGGCATGCTTCGGCGGAGGCGCGGGCAAGGCGATCTTCGTCATGGATCACGATGGCAACCTGTATGCGTCCAATTACCATGCGCCCGGCAAGTTCCACCATTCGAGCTTCCTGGCCGGCCAGCCAGTCGCAGGAGCGGGCGAGATCACCGTGCATAACGGCGAGATCCAGTCCCTGACCCGCAACAGCGGACACTACCGCCCCAGCGCAGCCCAGCTGGAGCAAGTGGCCCACAACCTCAGCTCCCAGGGCCTGAGCAATTTCGTGGTCGACCAGAAGATTCAGTAGCAGGAAAGAAAAACATGGATACCGTCAAATTCCTTCGCATCCCCTTGAGCATGATCGACTACGTCGGCGACCTCGATGCCTTCCAGGGCCTGACCGCCGAACAGCTGGCCTCGCTGCCCGAGGAATACACGCCCGACGAAACCGCCGGCATCATCGCGAGCCTGCGTTTCGCGGCAGAGCATCCTGAATTCGACTTCGCTTCTTTGCTGCCGGGGATCAGCGCCTCCAACGGCCAGATCCACGTCTTTCTGGTCAAGATCTACCGCTCGTTTCAGGAAGCAGGCCTGGCCCCGCTCTGAACCGGTTCTCCGAGGGATGGCCCGGACTGCAGCCCCTGATTTGCCTTGAAGCCTGACAGGGCTCCAGCGCAATCAGTACTAGGGCATGCCGCTACAAAATCAGTAGCACAACCCAGAGCCAGGGGCCTTCGGCCCCGCCGGCTTCAGGCCTGCAGCGTGGCGTCCAGCCAGCCCCGCAGGCTGTTCACGAACGCCCAGGCCCGCACCTGTGGCACCTCCTCCACGCGCAGCACGGCCTCGGTCACCCGGCCTTCGCGCAGGGCCACCGCGCGGCCCACGCCGGGCAGCAGGCCGCAGGACAGCGGCGGCGTGACCCACCGGCCGTCGGCCCGCAGCGCCGCGATGCAGCCACGCGTGCATTCGGTGATCTCGCCGGCCTCGTTCCACAACAGCGTGTCGAACACGCCCTCGGCCTCGGGCGTGAAGGCGTCGTAGTGCGCCCGGCGCGTGGTCTTGTGGCGCACGAATTCGCCGTGCGCGCCTTCCAGCGGGCGCGTGGCCAATTGCAGGCGCACCGGCACGGCAGTGGGGGCCATCGCCCAGGCCTCGGCGCGCGGGTGGGCCGCCGCATCGAGCAGCAGGCGCGCGCGCCACAGCCCGGCGGGGTGGGCCTGGGCCAGCGCGTTCAGGCAGGCGTGCACGCGCGCCGCGTCGAAGGCATGGCCGAAGTGCGCGGCCGAGGCGGCCAGCCGCGCTACGTGGTCGGCGCGGTGGCGCAGCACGCCGTCCTCCAGCGCCAGGGTTTCCAGCAGGTCGAACGGGGCGCTGGCGCGCTGCAGGAAGGCGCTCTTGTGCTGCCACTCCTGCCACTCCGCCGCGGCCTGGGCGCCGGAGGTGATGCCGCTGCCGATGCCGCACCGCGCGTCCTGGCCGCGCAGCGTCACGGTACGGATGGGCACGTTGAAGGTGGCGGCCACGGCGCCCTCACCGTCCGGCCGCACGATGCCCACCGCGCCGCAGTACACGCCGCGCGGCGCGGGCTCCAGCGCGTGGATGGCCTGCATCGCCCGCACCTTGGGCGCCCCGGTGATGGAGCCGCACGGGAACAACGCGGCGAACACGTCGGCCAGCGTGGTGCCGGCGCGGGTGCTGGCCTCGACGTCGGACGTCATCTGCCACACGGCCGGCAGCGCCTCGGTGTGGAACAGCGCGGGCACGCGCACGCTGTGCGGCTCGGCGATGCGCGAGAGGTCGTTGCGCAGCAGGTCCACGATCATCACGTTCTCGGCGCGCTCCTTGGGCGAGGCGCGCAGCGCGGCGGCCTGCGCGGCATCGTCCTCGGCCGTGGCGCCGCGCGGCGCCGTGCCTTTCATGGGCCGCGCCAGCAGCGAGCCCCCGCGCCAGTCGAAGAACAGCTCGGGCGAGACGGACAGGATCTGCTCGGCACCACCGTCGATGCACGCGGCATAGCCGCCCGGCTGGGCGCGCTGCAGCGCGGCGAACAGCGGCAGCGCCGCCTGCGCCCCGCCCACCGGCGACACGGTGCCCCGGATCGGCGCGGTGTAGTTGACCTGGTAGAACTCGCCGGCCGCGATGGCCTGGTGAAGGTGGGCAAGGGCGGCCTCGAACGCGGCGCGCTGCGGGCGGGTGTGCCAGTCCACCGTGGGCGCTCCCGCGCCGCCACCATCGCCATCGCCGGGGGAAACTGGGGGATCGGGCCAGGGCAAGGCCCGGTCGAACACGGCGAACCATGCCAGGGGCCCGTCGGCCGGGTGCGTGCGCAGCGCGGCGTCGAACGCGCCGGCCGCCTCGTAGCGCAGGTAGCCCAGGCACCAGGCCCCGGCGCGCGCCTCGGCCTCCGCCGCGTCCAGCACGGCGCGCACCTCGTGCGGCGCCTGGGCCACCAGCGTGCGGCGCGGCGTGCCGAACGCATGGCGCAAGCGCGGCCCGGCCGGGTGGCGCGGGTCGGAGAAGTCGATCCTGAAATTCACGTCAAAACAGGCCCATGCCTTAGAAAATCATGCCTGAATCGCTATTAAATTAATAGCAAACGGATTCCATGGCGGTGCGCGTCATGCCGCGCCGATGTGGGGCACCAGCGCGCCCAGGGGCTGCCCGCCCTTGAGCGCGGCGGTGAAGGCCAGCATGCGGTCGATGGGCTGGCGCGCGCGCGGGATGAGCGCCGGGTCCACGTGGATGGCGTTGGCACCCGTCTCCAGCACGCGGGCCACGTCGGCCAGGCCGTTCATGGCCATCCAGGGGCAGTGCGCGCAGCTTTTGCAGGTGGCGCTGTTGCCGGCCGTGGGGGCTTCGTGGAAGGTCTTGCCCGGGTTGAGCGCGCGCAGCTTGTGCATCATGCCGTTGTCGGTCGCCACGATGAATTCGCGCGCGTCCATCTCGCGCGCGGCCTTCAGGATGGCGGAGGTCGAGCCCACGGCATCGGCCAGCGCCACCACGTCGGCGGGGCTCTCCGGGTGCACCAGCACCTTCGCCTGCGGGTGCGCCGCCTTCAGCGCCTGCAGCTCTTCGGCCTTGAACTCGTCGTGCACGATGCAGGCGCCGTTCCAGAACAGCATGTCGGCGCCGGTCTGCTGCTGGATGTAGGCGCCCAGGTGCCGGTCGGGCGCCCACAGGATCTTGTGGCCCGCCGCCTTGAGCGCGCCCACGATCTCCAGCGCGCAACTGGAGGTGACGAGCCAGTCGGCGCGCGCCTTCACCGCCGCGCTGGTGTTGGCGTAGACGACCACGGTGCGGTCGGGGTGCGCATCGCAGAACGCGCTGAACGCATCGGCGGGGCAGCCCAGGTCGAGCGAGCAAGTGGCGTCCAAGTCAGGCATCAGCACGGTCTTCTCGGGCGACAGGATCTTGGCCGTCTCGCCCATGAAGCGCACGCCCGAGACCACCAGCGTCTGCGCGGCATGGTCGCGCCCGAAGCGCGCCATCTCCAGCGAATCGCTGACCAGCCCGCCGGTTTCCTCGGCCAGGTCCTGCAGGTCCGGGTGCACGTAGTAGTGCGACACCATGACGGCGTTCTTCTCGCGCAGCAGCCGCCGGATGCGGTCCTTGAGCGCGGCGCGTTCGGTGGGCGAGGGCTCGGCGGGCACGCGGGCCCAAGCGAACTTCGTGGAGCAGACGGCGCCGTCTTCGGGCTGCTCGTACTCCACGTCCTTGATGGCGGTGGGGGTCGTCATGGGGTGGGTCTTTCGGCCGCGGCGGCAGGGCGCGGCGCCAACACGTTATCTCAGGTCCGGAGGATGGCCGGATCGGCTAGGCAATGTCCTGCATGCGCATCGAGAAATCGATGGCCTTCACGTCCTTGGTCAGCGTGCCGATGGAGATGCGGTCCACGCCGGTCTCGGCCAGGGCGCGCAGGCCTTCGAGCGTCACGCCGCCGGAGATCTCCAGGATGGCGCGGCCGGCGTTCCGGCGCACGGCATCGTGCAGCATCGGGAGCGGCATGTTGTCCAGCAGCAGCATCGTCGCGCCGGCATCCAGTGCCTCCTGCAGCTGCTCCAGCGTCTCGACCTCGATCTCCACGAAGGCCGCCTGCGCGGCCACGGCCTGCGCGGCGCGCAGCACGGCCGCCACGCCACCGGCGGCGGCGATGTGGTTTTCCTTGATGAGCACCGCGTCGTGCAGGCCGATGCGGTGGTTGGTGCCGCCGCCCGTGCGCACGGCGTATTTCTGCGCCAGGCGCAGGCCGGGCAGAGTCTTGCGCGTATCGACGATCTGCGCCCGCGTGCCGCGCACGGCGTCCACGTAGGTCGCCGTCTTGGTCGCCACGGCCGACAGCAGCTGCAGGAAGTTCAGCGCCGTGCGCTCGGCGCTCAGCAGCGCGCGGGCGCTGCCCTCCACCTCCAGCACCACCTGGTCGGGCGCGCAGCGCTCGCCTTCCTGCACGTGCCAGGTGATGCGCGCGGCCGGGTCCAGGGCCCGCACGGCTGCCTCGGCCCAGGGGCCGCCGCAGATCACCGCGCTTTCGCGGGCCAGCACGCGGGCGCGCACGCGGCGCGCCGGATCGATCAGGCCGGCGGTGAGGTCGCCGGCGCCCACGTCCTCGCGCAGCGCGCGGGCAACGTCGTCCTGGGCCAGCGATGCGATGCCGCCGTCCAGGGAAAGGGGGGATTTCGTCATGGGCGGCAAGCATAGCGGCATCGCATAGACTCGCCGCACTTTCGGCCCGGCTCTGCCCATTCCCATGACCACTGCCATCCCCAACGCCTCCGCCTCGTCCGCGACGCCCTACGGCACGCTGCCGCCCGCCTCGCCCCTGCCCGAGCGCCGTCCCGTCAGCCTGCCGCGCCTGCAGCAGATGCGCGAGGCCGGCGAAAAGATCACTATGCTGACCGCCTACGACGCCACCTTCGCCGCCATGGCGGACGCGGCGGGCGTGGAATGCATCCTGGTCGGCGACTCGCTCGGCATGGTCTGCCAGGGCCTTCCCAGTACCGTGGGCGTGTCGCTGGACACCATGGCCTACCACACGGCCAGCGTGGCGCGCGGCCTGCACCGCGTGCAGGGCACGGCCTGGCTGATCGCCGACCTGCCCTTCGGCACCTACGCCGAAAGCCGCGAACAGGCCCTGCGCAGCGCCTGCAAGCTGATGCAGGCCGGCGCGCACATGGTCAAGCTCGAAGGCGGCGGCTGGACGGCGCCGACGGTGGAGTTCCTGGTGCAGCGCGGCGTGCCCGTGTGCGCCCACCTGGGCCTCACGCCGCAGACGGTGCACGCCCTGGGCGGCTACCGCGTGCAGGGCAAGGGCGACCTGGCCGCGCGCACCCTGCGCCAGCAGGCGTCCGAACTGCAGAACGCGGGCGCCACCATGATGGTGCTGGAGATGGTGCCCGCGGCGCTCGCCCGCGAACTCACGGCCGAGCTGCCCCACTGCCACACCATCGGCATCGGGGCCGGCAGCGGCACCGCCGGCCAAGTGCTGGTGCTGCACGACATGCTGGGCATCCACCTGGCCAAGATGCCGCGCTTCGTGCACGACTTCATGCAGGAGGCGGGCAGCGTGCGCGGCGCGATGCAGGCCTATGTGCAGGCCGTCAAGGCCGGGCGCTTTCCAGACGACGCCCTGCACGCCTGGTAGGGCGGCCCGCGCCCGGGCCGCCCCTTCGGCCCTTACCTTCCTTTTCCTGCAGCCCTCTTTTTCCGATCGGGGATGACCCATGCTCATCGCACACACCGTGGCCGAACTGCGCCAGGCCCTCGCGGGCCGGGGCCGGCCCGCCTTCGTCCCCACCATGGGCAACCTGCATGCCGGCCACATTTCGCTGGTTGAGCAGGCCCGGCCGCTGGGCGACGTGACCGTGGCCAGCATCTTCGTGAACCGCCTGCAGTTCCTGCCCCACGAGGATTTCGACAGCTACCCGCGCACCTGGGACGCCGACTGCGCCCAGCTGCGCGAGGCCGGCTGCGACGTGCTCTTCGCGCCGCGCGAGGCCGACCTGTACCCCGAGCCGCAGACCTTCAAGGTGCATCCCGACCCCGCGCTGGCCGACATCCTGGAGGGGCACTTTCGCCCCGGGTTCTTCGTCGGCGTCTGCACGGTGGTGATGAAGCTCTTCGCCTGCGTGCTGGGCGCGAGCGGCGGTACGGCCGTGTTCGGCAAGAAGGACTACCAGCAGCTCATGGTGATCCGGCAGATGGTGCGGCAGTTCGCGCTGCCGGTGAAGGTGATGGCGGGGGAGACGCGGCGCGCGTACGACGGCCTGGCCCTCAGCTCGCGCAACGGCTACCTCGGAGCGCAGGAGCGGTCGCGCGCCATGCAGCTGGCCCAGGCCCTGCGCGCGCTGGCGGACGGCTTTCTCGCGGGCGGGGGCGACGCCGACGAACGGGAGCGCCAGGCCCTGGACGCGCTGCGCCGCCAGGGCTGGGCACCGGACTACCTCACCGTGCGGCGCCGCCACGACCTGCAGCCGCCCGAAGCCGGCGGCCCGGCGGGTGCGGGCACGCTGGTGGCCCTGGGCGCGGCGCGGCTGGGCAACACGCGGCTGATCGACAACCTGGAATTCTGAAGGGCGCACCGCACCGGGCGGTGCATCGCCGCGAAGGCGAGCGGCTCGGCCTCTCCTGCACCGCCGGTAGGCTCGGGACTACGCGCGCAGGTGCCCACGCCGCACAGGGGTGCCCAGGGGTGGCCTTTAAGGTTGATCCATCGACCAACCACTCTTCAGGAGAACTTCCATGCCTGTCATCCTCTGGCTTCTCGGCGTCCCACTGTCCCTCGTGCTGCTGCTCATGCTATTCGGCGTGCTCTGAGCATCAACCCCTGCAACGGGCAAAGAAGCCCGGTGGCAGAGCTTTCAAAGGCCCTTCAAGGCCGCGAGAGTTCCGCCACCGGGCTTCTGCCCATGAGCAGCGCCACCGCATCGCGCGGCGTTCTCTGCCCGTCCAGCAGCGCCACCACCGCCTCGGTGATCGGCATGTCCACCCGCAGATGGCGCGCACGCGCCAGCACCGTCCGGGCGCTGTAGACGCCTTCGGCTACATGGCCGAGCGAATCCACCGCCTGGGCCAGCGTCAGCCCCTGCGCCAGGGCCTGGCCCACGCGCCGGTTGCGCGACAGGTCGCCCGTCGCGGTTAGCACCAGGTCACCCAGTCCGGACAAGCCCATGAAGGTATCGGGCCGCGCACCCAGCGCCAGCCCCAGCCGCGTCATCTCGGCGAGGCCGCGCGTGATGAGGGCCGCACGGGCGTTGAGCCCCAGGTCGAGCCCGTCGCACAGCCCCGTCGCGATGGCCAGCACGTTCTTCACCGCACCGCCCACCTCGACGCCGACGATGTCGTCGTTGGCGTACACCCGCAGCGTGGGGCCATGGAACGCGTCCACCAGCAGATCGCGCACGGCGGCGTGCGGGCTTGCCGCCACCAGGGCCGTCGGCTGGCCGCGGGCCGCCTCCTGCGCAAAGCTGGGGCCGCTCAATACTCCGCTGCGCAAGCCGGGAGCAACCTGCGCGCACACCTCGTGCCCCATCAGGCCCACGGCGGTGCCGCCCGGCGACGCGGCCTCGAACCCCTTGCAGAGCCAGGCCACCGGCACGTCCAGGGCGCTCAGCACCTGGAGCATGCCGCGCAGCGCGGACATGGGCGTCGCGACCACGACCAGATCGGCGCTGGAGGCCAGCGACAACGGGTCGCCCGCGCTCAGCGCCAGGGAAGAAGGGAGTTCGATGTCCGGCAGATACCGGGCGTTCTGCCGTGTGGCCTGCATGCCGGCCACCTGCTGCGCGTCGCGCGCCCACAGGGTCACGGCATGCGCCGATGGGTGCGCTGCCGCGCTAACGGCCATGGCCGTGCCCCAGGCCCCGGCCCCCAAGACGACGATGTTCATTCGTTCGTGTGCCCGAGGTTCACGCGGGAGGCGCAACGGCCTCCCGGCGCTGCACGCTGCTTACTGCGTGATGATGGGCGACGGCGCTGCGGAGGCCACCTGGGCCTGCTGCTGCTCGTACATGGCCTGGAAGTTGATTTCGGCCAGGTGCACAGGCGGGAAGCCGGCGCGCGTGATGGTGTCGGCCACGTTACCGCGCAGGTAGGGGTACACGATCTGCGGGCAGGCGATGCCCATGATCGGACCCATCTGGTCTTCGGGGATGTTGCGGATCTCGAAGATGCCGGCTTGCTTGGCTTCGACCAGGAACACGGTCTTGTCCTTGATCTTGGTCTGCACGGTGGCGGTCACGGCCACTTCGAAAATGCCATCGGCCACCGGCGTGGCTTCCACGCCCAGCTGGATGTCCACGCTGGGCTGTTCCTGCTCCAGCAAGATTGCGGGCGAGTTGGGCTGCTCCAGGGACAAGTCCTTCAGGTACACGCGCTGGATCTGGAACACGGGATTTTCTTCGGTAGCCATGGTGTCGGTCTTTCAGTCAGAACACTATTCGACAAAACAAAGCCCGCTGGGGAAAACGCTCCCCGCAGCGGGCACTTGGGGCTGCATTATGCAGCGCCGCAGAAACGGAAAAGCGGCAGTTCAGGCATCGGCCTGGGCACCGCCGAGCAGCGGCATCAGGCCGCCCCGGCCGTCGAGCGCGACCAGGTCGTCGTGCCCGCCGACGTGCGTGTCGCCGATGAAGATCTGGGGCACGGTGCGGCGCCCGGTGATTTCCATCATGTGGCTGCGGGCCACGGGGTCGAGGTCCACGCGGACTTCCTCGATCTCCTCCACGCCCTTGGACTTGAGGATCTGCTTGGCCCGAATGCAGTAGGGGCAGACGGCGGTGGTGTACATCTTCACGGCTTGCATGGGAGGGCCTTCCTGCTCAAAAAATGGCTACACAGCACACATTGCGGCCAACTCAGGCCTTTTCAACCGGCATGCTGGCGTCTTTCCACGCTTTCAGCCCGCCCGCCAGCGCCTGGGCATTGTCATAGCCCAGCTTTTTGGCGATGCCCACGGCGCGCTGGGCCCGCGGACCCTTGGCGCAAACCAGCACGATCGGCAGGGCCTTGTTCTTGACCACCTGGGGCAGCCGCTCTTCCAGCTGGTTCAGCGGGATGTTCTTGGCGCCGCCCACGTGGCCCGCGGCGAATTCGTCGGGCTCGCACACGTCGATCACCACGCCCTTCTCGCGGTTGATGAGCTGCACGGCACGCGCCGCCGTCAGCGAGCCGCCGGTGGCATCCTTGAGCAGCGGCACCAAAAGCATGCCGCCGGAGGCCAGCGCGATAAAGAACAAATACCAGTTGTCGATGATGAATTTCACGTCAGTCCTAGGGTTGGCAAACCGCTCAATTTTAGAATGCTGGATTTTGACCCGCCTGCTCTAGGGAAACCATGCACCAACTCGTCCTGATCCGCCACGGAGAATCCACCTGGAACCTCGAGAACCGCTTCACCGGTTGGACCGACGTCGATCTGACGCCCACGGGCGTGGAACAGGCCAAGAGCGCAGGCCGCCTGCTGAAGGCGGAAGGCTACGAATTCGACCTGGCCTACACCAGCATGCTCAAGCGCGCCACGCGCACGCTGTGGCACACGCTCGACGAGATGGACCGCACCTGGCTGCCGGTGCACCACAGCTGGCGCCTGAACGAGCGCCACTACGGCGCCCTGCAGGGCCTGAACAAGGCCGACATGGCCAAGCAATACGGCGACGCGCAGGTGCTGGTGTGGCGCCGCAGCTACGACACGCCGCCGCCAGCGCTGGAAGCCGCAGACCCTCGCAGCGAGCGGGGCGACCTGCGCTACGCCAGCCTGGCCCCCGAGCAGATCCCGCTGACGGAGTGCCTCAAGGACACCGTCGCGCGCGTGCTGCCGTTCTGGAACGAGTCCATGGCGCCCGCCATCCGCGCCGGCAAGCGCATCGTGGTCGCCGCGCACGGCAACTCGATCCGCGCTTTGATCAAGTACCTGGACGGCATCTCGGACGACGACATCGTCGGCGTGAACATTCCGAACGGCATCCCCCTGGTTTACGAACTCGATGCGGACCTGAAGCCTCTGCGCCACTACTACCTGGGCGATGCCGAAGCGGCCGCCAAGGCCGCGGCCGCAGTGGCATCGCAAGGCAAGGCGTAAAGTCCGTGTAAAGGCAGCCCGCACAGCGCAAAAGTCGCTTCCAGCGCGGAACTGCACTGGGGGCAATCTTTCCAAGGTGTATATTGAAGCGGCAAAGGTGTTTTTAATGGGCCATAAACTGAAAATCGCAGGTTGGGTGTCGATCGGCGTCGTCGCCGGGGCACTGACCACCGTCTCCCTGCAGACGGTGGCGCGCGGCGCGATGACGCCGCTGCCGCTTGAGGAAATCCAGCAGCTGTCCGCCGTGTTCGGTCTGGTGAAGACCGATTACGTCGAGCCGGTCGATGACAAGAAGCTCATCACCGACGCGATCTCGGGCATGGTGTCCAGCCTCGATCCGCACTCCCAGTATTTCGACAAGAAGTCCTTCAAGGAATTCCGCGAAGGCACTTCCGGCCGCTTCGTGGGCGTCGGGATCGAGATCACGCAGGAAGACGGGCTCATCAAGGTCGTCTCGCCCATCGAAGGCTCGCCTGCCTTCCGTGCCGGCCTCAAGACAAACGACCTGATCACCAAGATCGACGACACCGCCGTCAAGGGCCTGGCCCTCAACGACGCGGTCAAGAGAATGCGCGGCGAGCCGAGCACCCAGGTCACGCTGACGATCTTCCGCAAGGACGAGAGCCGCACGTTCCCGGTGACGATCACGCGCGAAGAGATCAAGACGCAGTCCGTGAAGGGCAAGGTGATCGAGCCCGGTTACGGCTGGATTCGCCTGTCGCAGTTCCAGGAGCGTACGGTGGACGACTTCGTTCGCAAGATCGAAGAGGTCTATCGCCAGGAGCCCAACCTAAAGGGGCTGGTGCTCGATCTGCGCAACGATCCGGGCGGCCTGCTGGATGCGGCCGTGGCCGTTTCCGCCGCCTTCCTGCCCGAGAACGTCACCGTGGTGACTACGGACGGACAGCTGGCGGAAAGCAAGGCCACCTTCAAGGCGGCACCGGAGTTCTACCAGCGCCGCGGAAATGGCGACCCGCTCAAGCGGCTGCCTGCCGCTCTCAAGAGCGTGCCCCTGGTGGTGCTGGTCAATGAAGGTTCGGCCTCTGCCAGCGAAATCGTGGCCGGCGCCTTGCAGGACCACAAGCGCGCCACCATCATGGGCAGCCAGACATTCGGCAAGGGCTCGGTGCAGACGGTGCGCCCCCTGGGCCCGGACACCGGCATCAAGTTGACCACCGCGCGCTACTACACCCCCAGCGGCAAGTCCATCCAGGCCAAGGGCATCGTGCCCGACGTGATGGTGGATGAAAGCGCCGAAGGCGATGTGTACGCATCGCTGCGCATGCGCGAGGCCGATCTCGAAAAGCACCTGACCAGCGGCCAGGGCGAAGAGAAAAAGGACGAAGCTCGCGAGAAGGCCCGCGAAGAAGCGCGCAAGCGCCTCGAGGAGGAAGCCAAGAAGCCCATCGCCGACCGCAAGATGCCGGAGTTCGGTTCGGACAAGGACTTCCAGTTGGCGCAGGCCCTCAACCAGCTGAAGGGCCAGTCGGTGCTTGTCAGCAAGACGCAGACCGAACGCAAGGAAGAGAAGAAGGAAAACTAAATCCCTTCTGGATTCACCGACGGCCGGGCGCCTTTCAGGCGCCCGGCCTTTTTCATGGCCTTCGCCACTGCCTCCGTTTCCAGCCCATGACAGACGATCAGCTACTGCGCTATTCGCGCCACATCATGCTCGACGAGATCGGGATCGAAGGCCAGGAACGCATCCTGGCCGCCCATGCGCTCGTGATCGGGGCGGGCGGGCTGGGCTCGCCCGCCGCCCTGTTCCTGGCCTCTGCCGGCGTGGGACGCATCACCCTGGTGGACGACGATGTGGTGGACCTGACCAACCTGCAGCGCCAGATCGCCCACACCACGGAGCGCGTCGGAGACTCGAAGGTGCACTCTGCCGCTCAGGCGCTGCAGGCGTTGAATCCGGGCGTGCGGGTGGATGCCGTCCAGGCCCGGGCCGACAAGGAATGGCTCGATGAATGGGTGGGCCAGGCCACCGTGGTGCTCGACTGCAGCGACAACTATGCAACACGCCATGCCGTGAACGCCGCTTGCGTGGCCCACCGCACGCCACTCGTCACGGGCGCCGCCATCCGCTTCGACGGGCAGATCACCGTCATCGACCCGCGCCATCCGCAAGCGCCGTGCTACGCCTGCATCTTTCCGCCGGACTCAGCGTTCGAAGAAGCCCAGTGCGCCACCCTGGGCGTGTTCGCGCCGATGGTCGGCATCATCGGCGCCATGCAGGCGGCGGAAGCCCTGAAGCTCATCGTGGGGTTCGGTGAATCGCTGGCGGGGCGGCTCTCGATGCTCGACGGGCGTTCCATGGAATGGACTGTGATGAAAATTCCACGCCACGGACACTGCCGCGTATGTAGCCACGCCACACCGTAGGAAGAATCCTACCGGCTCAGCATGTTGCTACTGGCAGAATGACACATTGGTTCCCCATAAAGTGAAGCTGTGATCACATTCTCATTCTGCCGTCGTGATCCGGACTGGACCCCACAGTGAAACTGCGCACCTACATTGTTGAAGACAACGCCACCATCCGAGAAAACCTGATCGGCACGCTTGAGGAACTGGCGGAGGTGGAAGCCGTAGGCATTGCAGAAACCGAAGACGAAGGCAAAGAGTGGCTGGCCAACAATGCAGGCCAGTGGGACCTGGCCATCGTCGATCTTTTTCTGAGACAGGGAAGCGGTCTGGGCGTCTTGGCAGCGTGCCGCAATCGCACCGCGGGCCAGAAGATG
Source organism: Acidovorax sp. GBBC 1281 (assembly GCF_028473645.1). Lineage (NCBI taxonomy): Bacteria > Pseudomonadati > Pseudomonadota > Betaproteobacteria > Burkholderiales > Comamonadaceae > Acidovorax > Acidovorax sp. GBBC 1281. Next base: position 4,398,270 of record NZ_CP097269.1, read on the forward strand.
GTGGTGCTCAGCAACTATGCAACGCCGGACGTTCGCATGCGCTGCGCCCAATTGGGCGTAGATGCCGTGTTCGACAAATCCAATGAGATCGACGCACTGGTTGAGTACTGCGTAGAGCACAGCACAGCCCGCCAGGCCAACCCCAAATCCGCCACCGGCTGAGCCGAAAGGCCGTGGCCATCAGGTCGGGTTCAGGCCCCTTTTCCCCCGTCCCAATTTGAAAACGGCCACCGATTTCCCGGTGGCCGTTTTGCTTGGGTGCTGGTTCAATCGATCAGCTTGTTCTTCAGTGCGTAGTAGGTCAGGTCGCTGTTGGACGACAGCGCCATCTTTTCCATCAGGCGCGTGCGGTAGGTGCTCACGGTCTTCACGCTGAGCGACAACGACTTGGCGATGTCGCCCGCGGTCTCGCCCTTGGCCAGCTTGAGGAACACCTGGAACTCGCGCTCCGACAGTTGTTCGTGTGGCGGCGCATCGTCCTTGCGGTTGAGCTGCTGGGCCAGCAGATCGGCCACGGCAGGGGTCAGGTAGCGGCGGCCCAGCGAGATCGTGCGAATGGCTTCGACGATCTCCTTGGGGTCGCATTCCTTGTTGAGGTAGCCGCTGGCGCCCTGGCGAATCAGGTTGATGGCGTAGTGCTCTTCCGGATAGCCGCTGAGGATCAGGATGCCCATGTCGGGCGCCTTCGCACGCAGCATGGCCAGCGCGTCGAGACCGCTTTGGCCGGGCATCGACAAGTCCATGAGCAGCACATCGATCTCCTGTGCACGAACCAGATCGATCGCCTCGCGCCCATTGGACGCCTCACCCACCACCCGGAGGTCTACATGTTCTGACAAAAATTGTCGCAATCCCGAGCGGACAATCGCATGGTCATCCACAATGCCGATCTTGATCATTGAGCGTTCTTTCAAGGGGCAGCCAAGCTGCCCGTTATCGTTCTGGTAGCCAATTCACCCGTTGCGGGCGTGCCTGCAGCGGAACACCGCTGGCTGGTGACATTATCCAGAAATCACCCGCCTGTCTTTCGGAGAAACCTATGCGTTGGTCCAATTTTCGCAAGATGGCTGTCAGCTTGCCCCTGGCACTGCTGGCTGCATCGGCGCTGGTTGGCATCAACGAGGCCGGTTATGACCGCTCGCACGATGCGGTCAGCGCCCTCTCTCGCACCTACACCACCCGCGCCGCGCTTGATCGCATGATGCAGAACATGCTCGATGCGGAGACCGGTCTTCGGGGCTATCTGCTGACGGGCGACGAGCGTTATCTCGAGCCCTACGAGAAAGCCGCGTCCACCATCAACAGCAATCTGGACGAGCTGCGCGCCATCTTCACTGCATCCTCGGTCGAAGACCAGGAGGACTTCACGCAGCTGTCGCGGCAGATATCCCGCAAGATGTCCGAACTCGATCTGAGCTTGCGGCTGCGGCGCCAGGACAACGACGATGCGTGGAAGTTCGTGCTGTCCACCGACGTGGGCAAGGAGAACATGGATGCCATCCGTTCGCTGTCGGGCCGGCTGACGGAACGCAGCACCGACCGCACCAACCACAGCACGCAAGAGATCCTTCATTCCCTCATGCTGTCGCGCATCGGTATCGCGACCATGGCGGCCATCGGGCTGCTGGCGTTCTACATGTACCTGCGGCAGGCGAGCGCACTGCAGTCGTTCAACCAGCGCGAGCAGGAAACGCTCGAGCGCGAGCGTGATCGGCTCGAACAGTTGGTGCGGGAGCGCACTGCGTCCCTCACCGAACTGGCGAACCACCTGCAGCAGGTGCGCGAGGACGAACGCGGCCACTTGGCGCGCGAGCTGCATGACGAGCTGGGCGCCCTGCTCACCGCGGCCAAGCTCGACGTGGCGCGCCTCAAATCCAGGGTGGATTCCCAGGCGCCTGAAATCTCCGAACGCCTCAAACACCTGACTGACACGCTCAACAGCGGCATTGCGCTCAAGCGCCGCATCATCGAAGACCTGCGGCCTTCGTCGCTGTTCAACCTGGGGCTGACGGCATCGCTTGAAATCCTGGGCCGCGAGTTCGCAGAACGCAGCAATGTGGAGGTGGACCTGAATCTGGAAGCGGTGGAACTGCCCGAATCCGTTCAACTGACCATCTACCGCATGGTCCAGGAATCGCTGACGAACATCGGCAAATACGCCAACGCCAGCAAGGTGCTGGTCGCCGTGCACAACTACCCCACGCACGTGGCGGTGCAGATCCGCGACAACGGCAGCGGCTTCGACACGGGCAAGGCCAACCCTTCCGCCCACGGCCTGATGGGCATGCGGCACCGGGTCGAGGCCGCTGGCGGCCGCCTGACCGTCACATCCGAGCCCGGCGAGGGAACCCTCGTTTCCGCCGTGCTGCCGCACGTGCACTGAGAGGGCGAAGCGGGCCCAGGCGCAGCGCCCGCAAGCCCTTTTTGACCGGAATGGCCTCTGTCGGCCACCCGTGATTTTTGAGAGATCCTCCCTCATGGGCGGCGTCCTACATGGGTGCGCGCCAGGGACCGGCAGCCACCCCGCACCGCGAAAACTACATTCAATCCCAGGCGCTGACCGATGCGCCCCCTACCAACCCGCCGGAACTTCTGGTGCAAGAGGAGATGGATATGTTGCATTACGCAGTGGTTTTCCTGGTGATCGCTTTGATTGCCGCACTTTTTGGCTTTGGCGGTATCGCTGCCGGCGCCGTTGGCATTGCGAAGATTCTTTTCTTCGTGTTCGTGATCATGGCCGTGGTCACCTTCGTGCTGAGCCTGCTCAAACGCGGTTAACGCACTGAACGCACCGCACACCGAAGCGCTCACCAGTCCAAAACCCCAAGGAACCCAACCATGATCGACACCCAGAACGCCGCGAAAAAAGCCGTGGATTCCGCACACAACGCCGCAGACAGCGTGCTCGACTCCGCCAAGGACGCCGTGCAATCCACCCGCGACGCAGCCAACAACACCCTGGACAAGGCCGCACGCAAAGTGGACGAGCTCCATGGTGAGGTGAACCCGCTGATCGACGATCTCGCAGCCCGTGCACAAGACCTCGCATCGCGCGGCATCTCCTACTGCGCAGACACCACGGAACGCGCCCGCCGCCAACTCAACCAGGCGGCCGATGTCACGACGCGCTACGTAGTCGAACAACCCGGCAAATCCATGTTGCTGGCTGCCGCTGCAGGCGCCGCAGTGGCCACGCTGTGCCTGATGAGCCGCCGCCCCCGCCGCCACGAATATTGATTCCACTGGCAACTGCTTAAAACACTTCAATAACAAAGAGCGAGCGTCCCCATGTCCCCTGTCACCACCATCAACACGGCCAGCAATCCGGCGGCCCCTTCCGAGACCCTCGTGCTCGACGAAAAGGCGCTGCACTACGCAGCGACGCAGGATCTTGATGAAGGGGCTGTCACGCCCGCCTACGGCCCATACCGCGACGCCATCGTGAAGCTGCTGAACGACGCACTCGCCACCGAATTGGTGTGCGTGCTGCGCTACAAGCGGCACCATTTCACGGCGGACGGCATGGAGTCGCCGGCCATCGCGGCCGAATTCCTGGTGCATGCAAACGAGGAGTCCGCCCATGCGGACAAGATCGCGCAACGCATCGTGCAGCTCGGCGGCGAGCCCGATTTTTCGCCCAGCTCGCTCGAAGAGCGCAGCCACGCGGACTACGACGAATCGTCCGACCTCAAGGCCATGGTGCGAGCCAACCTGGTGGCCGAGCGGATCGCCGTCGAGGCCTATCGCCAGATGATCACTTTGATCGGCGACAAGGACCCGACGACGCGCCGGATGCTGGAAGGCATCCTGGCGGACGAAGAAGAGCATGCCGACGAACTCAAGGACTGGCTGCAGCGCTGAAAGGCGACGCCGCCACCAAGAAACAGTTCATCGACCGCGGGGGGTGCAACAGGTCGGTGGGCTGCAGAATCCCAAAGCACCCGTGTTAACAAACCAAACCAAGGAAATAACCATGAAATACGCACGTGCCCTCGCTTTTGCAGCCCTCGCTGGCGCAACCATCATCTCCGCCGGTTGCTCGGTGGCGCGCGACCAGCAGACCGTCGGCTCCTATGTGGACGACGCCGGCATCACGACCGCTGTGAAGGCCAAGATGGCTGAAGACAAGTCCGTGTCCGCCACGTCCATCAGCGTCGAAACGCTGAACGGCACTGTGCAGCTGTCGGGCTTCGCCAAGTCGCAGACCGAAAAGAACACGGCCGAATCCATCGCACGCAACACCAAGCACGTGCGTGACGTGCGCAACAGCATCGTCGTGCGTCCTTGAGACCACGCAGGCCCGCGTGGCCTGCGGAAACCTTGCAAAAACAGGCTCTTCGGAGCCTGTTTTTGTTTCGCCAACCCCTTGGGTTGCCACAGGCTTGCCGCAAGTGCAATGCAAGATTCCTCACAGGCTCTAAGCTCGCACCATGCAGGTATTCAATTGCGACCAATGCGGTCACCTCGTTTTCTTCGACAGCGTCCAATGCTTGCATTGCGGCGCCAAGCTCGCCTTCCTGCCAGATCAATTGACGATGGCCGCGCTGGTGCCCGCGGTATCGGGCCTGCGTGACGACTCCGACCTGTGGGAGCGGGTGGCGGACGCTGGCCGGGGCAGTGCCCAGCCGCTGTACCGGCTGTGCCACCACCGCACCGCACATCGCGCCTGCAACTTCGCGCTGCAGGGCGACGACCCTCAGGCTCTGTGCGTGTCCTGCCGGCAGACGCGCATCCTCCCCGACCTGTCGGAGCCCGCCAACCTGCGCCGCTGGAAGCAGATCGAACACGCCAAGCGGCAGCTGTACTACACGCTGGCCAAGCTGGGCCTGGAGCCGGCGCCCGCCGGCGAAAGCCCTGCGTTCGAGTTTCTGGCCGACCAGCCTGGGTACCCCGTGATCACCGGGCATTCGAGCGGCACCATCACCCTCAACATCGCCGAAGCCGACGACGACGAACGGGCACGCCGCCGGCTGGCGCTGCACGAGCCCTACCGCACGCTGATCGGCCACCTGCGGCACGAATCCGGGCATTTCTACTGGGACCGGTTGCTGCGCGACCAGGGCAAGCTGGACCACTTCCGTGCCGTGTTCGGCGACGAGCGGCAGGACTACGGCGCGGCGCTGCAGGCTTACTACGCCAGCAGCCCGCACCTGCGGGACTGGGGCGACCACCATGTGAGCGCCTACGCCACGGCCCACCCGTGGGAAGACTGGGCGGAGACCTGGGCGCACTACCTGCACATGGTCGATCTGCTGGAGACGGCGTCGAGCTACCGCACCGGGCTTCAGATCCCGAAGCCCAAAGCGGGCGCGGCACGGCGCTTCACGATGAACGACCCGTTCGCCACGCAGTCCCCGGATTTCGATGCGATGGTCAGCGAATGGGTGCCACTCACCCTGCTGCTCAACAGCCTGAACCGCAGCCTGGGCCAGCAGGATGCCTATCCGTTCGCCCTGTCGTCCGGGGCGCTCGCCAAGCTGCGCTTCGTGCACGAACTGGTGCAGTCCGCCCGCAACCGCGCACGGCCCGAACCGATGAAAGCACTGCAAGCCTGACGGCGCCCGCCGCCAAGACGCCTCAAGACGACTGCGCGCGCACCTTCACGGCCAGGCGCTCGGACACTTCCGGGGAAACGAACTTGTCCACCTCGCCGCCCAGCAGGGCGATCTCTCGCACGAAGGTGCTGCTGATGAACTGGAACTTGTCGCTGGGCGTGAGAAAGACGGTTTCCACCTCGGGCATGAGGCTGCGGTTCATGCCTGCCAGCTGGAACTCGTAGTCGAAATCGGTCACGGCGCGCAGGCCGCGCACCATGGCCTTGCCGCCGCGCTCGACCACGAAGTCGCGCAGCAGGCCGGAGAAGGTCTCGACCTGCACCTGCGGATAGGCGCGCACTGCTTCGCGGACCATCTCGATGCGCTCTTCCAGGCTGAACAGGGTCTTCTTGTGGTGGCCTGCCGCCACGGCCACGATCACCCGGCCGAAGAGCTGCGTGGCGCGGCGCACCACGTCTTCATGGCCCAGCGTGATGGGATCGAAGGTGCCGGGATAGATGGCGAGGACGTTCTGGGCCATGGCGTGGTCGCTCCTTTGCGGTCTGGCGGAAGGGGGCACACGCGGTTGGGCGGGCGCAGGGGCGGATTATGCAGCGGGCGGAAAGGCTGCCCCGGCGGCAGTGATGGCCGAGGGCATTCAAAGCAAAAAATGCCTCCAGCGCATATTCCACTAGGGCATTACGCTATAAATTAAATAGCATCACTGTTTTTGGAGCAGATGGGCGTGCACGGCGCCGGCCTTCAGATGGCGGTGCACCGCCAGCCCCAGTTCTGCCAGCGCGGCCTCGTCCCAGGCCTGCGGCGCTTCCAGGTAGATGAACCCCTGGGCCGCAACCGCCTGGGCTGCCGCGGCCAACGCAGGCTCGAACAAGGCGCCGTCGAACGGCGGGTCCAGAAACACCAGGTGCAGGCTGGCCGGCGCGCAGTGCCGCAGCGCGGCCACGCCATCGCCCCGCTGCACCCGCACCGCCATGGCCTGCAGGCGCTGCTGCAGCGTGTGCAGTTGCTCGACCAGCGCCGGATCGTTCTCGACCAGCTGCACGGCCGTGGCGCCGCGCGAGGCGGCCTCGAACCCCAGGGCGCCCGTGCCCGCGAAGGCGTCGAGGCAGCGCCAGCCGGTCAGGTCCTGTCCCAGCCAGTTGAAGAGCGTCTCGCGCACCCGGTCGGGCGTGGGGCGCAGGCCGGGGCGTTGCGCCACGGGCAGGCGCGTGCGCTTCCATTGCCCGCCGATGATGCGGACCTCGCCCGCGCCTTTCACCGCGGGCGCCTTGGCCGCAGGCTTCTTCGCGGCGCTCCCCGACCTGGCCGAGGCTGCCGGCGCGGCGCGGCGTGCGGGCCGGTTCAAGGCTGGCCCCCGACCACCACGGTGACCATGCGGTCGGGCTGCAGCTTGCGCGCCATGGCGGCGCGCACGTCGGCGGCCGTCAGGGCCTGCACGCGGTCGGTCCAGTGCTCCAGGTAATCCAGCGGCAGGTCGTTCCACGCGATGTTGACGACGTTGGCCAGCAGCTTGCGGTTGCTGTCGATGCGCAGCGCGAAGCCGCCGATCAGGTTGTCCTTGGCGGCCTTGAGCTGGGCCTCGGTCGGGCCCTGCGCCACGAAGCGCGCGAGCACGTCGCGCGACACCTTCACGGCCTCGGCGGCCTGGTCGGGGCGGGTCTGCAGCCCGACCAGGAAGACGCCGGTGTTCAAGCCGGGCGAGAACTGGCTGTACACGCTGTAGCTCAGGCCGCGCTTTTCGCGCACCTCGCTGGTCAGCAGCGAGGTGAAGCCACCGCCGCCCAGAATGTGGTTGCCCACGAGCAGGGCCAAAAAGTCAGGGTCGCGCCGCGCGAAGCCCGGCTGGCCGATCAGCACATGGGCCTGCGCCGAGGCGAAGGGAATGTCCTGCTGCACCGGCGCGGCCAGCGCCTGCACTTCGGGCACGGGCGGCAGCGGCTGGCAGGTGGCGGGATCGCGCGCGGGCATCTGCGACAGCAGCGTGGCCACCAGCGCCTGCGCCTGTGGGCGCGTGACGGCCCCGACGATGCTCACGCGGGCCCGGCACGTCTCGACGTAGCGCCCATGGTAGGCCTGCATGTCGGCGATCTCGATGCGTCCCAGGGTGTCGGGCGTCGTGCGCTGGCCGTAGGGGTGGGTGCCGTACACCGCGCTGCCGAAGGCCTTGGCCGCGGCCGTGCCGGGACGGGTTTCGGACTCTTTCAAAGCAGCGGCCCAGCGCGAACGCTCCCGCTGCCAGATGTCCTGCGGAAAGCTCGGCTGGGCCAGTTGCCGGGCTGCGAGCCGCGCCGCGCGGTCCAGCAGGTCGGGCTCGGTGAGCGATCGCAGCGAAAAGCTCAGGCCGTCGCGGTCGGCCGCGGCCTCGAAGCTCGCGCCCAGATCGGCCCAGGCTTCGCCGAGCGCGTTTTCGTCCATGGCAGGTTCATCGCCCTGGGCGCGCACGCCCTTGGACGACATGGCCGCCACGGCACTCGCCAGGCCCGCCTGCGCGGCCGGGTCCCGGCGCGCGCCGGCATCGAAGTCCACCTGCACGTCGACCATCGGAATGGCCGGGCTCTCCACCAGCCAGACGCGGGCGCCGCTCGGCTCCGTCCAGTGCTGGATGGGCAGCAGCGCCCAGGCGGGGTGGGCCAGGCACAAGGCCCCGGCAAAGGCGAGGCACGCGCGTGCGGCCATGCGTTGGAAGGTTTTCATGGGGGGTGTCCTGCGCGTTCTCATCAATGCATCCGCCCGTCGGCGCCGGCTGCGGGGGCGGCGCGCTTGGCGCCAGGGGCCATGGGTTGCGGCAGCAGCGTGCCCACGGTGAGCTGGTCGTCGCCGAAGTAGCGGGCCGCCACCGATTGCACCTGGGCGGGCGTCACCGCGCGCAGCAGGGCGATGAGGCGCGCGTCGGCGTCGGGGGGCAGGCTCTGCACCCAGTTGCTGCCCAGGTCGCTGGCCTGGCTTTGCAGCGAATCGCGCTGGTAGATGGTGGAGGCCGCCCACTGCGTCTTCACGCGGGCCAGTTCGGCCTCGCTCACGCCTTCGCGGGCGATGCGGGCGACCTCGGCGCGCAGGGCGTCCTCGACCTGCTGCGGGGTCTTGCCGGGGGCCGGCACGCCGGTCAGCAGGAACACGCTGGGGCCGCGGCCCACGACGGAGGCGGAGCTGTCCGAGCTGTCGGCCACACGGTCGGAGCCTTGGCTCAAGGCGCGCTCCAGGCGCGCACCGTCGTAGCCGCTGAGCACGGCCGACAGCACCAGCAGCGACAACGCATCGCGGTCGCTATCGGCCATGTTCTCCAGGCGCGTGATGCTCGGCGCGCGGAACGCCAGGGCCACATAGGCCTGCTCGGCCGGCGCCTTGTAGGCGATGCGGCGGATGCCCTGCTGCACGGGCTCCACGCGCGGCTTGCGGGCCGGCACGGCGCGCACGGGAATGCGGCCGTAGTACTTTTCCGCCAGCACGCGGACCTTGTCGGGGTCCACGTCGCCGGCCACCACGACGACCGCGTTGGCCGGCACGTACCACTGGCGATGAAAGGCGCGCACGTCGTCGGCGGTCATGGCATCGAGATCGCTCATCCAGCCGACGACGGGCCGGCGGTAGGGCGAGGCGATGAACGTGGCGGCATAGAGCTGCTCGATGAGCGCGGCCCGGGGCTGGTCTTCGGTGCGCATGCGGCGCTCTTCCTTGACCACCTCGATCTCGCGCTTGAACTCGGCATCAGGCCACTGGTTGTTGGCGAAGCGGTCGGCTTCGAGCTTCATCACGTCTTCCAGCCGGTTCGCGGGAATCTGCTGGTAGTAGCCGGTGTAGTCGCGGCTGGTGAAGGCGTTTTCCTGCCCGCCCAGCGCAGCCACGCGGCGCGAGAACTCGCCCGGCGGCACGGTCTTGGAGCCCTTGAACATCATGTGCTCCAGCGCGTGGGCCACGCCGGAGGTGCCGTCCACCTCGTCCATCGCGCCGACCCGCAACCAGACCATGTGCACCGCCGTGGGCGCCCGGCGATCGGGCTGCACGAGCAGCTGCATGCCGTTCTTCAAGGTGAATTGCCGAACCCCCGTGGACGGCGGGCGCTGCGCCTGCGTGTCCTGGGCCGAGGGAGGAAGGGGGGTGGGAGCGGACGGCGGGGTTTGGGCCCCGGCATGCACGCAGGCCAGCAGGCCCAGAAGGGTGATAGCGCGTTTCATAGAATGGATGCGATTCTAAGAACCCTCCAATGTTCAGTTTTTTCAAGAAAAAGCCCGCCGCCCCCACCGAGCCGCAAGCCCCCCATCCCGCGGAGGCTGCGCCAGCGGTTTCCGTGCCTGCAACGCCTGCCGCCGACGCGCTCTCGCCGCCCTCTGCAGCCCCTTCGAGTGCCCCTGCGGCCTCCGGGGGCTTCGGGTGGCTGAAGAACCCGTTCGCGAAGGCGCCGGTGGAGGTGCCGGTGGCGGCGCCGCCCGTCGTTCCGGTGCAGCCGCCAGCCCCGGTCGCGGCGCCTGCGGCACCCGTGGCACCCACGGCACCCGCACCGGCTGCGGTTCCGCCCCCCTCTCCCGCACCCATCACGCACCCCGTGGCGGCCCCTGTGATGGCACCTGTGCCGGCCCCTGCGGTACCCACGGTGCCCCGGGCTCCCGCGCCTGTTTCCACGCCTGTCGTGCCGCCGGTGCCTGCCCCGGTGGCGGCGCCCGCCGTGCCGGTCCCACCACCGGCGATGCCCACCCCGTCCGCACCGCCCGTGCAGCCCGCGCCCGCCGAGCGCAAGGGCTGGATGGACCGCCTGAAGAACGGCCTGCGCAAGACCGGCAGCAGCATCGCCACGGTCTTCACCGGCACCCAGATCAACGACGCGCTGTACGAAGAGCTGGAAGAGGCCCTGCTGATGGCCGACACCGGCGTGAAGGCCACGCAGCACCTGCTGGACGACCTCAAGCGCCGCGTCAAGGACACCAAGACCACCGATCCGGCCGCCGTGAAGGCCCTGCTGGCCGAGGCCCTGGCCGACCTGCTGCGGCCGCTGGAGAAATCGCTGGTCATCGGCCGCTACACGCCCACCGTGATCATGGTGGCGGGGGTCAACGGCGCGGGCAAGACGACTTCCATCGGCAAGCTGACCAAGCACCTGGCCAATGAGGGCGCAGCGGTTCTGCTGGCCGCGGCCGACACCTTCCGGGCGGCGGCGCGCGAGCAGCTCGGCGTCTGGGCCGACCGCAACACGGTCGAGATCGTGAGCCAGGACGGCGGCGATCCTGCGGCGGTGAGCTTCGACGCCGTCACCGCCGGCAAGGCGCGCGGCAAGGACGTGGTGCTGGTCGATACCGCCGGGCGTCTGCCGACGCAGCTGCACCTGATGCAGGAGCTGCAGAAGATCAAGCGCGTGGTCACCAAGGCGGATGCGACGGCGCCGCACGAGGTACTGCTGGTGATCGACGGCAACACGGGACAGAACGCACTGGCCCAGGTGCGATCCTTCGACGATGCGCTGCAGCTGACCGGCCTCATCGTGACCAAACTCGACGGCACGGCCAAGGGCGGCGTGCTGGCTGCCATCGCGCAGGAACGCCCCATTCCGGTGTACTTCATCGGCGTGGGCGAGAAGCTGGAAGACCTGGAAACCTTCAACGCCAAGGAATTCTCGCAAGCTTTGCTGACTTGACCGACCGGCGAACGGAGTCCGAAGCCCCCCTGCCACGTGTGCCGGGGGCTGGGCGACCGGGACGGATTGGTGCCATCCGGTGAATTGATTGTTCACAAAACGAAGTTTTTGGATTTTTTCGCTACCAATTCAATAGCGCCACACCCTTTGAATTGCTGCGCTGACGCCCTTTTTTCCGACAATAACGCGTCTCCCACGTCCTACGCCGGCGCGGGAACTAGTCCCTTAGCACTCCCTCATATGGAGTGCTAACATGAATGTCATGGAAGAAAGGATCTCTGGAATGACGCTTCAATCTGGAACCGCAGCCACCGCTCTGGCTCCCGCCAATCCTTGGGCGCTCATCCCCCCCTTGGGCAATCTGGACGCCTACATCTCGGCGGTGAACCGCCTTCCGCTGCTCACGGCGGAAGAAGAGCGCACATACGCGCGCCAGCTCAAGGACAACAACGACGTGGATGCCGCCGGCCGTATGGTGATGTCGCACCTGCGCCTGGTGGTCTCGATCGCCCGCCAATACCTCGGCTACGGCCTGCCGCACGGCGACCTGATCCAGGAAGGCAACGTGGGCCTGATGAAGGCCGTCAAGCGTTTCGACCCCGATCAGAACGTGCGCCTGGTGAGCTACGCCATGCACTGGATCAAGGCCGAGATTCACGAGTACATCCTGAAGAACTGGCGCATGGTCAAGGTGGCCACGACGAAGTCGCAGCGCAAGCTGTTCTTCAACCTGCGCTCGATGAAGCAGGGCTTCAAGGCCGATGCGGCCGCCGCCGATGCAGCCACCCACCGCGACACGCTCTCCGAGCGCGAAATCGATGCAGTGGCGCAGCACCTCAACGTCAAGCGCGAAGAGGTCATCGAGATGGAAACCCGCCTGTCGGGCGGCGACGTGATGCTGGACCCCTCGCCCTCCGATGACGGCGAACAGGCTTACGGCCCCATCGCCTACTTGGCCGATGGTGCCCACGAGCCCACCGCCATGATCGAATCGCGCCAGCGCGATGCCCTGGCCACCGACGGCATCGCCGCCGCCCTCTCGGGCCTGGACGATCGCAGCCGCCGCATCGTGGAAGAGCGTTGGCTCAAGGTGAACGACGACGGCTCCGGCGGCATGACGCTGCACGAACTGGCCGCCGTGTACGGCGTGAGCGCCGAACGCATCCGCCAGATCGAAGTGGCCGCGATGAAGAAGATGAAAAAGGCCCTGGTCGAGTACGCCTGACCGGCTGGCCACCCGCCTTCGCGGGCGGCCGGCATGGCGATAATCCCGAGCGCGCAATCCCCTGCGGATTGCGCGCTTTTTTCATGGGGGCGCCGCCTGCCGGTGCTCCCAATCTCCAAGGACACGACCCCCATGACTTTTCCTGCCGTTCGACGCCGCACGCTGATGGTGGCCCTTTCGCTCGCTGGCGCTCTGGGCACGGCCACCGCCCAATCGGCGCCCGGCGCACTGGCGACGCCGGGGTGGCCGAGCAAGCCGCTGCGCATCATCGTGGGCTTTCCGCCGGGATCGTCGCCCGACCTGACGGCGCGCACGTTCTCCGAGCCGCTGGCGCAGGCACTCGGCCATCCGGTGATCGTGGAAAACAAGGTGGGCGCGGGCGGCAACATCGGCGCAGATGCGGTGGCCAAGGCGACCGACGGCCACACCATCGGCCTGTTCATCAACGGCAACCTGACGATCGCCAAGCTGCTCAACCCGGCCGTGCCCTACGACCCGCAGAAGGACCTCGCGCCGCTGAGCCTGGTGGGCACCTCGCCGCTGGTGCTGACCGCCCCGGCCTCACAGCCGGACGTGCCGGCCCATGCCGATGCGCGCGCGTTTCTCGCAGCGGCGCGGCAGGCCGGCAGCCGCTGGAGCTACGGCACGCCGGGCGTGGGAACGGTAGGCCACCTGGGGACGGAACTGCTCAAGGCCCGCGCCGGCATCGCACCGGTGCACGTGCCCTACCCCGGCTACCCGCAGGTGGCCACGGGCATGCTGGGCGGACAGCTGCAGATGGCGCTGCTCCCGCCTGCGCTCGCCCTGTCGCAGGAACGCACGGGCAAGCTGCGCCTCATCGGCGTCACCTCGGCCGGTCGCAGCACGCTCGTGCCCGGCGTGCCTAGCCTGGCGGAGGCCGGCGTGCCGGACCTGAACCTGGAGATCTGGAACGCATTCGCCGCACCGGCCACCATGCCCGCTGCGGTGCAGGCGCGGCTGTCGGCGCTGATCGCCGACATCGCCCGCAGCCCCGACGTGCGGGCCAAGCTGTTCCAGCAAGGCTGGCAGGTGGCCGGAACCTCGCCCCAGGGGCTGGCGAACCGCATCCAGGCGGACACCGCGCTCATGGCCCGCGTGATCCGCACGCAAGGCATCCGGGCCGACTGACGCCCTGCCCGGTGGGCAGCGCTCGCGCCTCCACCGATGTTGATGCAGATCATGCCCCGCGGGGCCCGTGGCCGGCAGACTGGCGCCTTCGTGATTTCCAAGGCATGCCATGCAGCCCTTTCGCATCCTCGTCATCGGTGCCGGCCACACCGGCACCCCATTGCTGCAGCAGTTGCTGGCAGCGCCGTTCGTCTCCGTGCTCGGGGTGGCGGACCTGGACCTCTCCCTGCCCAGCATCGAGCTGGCGCGCAGCCACGGCGTGCCCGTAACGTCCGATTTCATGGGATTGCTGGCGGCGCACGGCAGCGCCGCGGACATCGTGATCGATGTCACGGGCCAGCCGGCGGTGCGTGACGCGCTGCGCCGGCACATGGTGGACACGGGCAACCAGCAGACGGTCATCCTGCACGAGACCATCGCGCTTTTGCTGATGTCGCTGTCGGCCGGCCAGCGCATCGAAAGCCGCCACGGCGAACTGGCCTACGCCTGAGCAGCCGGCCCGCTCCGTCCGTCACCATCGCAAGCAATTGCTATTATTTTTATAGCGATATGCCGGGAGAAATCATGCCCTGGAGGCCGTTTTCGTGCTGAGTCTGCGCACCCGGCCCCACGGCGCCGCACCGACCGAAGAAGGCGCGCCCCTGCCTCCGTGCCACACCTGCGCCGGCCGCTCGCACTGCCTGCTCGGCCGGGCCCCGCGCGAGGTGCAGATGGCGGGCCGCGTGGTGGAGCGGCGCTTTCGCAAGGGCGAGACGCTGGCGCGCCAAGGCCAGTCCGCGCCGGTGCTGCAGATCCTCAAGGTCGGTACGGTGCTGCTGCACCGCCGGGGCGCCGAGGGCATCGACCGGCCCGTGGGCCTGGCGGGCTGCGGCCATGCCCTGGGCACGACGGCGCTGTTCGCGGCGCCTGCGGAGCTGTCGGGCACGGCCCTGGGCGAAGGCCGGCTGTGCGAAGTGTCGACAGAGGCCCTGCGCTCGCCGCACCACGGCGCTGCAGCTTCGGGTTGGCTGGACGCGCTGTCGCGCGAGAACGCACGGGCGCAGGCGCAGCTTGCGGACTGGTCGGGGCTGCTGCGCATGCGCGGGGCCACGGCGCGCCTGGCGGGCGCCCTGCTGTTGCTGGCCGATCTGCAGCGCAGCACCCTGGTGCGGCTGCCCACGCAGGCGATGCTGGCCGCACTGCTGGCCACCACGCGCGAGACGGTCGCCCGGGGGCTCGCGCACATCGCCCTGACGGGCGGGCTGGTCCGGCATGACCGCTGGCACTGCGCCATCGTGCGGCCCCGCCTCGCAGCCCTGGCGCGCGGCATGGCCGAGCCGGTGTCGGGCCCGGTGGCCGGTGCTGCCTGGCGCCCGGGGGCGGCGGTGGTGGAGCACGCCGATGCGGCCGCCCCGCCGCCTCAGCCCTCGTTCAGCAGGGCCCGCACATCGGCGGCCAGCGCCTGCGCACCGCTGCCGTAGCGGTTGTACACGCGCAGGCGGCCGGCGGGGTCGTACACGTAGCTGCCGGCCGAGTGGTCCATGGTGTAGCTCGTGGGCGTCTTGCCGTCGACCTTCTTGTAATAGATCTTGAAGTCCTTGGCCACGGCGGCCAGTTGCTCGGGGCTGCCACGCAGCGCGAGGAAGGTGGGATCGAAGTTGGCCATGTAGGCCTTGAGCACCTCGGGCGTGTCGCGCTCCGGGTCCACGGTGACGAAGATGCCCTGGAGCCGGTCGCCGTCCGCGCCCAGCGAGCGCTTGACTTCCGCCAGTTCCACCATGGACGTGGGGCACACGTCGGGGCACTGGGTGTAGCCGAAGAACACCACCACGACTTTGCCTGCGAAGTCCTTGAGGTGGCGCGGCTGGCCGTTGTGGTCGGGCAGGGGCAGGTCCTTGGCGTAGTCGGCGCCGGTGATGTCCACGCCCTTGAATTCCGGGCCCTTCTTGGAGCAAGCCGCCAACAGGCCACCAGCGCTTACCAGCAAAGCGCTGGCAGCTATTTTTTTAAGAGCAATGCGTTTATTCATGGCGATCACAGCACGTAGTGGTCCACCAGCAGCGCGGCGAACAGCAGGCTCAGGTGGATGAGGGAAAAGCGGAAGGTCTCGCGGGCGAGCGCATCCGAGTAGCGGCGCCACAGCCGAAAGCCATAGGCGCAAAAGCCCAGGCTGAGCACCACGGCGGCAGCCAGGTAGATCCAGGAACTCATGCCGTACACGAAGGGCATGAGGCAGCCCGCGAAGAGGATCAGCGTGTAAAGGAACACCTGCAGTCGCGTGAACTCGTTGCCGTGCGTGACGGGCAGCATGGGCAGGCCCGACTTGCGGTAGTCCTCCACGCGGTACAGCGCCAGGGCCCAGAAATGCGGCGGCGTCCACAGGAAGATGATGAGGAACAGGATGAGCGCCTCGGGCGCCACGTCGCCCGTCATGGCCGACCAGCCCAGCACCGGCGGCATAGCACCCGAAGCGCCGCCGATCACGATGTTCTGCGGCGTGAGCGGCTTGAGGATCACCGTGTACACCACCGCGTAGCCCACGAAGGTGGCGAAGGTGAGCCACATGGTGAGCGGGTTGACCCACCGGTAGAGCACCAATGAACCCGCCGCGCACAGCGCCGCCGAGAAAAGCAGCGTCTGCGTGTTGGACAGCTCGCCCTTGGCGGTGGGCCGCCAGGCGGTGCGCTTCATCTTCGCGTCGATGCCCTGCTCCACGATGCAGTTGAATGCCGCGGCGGCGCCCGCCACGAGCCAGATGCCGGCACAGGCCACGGCCATGTGCGCCCACTGCGCGCCGCTGGGCATGCCGGGCACGGCCAGCACCATGCCGATGAAGGCGCAGAAAACGATCAGCTGGACCACGCGCGGCTTGGTCAGCGCATAGAACTGCGCCGCGCGCGACGGCATGCTGGTGATCGGAGGGGAGGTGGCGGGAGCAGCGCTCATGCGGAGATTCTCGTTGCGCCCGTGGGCGCGGTTGTCGGTGTGCCGGCAGCGGCGGCCAGGGGACGGGCGGCGCCCACGGCGCGGCTGGCGGCCAAGGCCCAGGTGAGGACCACGACCAGGGCCGCGGCGCCGCCGGTGTGCAGCACGGCGGCCACGAGGGGCCAGTCCAGCACCACGTTGGACAGGCCGGTGGCGAACTGCATCAGCGCCAGGCCCGCGATCCAGCGCGCCTGGGCCGGCAGCAGCGCGGCGCGGTGCAGGCGCCAGGCCAGCAGCCCGAGGGCCAGCAGCACTGCGTAGGCCGCCAGCCGGTGCGCATAGTGGATGGCCGTGAGGCCCGCGAAGGTGATGTGGCTGCCGTCCTGCAGCAGGCCCAGCGGCCGCCAGATCTCGAAGCCCTGGCCGAAGGCCATGTCGGGCCACCAGCTGCCCTGGCACGTGGGGAACGTGGTGCAGGCCAGCACCGCATAGTTGGTGCTTACCCAGCCGCCGAGCACGATCTGCACCGCCAGCAGCACGGTGGTCGCCACCAGCAGGCCTCGCAGGCCCCGGCCCAATGCCACGGGCAAGACGCCGCGCGCGGCGTGCGTCTCGCGCACGGCCTGCACGCACAGCAGCGCCAGCAGCACCAGCGCGCCGATCAGGTGCAGCGTCACGATGGCGGGAAAGAGCTTCATAGTCACCGTGAGCGCGCCGAATGCGCCCTGCAGGCAGACCCACACCAGCGTCGCCGTGGGCCACCAGGGGCTCAGGGCGGGCGGCGGGCCCTGGTGCCTGGCCGCGCGCGACCGCTGCCACCACGCGCCAACGGTGAGCACGATGATGAGCATGCCCACGCCGCTGGCCAGGTAGCGGTGGATCATCTCCACCCAGGCCTTGCCGTGCGTGACCGGGCCGGTGGGCATGGCCTGCTGGGCGGCGGAGATTTCGGCATGCGCGCCCAGCGGGCTGGCGTTGCCGTAGCAGCCCGGCCAGTCGGGGCAACCCAGGCCTGAATCGGTGAGCCGGGTGAAGGCGCCGAACAGCACCAGATCGAAGGTGAGGAAAAGGGTCAGCACGGTGAGCGCCTGCAGGCGCCGCACGCGCGAGGTGCCGCGGTTGCGCAGCCACACCCAGGCCAGCGGCCCGAGCGCGATCACCGCGCCCAGCAGCACCATGCGGGCGAGCGGGGCCAGGTCGAACAGCGGCTGGGCGTCCTGCATCATGGCGCTCCGGTGCGACCGGGCTGGTCCCACGAGGCCGAGGCGCGCATCAGCCGCTCCAGGTCCCGCTTGGCCTTGGCGGCCCCGGCGGCGTCCAGGCCCGCCGGAAAACGCATCATCCAGTGGCCCATGGGGTCGACGACGTAGAGATGGTCTTCGATCGCGTGGCCGGTGGCGGGCGCGAGCCACGCGGACAGCGCCTGCGCATCCACCCGCAGCACCTGGGCCTTTTGCAGGCCCGGCTGGATCTCGGGCGGCGGCGCAGCGCCATCGGTCACCAGCCAGACCCAGTCGATGCGGTCCTTGTCTTTGCCCAGGCTTTCGCGCAGCTGGCGCTGCAGGTACAGATGGTTCTGGCAGGGGGTGCCGCAGGCGCCGGGCGCCACGCTCACGAGCAGCCACTGGCCCTGCAGCTGGTCGAGCCGACCGGGAGCGCCATCGAGGGCGGTGGTCGCCATGCCCGCCGGCATCGCGCGCTGGGGGGCGATGAGTTCGCCGAAATTGCGCCGCCCTTCGGGCCGCAGCACGTAGTAGGTGAAGTACGAGGCCACCACCGGCGCGGCGCACACCAGCAGGATGCCCAGCATCTTCCAGCGCCCCTGGCGCGACTGCTGCACGGCCGCCATGGCCCCGCCCGCGGGCGGCAGGCTGTGCACCGTGAGGCCCAGCGGGTGGGCGCCCTGGGGCGCGTCAGGCGGCAGGCTGGCGGCGTGGGCGAAGGAAGCGTCGGACGATTTGGAACCAGACATAGAGGATTGCCACCAGGCCGCAAAGCCCGAACCATTGGACGGCGTAGCCGTAGTGTTTTTCGACCCCGGCGTCGATGACGGGCCAGTCGCGCAGCAACCCGTCGTTCGCGGCCCCCGTCTGCAGCACGGTGAGTGGCGCCAGGGCCAGGCCGGTCTCGCCGCGATAGGCCGCCAGGTCGAGATTTTGCCGGATGCGGGAAGACCCCTCGGCGCTGCCGGTGGCGCCGACTTCGTACAGCCGCGATGGCGCCGCAGCGATGCGGCCTTCCACCTCGGTGTCGCCCGCCGGCGTGGGGATCGGGGGCAACTGGGTGCGGTCCTGGAAATTGCGCGGCACCCAACCGCGCTGCACCAGCACGCTGGTGGCGCTGCCCTGCAATTGCAGCGGCGTGAGCACGAAGAACCCCGGCCGGCCCTGCATCTGGCGGTTGTCCAAAAAAACGGTGTGGGCGGGCAGCCAGCGGCCGCGCAGCACGATGCGGCGGTGCACCAGTGGGTCGTCCGGCCCCGTGGCCGCTGGCAGGGCCGCGAGCGTGGCGCCCTCCAGTGGCGGCCGGGCCGAACGCCCGTCGATGGCGGCTTGCAAGGCTTCCTTTTGCGCCGCGCGCGACAGCTGCCAGCGCCCGAGCGACGCGGTCGCGGCCATGGCCAGCACGGCGGCCAAGCTGACCAGCCAAAATTGCAGGCCGGGTCGGCGTCTTGCAGATGTCACGGGATAATGCGCTCCATGAAATACGTGGTGGTGCTGGCCTTCCTGGCCATTCTGGCGAGCCTCGGTTCCGCGCTGTTCTTCATGATGCGCAACGGCCGCAACGACAAA
Source organism: Acidovorax sp. GBBC 1281 (assembly GCF_028473645.1). Taxonomy (NCBI): domain Bacteria; kingdom Pseudomonadati; phylum Pseudomonadota; class Betaproteobacteria; order Burkholderiales; family Comamonadaceae; genus Acidovorax; species Acidovorax sp. GBBC 1281. The sequence continues at coordinate 4,417,518 of NZ_CP097269.1, forward strand.
GCCCGCAGCGGCCACATGGCCCGCGCGCTCGCCGTCCGCGTGGGGCTGTCGATTCTGCTCTTCCTGTGCCTGCTGGCCGCCTGGAAGCTGGGCTACATCCAGCCCACCGGACTGCCGGCAACGCGCTAAGCGCCACCCGGTCTGCCCGGCATGGCCCACGGGCCGCGGCGGGCACCGAAGCACCGCCGCAAAAAAAGCGCCCTGCGGCGCTTTTTTCGTCGGGCCGCCGAGGGGCCTGGATTACAGCCAATAGACCAGCACGTACAGGCCCAGCCACACCACGTCCACGAAGTGCCAGTACCAGGCGGCGCCCTCGAAGCCGAAGTGCTTTTCCGGCGTGAAGTGGCCCTTTTGCAGGCGCAGCGTGATGAACAGCAGCATCAGCATGCCCACGAACACGTGAAAGCCGTGAAAGCCCGTCAGCATGAAGAAGGTGGAGCCGAAGACGCCGGAGCTGAGCTTGAGGTTCAGGTCGGTGTACAGGTGGTAGTACTCGTAGCCCTGCACGCACAGGAAGACGATGCCCAGCAGCACGGTGGCCCACATGAAGGCGATGGTCTTGCCGCGGTGGTTTTCGCGCAGCGCATGGTGCGCGATGGTCAGCGTGACACCGGAGGTCAGCAGCAGCGCCGTGTTGATCGTGGGCAGCCAGAACGGCCCGACCGTCTGGAAGGGCTCCACGATGCCGGCGGGCGATGCGGTCATGCCCGCCGCCATGCTGGGCCACACGGCCTTGAAGTCGGGCCACAGCAGCGCGTTGTCCAGGCTGCCCAGGGCCGGCACCGAATGGGAGCGAGCCCACCACAGAGCGGTGAAAAAGGCGCCGAAGAACATCACCTCCGAGAAGATGAACCAGCTCATGCTCCAGCGGTAGGACAGATCGATCTTGTGCCCGTACAGGCCGCCCTCGCTCTCGCGCACGGCATCGCGGAACCACTGGTACAGCACGAACAGCCACCACACCATGCCCAGGGCGAGCGAATACTTGCCCCAGTCGTGGCCGTTGACCCACTGGCCCGCGCCCAGGATCACGAAGAACAGGCCGGCCGCCGCCATCACCGGATGGCGCGATTCGGCGGGCACGTAGTAGTACGGGGTCGTGCCGGGGGTAGATGCACTCATGTCAACTCCTGAATCTCAAATCGTTGTTATCCGTCGGGCTGCGGCCGTCCATCAGACGACCCAGTTGACCAGCGCGATCAGCCCGATCACCAGCAGCAGCGCCGCGGCCAGGCCGACGGCGATGATGTGGATGGGGTTCAGCCGCTCCACGTCCTGCTGGTATTCCGAGCCCTTGCGCAGGCCGATGAACGACCACGCCACCGCCCGCACGGTGCGCAGCAGCGAGCCTTTGCGGCGCACCGGCGATTCGCTGGGGCTGCGCGGGCTCACGATCCGGCCCCCTGCGGCACCACACCGGCCGGCAGCGCGGCCGTGGGCTCGGTGGGCGCGGGCGGCGTCTTGCCGCCCACCTCGAAGAAGGTATAGGACAGGGTGATGGTGGTCACGTCCTTGGACAGGCGCGGGTCGATCACGAACGCCACGGGCCATTGCTTCTTCTCGCCCGGCTCCAGCACGTACTGGTTGAAGCAGAAGCATTCGAGCTTGTTGAAGTGCGCAGCCGCCTGCCGCGGCGCGTAGCTCGGGATGGCCTGCGCGGCCATGCGGCGGTTCTGCACGTTCTGGAACTCGTACATGACCGTGGCCAGCTCGCCCGGGTGCACCTGCAGCGATCGCTGCGCGGGCTTGAAGTCCCACGGGCCGCGCGCGTTCGCATCGAACTCCACGGTGATGGTGCGGCTCTTGTCCACCTGCGTGTTCGCGGGCACCTTCACGTCCCGGCCGGCCACCCCGTTGCCAGGCACCTGCCGCTCGGACAGCGAAAGGATGTTGATGCCCGTCATCTCGCAGATGTGCTTGTAGATGGGAATGAGCACGTAGCCGAAGGCGAACATGCCGACCGAGATCACGGCCAGCTTGCCCACCATCTTGGCGTTTTCAGTGCGGAACATGCCCATGGCGCGTCCAGCTTTCAGCGGGCCAGCCAGGCCATCTTGACCATGAACCCGACGAAGAAGGCCACGGCCACCGACGCCAGGATCAGCGCCATGCGCCGGTTGGACTTCTTTTGCTCGGGGGTCATCGAACGGCTTTCCTCAACCGATCACACGGGTGGCCGACGCATCCAGCTTTGGCGGCGTTTCGTAGGTGTGGAACGGTGCGGGCGACGGCACTTCCCATTCCAGGCCCTCGGCCCCTTCCCAGGGACGCTGCGGCGCCACTTCGCCCTTGCCGCGCATCGCTGGTACCACGATGAACAGGAAGAAGTACACCTGCATCAGGCCGAAGCCGAACGCGCCGATGGAGGCCAGCATGTTGAAGTCGGCGAACTGCATGGGGTAGTCGGCATAGCGGCGCGGCATGCCTGCCAGGCCCAGGAAGTGCATGGGGAAGAACGTCACGTTGAACGTGATGAGCGAGCCCCAGAAGTGGATGCGGCCCCGGGTTTCGCTGTACATCACGCCGGTCCACTTCGGCGCCCAGTAGTAGTACGCGGCGAACATGGAGAACAGCGAGCCGGCCACCAGCACGTAGTGGAAGTGGGCCACCACGTAGTAGGTGTCCTGCAGCTGGATATCGATGGGGGCCATCGACAGGATCAGCCCGGTGAAGCCGCCCATGGTGAACACGAAGATGAAGCCCACGGCGAACAGCATCGGGGTCTCGAACGTCATGGAGCCGCGCCACATGGTGGCGATCCAGTTGAAGATCTTCACGGCCGTGGGCACCGAAATCAGCATGGTGGCGTACATGAAGAACAGCTGGCCGGTCACGGGCATGCCGGTCGTGAACATGTGGTGGGCCCACACGATGAACGACAGGATGGCGATGGACGAGGTGGCATACACCATAGAGGCATAGCCGAACAGCCGCTTGCGCGAGAACGCCGGCACGATCTGGCTGATGATGCCGAAGGCCGGCAGGATCATGATGTACACCTCGGGGTGGCCGAAGAACCAGAAGATGTGCTGGTACATCACCGGGTCGCCGCCGCCGGCGGGGTTGAAGAAGCTGGTGCCGAAGTGGCGGTCCGTCAGCGTCATGGTGATGGCGCCGGCCAGCACGGGCATCACGGCGATCAGCAGGTAGGCGGTGATGAGCCAGGTCCAGGCGAACATGGGCATCTTCATCAGCGTCATGCCGGGGGCGCGCATGTTCAGGATGGTCACGATGATGTTGATCGAGCCCATGATGGACGAGGCCCCCAGGATGTGCATCGCGAAGATGCCGGCATCCATCGACGGGCCCATCTGCAGCGTGAGCGGCGCATACAGCGTCCAGCCCGCCGCCGGCGCGCCGCCGGGCATGAGGAACGAGGTCACCAGCATGATGGCCGCCGGGATCATCAGCCAGAAGCTGAAGTTGTTCATGCGCGCGAAGGCCATGTCGGATGCGCCGATCTGCAGCGGGATCATCCAGTTCGCAAAGCCCACGAACGCCGGCATGATGGCGCCGAACACCATGATCAGGCCGTGCATGGTGGTGAGCTGGTTGAACAGCTCGGGGTTCACCAGCTGCAGGCCGGGCTTGAACAGCTCGGCGCGGATCAGCAGCGCCAGGATGCCGCCCACCATCAGCATGGTGAACGAGAACAGCAGGTACAGCGTGCCGATGTCCTTGTGGTTGGTCGCGAACACCCAGCGCCGCCAGCCCGTCGGGCCGTGGTGGTGGTGATCGCCGTGGCTGTCGTGTGCGTGGCCGCCCGCGTGACCGTGGTTGTCGAGAACTGCGCTCATCTTGGATTCCTCAGTGCGTTGGGGCGTGGGTGGCTATTTGCCACGCTGGGCCAGGATCTCGGACGGCTGCACGATCTGCCCCGTCTTGTTGGACCAGGCGTTCTTGGTGTAGCTCACCACGGCCGCCAGATCGGTGTCGCTCAACTGCGCCCAGGAGGGCATCGCGCCGTTGGCGGCGCCCTTGAGCACGATGTGGATCTGCTGGGTGTGGTCGTCGCTCTTGACGATGGCGGAGCCGTCCAGCGGCTTGATGGGGCCAGCGCCCTTGCCGTTGGCCTGGTGGCAGGCCGCGCAGTTGGCGGCATAGACCTTCTCGCCGCGCGGCAGGATGTCCTGCAGCGTCCACACCTTGCTCGGGTCGTCCAGCTTGGCCGCGGCCTTCTTCTTCTCGCCCGCCACCCACTGGGTGTAGTCGGCGGCAGACACGACCTTCACGTGGATGGGCATGTAGGCGTGCTCCTTGCCGCACAGCTCGGCGCACTGGCCGTAGTAGTCGCCCACCTTGTCGGCGCGGAACCAGGTGTCGCGCACGAAGCCGGGGATCGCATCCTGCTTGATGCCGAAGGCCGGCACCATGAACGAGTGGATCACGTCGTTGGCGGTGGTGATCACGCGCACCTTCTTGCCCACGGGCACCACCAGGGGGTTGTCCACCTTGAGCAGGTAGTCGGCCGGCGCGTTGCTCACGTTGCCGCTGTCGGACATGCGGCGGTGGCTGCTGTCGAGCGTGGAGATGTACGCCAGGCCCTGGCCTTCGCCGGTGATGTAGTCGTAGCCCCACTTCCACTGGTAGCCGGTGACCTTGATGGTCAGGTCGGCGTTGGTGGTGTCCTTTTGCGCCACGAGCACCTTGGTCGCGGGCAGCGCCATGAGGATCACGATGATGAAGGGCACGATGGTCCAGATGACCTCGACGGTCACGGACTCATGGAAATTGGCCGGCTTGACGCCACGCGACTTGCGGTGCTTCCAGATCGAATAGAACATCACCGCGAACACGGCGATGAAGATCACCGTGCAGATGATGAGCATCATCCAGTGCAGGAACTGCTGCTCCTCGGCGATGCGGGTGACCGGAGGCGCCAGATTCAATTGGTTGACGGCCGGGCCACCGGGAAGATCCTGCACGGCGTGGGCTGCGGTGCCCACCCATGCACCCGCCATCAGCAGCAAAGAAGCCAGCTTGTTGGAAATGCTCTTCATAGTTCTCACTTCTAAGCCTCAATTAACCAATCCCTGGGCGCCCCCGCGTGGGGTCGGGGCGGCGCACAAAGCCATGCGAATTCCAACATCCAGACCGTGCCCGGGCCTTGGGGCGCAATGCCCGAGCCCTTCAGCGCGGCTGGGTTCCACATGAACCCGGTTTCATCGATGCGGAGCACCGGCGGTGCTTCGCTTTTTGTCTCCTGACCTTCAAGGCCCGCGCGGGTTGGCGCGTACCCTGCACCGTGCAGCATGCCGTTCCCGTGGCCCGATTGCAAGGCCCGCAGCGACATCCGCTGCACAGCCCCGTACAAACCATGAGAAGGTTGGAAGGTTTCGCGCCGACCGCAGAGCCTGCCGCCGACAGGCGGCCTCCCGGCGGGGCCGCAGGGATCGCACCGCGCAGCAGAAGTTCCGGAACAGCACCGCCAAGAATTGTAGCCTGCTGTTGCGACGGATCATGGGGGGCCTGCCCCCGGGAAAACACCCTCAGGCGCCCGGTTTCCTCGCCCCCTGCAGCATGGCGCGCATGTCCTGCAGCGACACGGCGCTGCTCTCGCTCACCCGCAACCGTGGCGCCGGCTTGAAGGCGTGGCCATAGACGATCTCGAAGGTCAGCGCCAGCTGGCCGCCCTCGTTGGGGTCGGCCAGGCGGTCGGCCAGCGCCTGTTCCAGGCGCTCGCGCCAGCGCCGCCCGCGCAGCGCGGGGAAGCGCGCCGGGTGCAGGTTGCAACCCAGTTCGCGCAACTCCTTCAGCAGCCGGGCCGGTGTGGCGAAGGTCAGCCGGATGCGCTCCATGTCCATCACCGGCTCGGCGAACCCGGCCTGCACCAGCATGTCGCCCCAGTCGTGCATGTCCGTCATGGCATGGCCGGCGGGCGGCCAGACCAGTTCGGCATAGACGGCATGCAGTTCGCGCACGGTGTCGGGGCCCAGGCAGGAGAACATGAGGTAGCCGTCCACGGCGAGCGCCTGGTGCCACTGGCCGATCAGCCGCTGCGGGTCGGCGGCCGTGTGCAGCGCCATGTTGGACCACACCATGTTGACGCTGCCGTCCGCTGGCAGGCCGAACTTCGGAGCACGCCCGCCCCAGCGCGCAGGGCTCCACCATGCCGCGCCCAGTGCCTGCTCGGCCACCGGCTGGCGGCGCGCCGCGGTTTCCGCCACCTGGCAGGTGGCCTGGGGGTAACGCTGGCGCACCAGGGCATGGGCCTGCAGGCCACCGCGCACCGGGTCCCAGTCGCACCAGGCGGCCGGGGCCTGGCGGATCCACTGGAGCCGGTCGTCCATGCGCCGGGCGACCTCCTCGTGCAGCCAGGGGGAGATGGCGGGGGCGGCGGCGTGCCAGCGGGCCGCAGCGGGCGGGTCGATGGTGGGGGGAAGGTGCTCTGGCATCGTGGGGAACGGGGGTCGCGGCGAGTATATTGAGTCGATGCTCCACAGGCACCTTGCAGGGATATCGCACTGGCTGGGCGCGGCCATGGATGCCGTGCCCAGCCAGTGCGCTGTCTGCCATGCCTGGCCCGCGCGGCGTGTCTGCGATGCCTGCGCCACCCGCTTCGCGCAACCGCAGCCGCGCTGCGCGACCTGCGCCCTGCCCGTACCGGCGGGCGTGGCGCGTTGCGGGCACTGCCTCACCGACCCGCCGACGCTGGACGCCTGCCTTGCCGCGGTGGACTACGGCTACCCGTGGGCGCAGGCGCTGGCCGATTTCAAGTTCCGGGCCGACCCCGGCTGGGCGCCGTCGCTGGCCACCCTGCTTCGCAGCACGCCCTGGGTGGAACCGGCCGTGGAAGCGGCCGACTGCCTGCTGCCCATTCCCCTGTCGCGCGAGCGGATGAAAGAGCGCGGCTTCAACCAGGCCGCGCTGCTGGCGCGCGCCTTGTCGCCGGCGAAGGCGGATGCCGCCAGCCTGCTGCGCACCCGTGCGACCGAGGCGCAGAGCGGACTGCCGCGCAAGGACCGGCTGCGCAACCTGCGCGGCGCGTTCGCGCTGGAGCCCGCGCGCGCCGCGCGCATCGCGGGCCGCCGGGTGGTTCTGGTGGACGACGTGATGACCACGGGCGCCACGCTGCACGCGGCGGCGCGGGTGCTGCGCGAGGCCGGCGCCGCGCACATCACCGCGGTGGTGGTCGCCCGCACCGATAGTCCCTGACCCGGGCCGATCACCGGGCCTGGATACGTTTGTTTACGAGCTTTCGCGCCGGGTGCGGCGCAGATGCCGACAATAGACGCCATGTTTCATATCGTTCTTGTCGAACCCGAGATCCCGCCCAACACAGGCAACGTGATCCGGCTGGCCGCCAACACTGCGTGCCGGCTGCACCTGATCGAACCCTTGGGTTTTTCCATGGAAGACCGCCTGATGAAGCGCGCGGGCCTCGACTACCACGAGTACACCGAGGTGCAGCGCCACGCGGGATGGACCGCCTTCCTGCGCGATGCCGAGCCGGACGCCACCCGCATGTTCGCCATGACCACGCACGCCACGCTCACGGTGTATGAGACCAGCTTCCGCGCCGGCGACTGGCTGGTGTTCGGCGCCGAGACGCGCGGCCTGCCGCCCGAGCTGCGCGAATCGTTCCCGCCCGCCCAGCAACTGCGGCTGCCCATGGTGCCGGGGCAGCGCAGCCTGAACCTGTCGAACGCCGTGGCGGTCACGGTGTACGAGGCCTGGCGGCAAAACAGCTTTCTTTGATGCGTTGAGGCCCGGGCCCGGCCTTCAGGCCTGCGGCGCGGGCGCCGCCGCGTGCTGGTCCAGGCCGCCAGGGGCCTGCAGCGCCTCCTCCACGGACTTGCGCGTACGGGCGCTCAGAAAATCCAGGAAGGCCCGCGTGCGTGCGGGCATGAACTTGCGGCTCGGAAAGGCCGCGTACAGCGTGAAGCGCCCCGCCGTCCAGGGCGCCAGCACCCTCACCAGTTGCCCGCTGCGCAGGTAGGGTGCGGCCAGATCGACCGGTAGCGAGGTCAGCCCCGCGCCATCCAGCGCAGCACGCAGCAGGGTCTCGATGTGGTTGGTCACGCAGACCGGCTGCACCTCGATGTCGATGGCCCGGTGGCCCAGCAGGGGATCGAACAGGCGCATCACCCCCGGTTTGGTGTCGCTGCGCCGGCGCAGCAGGCACTGGTGCCGGGCAAGGTCCTGCGGCACCTGCGGCGTGCCGTGGTCCCGCAGGTAGGCGGGCGAGGCGCACACCACGCTGTCGGAGCGCACGATAGGCCGGGTGATGACGTTGGCGCCGAAGACCGCGTCGTCGCTCAGCAGCGTGATGTCGAAATCGCCGATGGGCGGCTCCAGCGAGGAATCCACATGGATGTCCAGCACCACCCGGGGATGCGCCCGGTGAAAGCCCTCCACCAGCGGCGCGAGGATGTGGACCGCGAGCACCGGCGGCGCGTGCAGCCGCAGCACGCCGGCGATCTCCGAGGTGTGGGCCTGGGCCGCGGCGAAGGCCTCCTCCACGTCGGCCAGGATGGTGCGCACGCGGGCCAGGTAGGCCTCGCCGGCATCGGTGAGCGAGACCCGGCGCGTGGTCCGCTGCAGAAGTCGGGTGCCGATGTGGCTCTCCAGGTCGGCAACCAGCCGGGTGACCGCCGCGGCCGACAGGTCCATCGCGCGCGCGGCCGCGGCGAAGCCACCTTCGTCCACGACGGCCTGGAACACGCGCATCGTCAGCAATCTATCCATTGCAGGAATGACGGCGTTTCAAGGGCCGCGATTATTTCAATTTCGTTAATTATTCATTGCCAGGAGTGCTGTTTTTCAAAGGGTTAACCCTGCGTACAGTTCAACCCATCGATGAGGAAGCCTGAAGGCGGACCCACCGAGGCAGGACAAGACCGGCCCCCAACAAGACCAGCCTTGCCCGGAAACACCAACCAATGAAGGACACCATCATGAACAACTACCGCACTCTCGCCACCGCTGCCGCCATCGCCCTGAGCGCCTTCGCCGCCCACGCCGGTGTGGAAGGCGACGGCTCCGACTATCCCGCCCCTGTCGCCGCCTCCAGCGCACTGACCCGTGAAGCCGTCGTGGCCGACCTGGTGGCCGCCCGCCAGAACGGCACCATGCCCCGCGCCGGCGACTGGTACGACGTGCCCGCGCCCCTGGCCGTTTCCGGCAACGCCACGGTCGTCACCCGCAAGGAAGTGCAGGCGCAAACCGTGGCGGCAGCGAAGTCGCGCAACACGGTCAGCGGCGACCACTGATCTGATCGCACGGCGGCCCGGCCGGTTGCGACCGGCCCAGCCCCTCCCCCAAAAAAGGCCCGCAGGTTCGCCCTGCGGGTCTTTTTCCATGGGGCGCCTTCAGGGCGCGGCGCCGTAGTTGCGCGCCAGGGACTCGGCCACGCACGCGGGCTTGTCGGACCCTTCGCGCTCGATGGTGACCAGCCAGGTCATCTGGATGCCGTCCGGCGCGGCGGGCTCGCAGGCCTGCAGCGTGAGCCGCGTGCGCAGGCGGCTGCCCACGGGCACGGGCGAGGTGAAGCGCACGCGGTTGAGCCCGTAGTTCACGCCCATCCGCGCGCCGGCGATGGCGAACGCCGATTCGAAGAACCGCGGAATCAGCGACAGCGTGAGAAACCCGTGGGCGATCGGCGCGCCGAACGGGCCCTGGGCCGCACGCTCGGGATCGACATGGATCCACTGGTGGTCGCCCGTGGCCTCGGCGAACTGGTCGATCTGCGCCTGGGTGATGGTGATCCAGTCGGTCACCGCCACCTCGCTGCCCACGCAGGCGGCCACTTCGGAATACGTCTGGAAGGTTTTCATGCGCGCACTTTAGGCCGGGGCGGGCCGTGCGCGTTGTCGGGCGCGCGACAGCCGCGCGCGCCGGCCTACTGGTCGAGCCAGTCGCAGATGCCCTGCCACTGCTCCAGGTCGCGCGCCACGCGGCTGGCCGAGACGTCGAAGACCGACAGGCCCTGCGCGGCCAGATGGATGTAGTTCTGCGTGTCGCGCAGCCGGCCCAGTACCGGCAGCCCCAGGCTTTCGACGAACTCGCCCAGCTTGTCGGCCGCGATGGTGCGGGCATCGACCCGCATGCCGACGATGCCGATCTGCACGTTCGCCGCATGGCGGCTTTCGGCCAGCTCGTCCAGGAAGCCCCGGATGGCGAAGATGTCGAACACGCTGGCCTGCAGCGGCACGATCACCTTGTCGGCCAGCTGGAGCACCGATTTGAGCTGCGCGCCGTGCAGGCCCGCGGGCGTGTCCAGCACGGCGTGGGTGGCCTCCTTGGGCGGGCGGCCGATGGCGTCGGGCTGCACGGGCCAGTCGCCGATGGGCCGAACGGCCGGGGAGCGCAGCCCGCGCCACAGTTGGGACGAGTGCTGCGGGTCGGCGTCGCCCAGCACCACAGCGTGGCCCTGGCTGGCGAAATAGCCGGCGATGTTGGTGGCGAGCGTGGATTTGCCCACGCCGCCCTTGGGATTGGCCACTGCGATCACTGGCATGCACGCCTCCTGGGGGTCAAAAGTTGGATTGGCGGGGGCGATGGTAGCGCCGCCCGGGGCCGGGCTGGGGAATATGAGTCAAAAACCCCCTCCAGCGCATATTCCACTAGGGCATATTGCTATATTTTCAATAGCAAACGAATTCAGCCGTGCTGGGCCCCGCGCTTGACGAAGAATAGCCCCGTGCCCACGGCCATCAGCAGGCCGCCGAACACGCGGTTCTGCGCGCGCACCGCGCGGGCGTTGCGCAGCAGGCGGCGCAGTGCGCTGGCGCCCGCGGCATAGCCGTGCATGACGGCCATGTCCACCGCCACCATGGTGGCCGCCATGGCGAGCAGTTGCGTCCACAGTGGGCGCGTGTCGGTCATGAACTGGGGCAGCACGGCGACCATGAAGATGATGCCCTTGGGGTTGGTGGCATTGGTCAGAAAGCCCGTGAGGCAGCGCTTTTGCCACGGGCCGGCCGGCGCAGCCTCCCCGCCCGGCAGGGACGACGCATCGCCCAAGCGCCATTGGGCGATGCCGATGTAGATGAGGTAGCACGCGCCCAGGATCTTGACCGCGCTGAACGCCGTCTCGGATGCCAGCAGCAGCGAGCCCACGCCCGCCCCGGCGATCACCAGGATCAGCAGCAGCCCCAGTTGCAGCCCGAGGATGGTGGCGCCCGTCTTTCGCACGCCGTAGGTGAGCCCGTGGCTCATGGACAGCACGGCGCCGGAGCCCGGCGAGATCGCGATGAGGCAAGCCGCCGCCAAAAATGCCAGCCAGGTGTGCAGGTCCATGGGTCCGCCGGAAAAGAAAGGAAAGAAGATGAAAGGATCGGGAGCCGCCGATCTTACCGATGCAAAATTGCCGAGGTCCCTTCACCACCTCTCTCTCCACCCCATTCTTTCTCCATGGCCCACGCACCCACCTGGCTCACCTACGGCTTCCTCTACCTGGGCGCGGCCGTGCTCGCCGTGCCCATCGCGCGGGCGCTGGGGCTGGGGGCGATCATCGGCTACCTGGCGGCCGGCATCGCCATCGGCCCCTGGGGCCTGGGCCTGGTGAGCAACGTGCAGGACATCCTGCATTTCGCCGAGTTCGGCGTGGTGCTGATGCTGTTCCTTGTCGGCCTGGAGCTGCAGCCCAGCCGGCTGTGGAGCCTGCGGCGTCCGATCTTCGGGCTGGGCAGCGCGCAGGTGCTGGGGTGCGCGGCGCTGCTGTGGCTGGCGGCGTGGGCCTGCGGCCTGCCGTGGCGCGTGGGGCTGGTGGGCGCGCTGGGGCTGGCGCTGTCGTCCACGGCCATCGCGCTGCAGTCGCTGAACGAACGCAACCTGATGCGCACCGACAGCGGGCAGAAGGCGTTCTCGATCCTGCTGTTCCAGGACGTGGCGGCCATTCCCATCCTGGCGCTGCTGCCGCTGCTGGGCGCTGCGGCCGAGGCCGCACCCCATGCCACGCCCGACCTGCTGCTGGAGGCAGGCAAGATCGTGGGCGTCGTGGGCGGCATCGTGCTGGGCGGGCGGCTGCTGCTGCGCCCGGTGCTGCGCTGGATCGCCAAGAGCAGGACGCCGGAGATCTTCACCGCCGCCTCGCTGCTGCTGGTGGTGGGCATCGCCTGGCTGATGGTGATCGTGGGCCTGTCGATGGCGCTGGGCGCCTTCCTCGCCGGCGTGCTGCTGGCCGACAGCGAATACCGGCGCGAGCTGGAGGCCGATATCGAGCCCTTCAAGGGCCTGCTGCTGGGGCTCTTTTTCATGGCCGTGGGCATGTCCATCGACTTCGGCGTGCTGATGCGCTCGCCCGGGTTGATGGCCCTGGTGCTGCTCGGTTTTCTGGTCATCAAGGGCGTGGTGATCTACGCACTGGCGCGCGTGACCGGCACGCCGTACCAGGAGCGGCCCGTGATGACGCTGCTGCTGGCGCAGGGCGGCGAGTTCGCATTCGTCGTGTTCCAGGCGGCATCGACGGCGGGCGCGTTGCCGGCCGAAACCGCGTCGCTGCTGATCGGCGCCGTGGCGCTGTCGATGCTGCTGTCGCCGCTGTTGCTGGTGTTGCTGGACCGTGTGCTGCTGCGCCGCTATGCGCGGCTCAAGACCGATGTGCCGGCCGCGGCCGAGATCTCCGAGCCGCAGGAGGCGCCGGTCATCATCGCGGGCTTCGGGCGCTACGGGCAGATCGTCGCGCGCACCATGCTGCTGCAAGCCGTTCCGACCACCGTGCTGGACCACAGCGTGGAGATGCTGGAGGTGGCCCACACCTTCGGCTACCGCGTGTTCTACGGCGACGCCACGCGCCTGGAGCTCCTGCGCATCGCAGGGGCCGCGCAGGCCCGCATCCTGGTCATCGCAGTGGACGACACAAGCCAGTCCGTCAAGATCGCCGCACTGGCGCGCGCTCACTTTCCGCAGCTGAAAATCGTGGCCCGCGCCCGCAACATCAGCCATTGGAACGCGCTGCGCGATCTGGGCGTGGAGCACGTCGAGCGCGAGCTGTTCGAGTCCAGCCTGAAGACCGCCCGCACGGTGCTGGAACTCATGGGCCTGCCGGCGCAAGAGGCCCAGCGCGTGGCGGACCGGTTCCGCCAACACAACATCGACCTGGCCAACCGCATGTACCCGCACCACAAGAACCAGGAGAAGTTCATCGCCGTGGCGCGACAAGGGCGCCAGCAACTGGTGGAACAGATGGCCAAGGAGCGGCAGGAAGCCGCATCCGCCGCGGCGGACGCAGGCCCCCCTGCGGACGCCGCAGGCCATGCCCCGCCCGCGCAGCGCACCGGCCTGCCGCCGGGCAGCGCCTGACTTTTTCGACCGGCTCCGCGGCCCGGGCCGCGGCCGCCGGCCATCCCCCAAGACCCGTTTGCGAAAGGACACACGAACCCATGCGCCGTTTCGAACTGATCGAAGGAAACTCCAGCAAATTCTGGGAGATCGAGCCCTCCGGCTCCGACCTGAACATCCGGTGGGGCCGCATCGGCACGGCCGGCCAGAGCCAGACCAAATCGTTCGCCGACGCCGCGAAGGCCTCGGCGGCGCTGACCAAGCTGGTCACCGAGAAAACGAACAAGGGCTACAGCGAAGTCGGCGTGGCCCCGGGCGCCGCCATCGGTGCCTCGCCGGCGCCCGCCAAGGCGCCCGCGCCCCAGGCCGCTTCCAGGCAGGCGGCCACGGATGGTGACGGGCGCTCCGCCACCGCCAGCGCTTCTGCACCGGCGCCCGCCGCGGCGGAAAGCCTGGATGCGCAGTGCGATCGTGTCTTCGCAGCCTTCTGCACGCAATTGGCCGAGGGTGCGGTGAAGGTGGAAGACGTGTTCTCGGCCGCGGTGCTCAAGCGCCAGCACGGCGTGAGCGACCAGGGGGCCTCGATGGCGTTCGAGCGCTTGAAATCCGAAGGCCTGCTAACGGGCTGGGGCACGACCGCGCAGGTCGGCCAGCGCGCGACCGCCCTCGCCCAGGCCCTGCTCGCCGAAGCGGCGGCCGGGGCCGGGACCACCCCGCCGGCCGCGGCACCCGCCGACGCCCCGGCCGGTGACGGCGGGCCCGGCGCGGTGCCGCCCTGGCTGGCCCAGGGCGACCCCGTGCGCCTGCCGTCCCAGATGGAGCGCGAGGCCTACGCCTCGCGCCGTTTCCCCCAGGAAGCGAAAGCCGCTGCACTGCCCCAGGCATGGCAGAGCGTGCGCGGCAACTGCGATTTCCACATCGACCTGCCCGGCACCGATGCGTCCCTGCGCGATCCGCTGCAGCGCACCATCGACCGCCTCGGCCGGGACACGGCCGAGGCCGAGGCCGATGCAGAGGCCGACACCGTACTGCTCGCGCTGGCGCTGGCCAGTTCGGGCTACTACGGCGAGAACGAACCGGCCGCCGCCATCGTGGACTACCTCGTGGCGCAATACGGACTGCCCGGGGCCGTCGACATCCTCATGGCATCGCAGCGCCTGGAGACGACCAACGATTACGACTCGACCACCAAGAAGCGCCGTGCGCACCTGTCCACCACCGTGACCCGCGCGATGAGCAACGGATGGCGCGGGCCGTTGGGCCAGGGCGAGGAAGCCTTTCGCCGCCATCTCACGGCCGCGCCGCAGGCCGAGTGGGAGGCCTGTGCGGACCGCATCGAGGCCGCCCTGCCCTCGCTACACCCGAGCCGGCAGCCGGCGATGGCGCTGCTGCTGCCCGACCGGCCCGCGGTGTCCGACGCTTTGGCGCACCGGCTCGCCGCCGAGAAGGAGGTGCCCGACACCCTGCACTGGCTGATGCTCACGGCCACCGACCCCGCCGCGATCGCGCTGGCCGCGAAGACGCGGCTGGGCTACTCCGAGGGCTTCTGGGGCAACCGGCGCATGGTGGCGACGGCCGTGCGCGAACGCGGCACCGGCGCGGTGGCGGTGCTGGAACGCGGGGCCGCCGAGGAGGCCGCCGGCGAAGCGCTGGCCACCCTCGGCACGCCCGAGGCCGTGCATGCGCTGGCCAAGGCCGCCAGCAGCTCCAAGGGCGCGCTGGCGCGCCTGTCCCTGGCGGCGGACCGCTGGCCGCTCGCGGCGATCGCGGCCCTCTCGCGGCTGGTGGCCGCGGACGGAAAGGACGCCGGCCTTCTCACGCCCATGCTCTCGCGCCTGCTGCGTGCGCACGGGCAGAGCGTGCCGCTGCTGCGCCCCTGGCTGGATGCCGCCGCGCAGGCCGCCGTGGACCGGCAGCTGGCCCTCCTCACCGGCCCGGCCGAGGTGGCCGCACGCGAAGAATTGCCGGCCGTGCTCGCCGATCCGCCCTGGCTTGCGAAGACCGCGCGCAAGACCGCGGCGGTGCTGGCGCTGGAGCCGCTGCCGCTGGCCCCCATCGAGGAATGGGCGCCGGGCGAACGCGAAGAGGCGCAGCGTCTCAACTCGTGGCAGCTCAACCGCTTTGCGAAAGCGGCGCAGGACGTGCTGGAGATGGTGGACCTGCTGGGCTTCGACACGAACAAGAAAAAGCAGCTCGCCCCCCTGGCCGAGGACGCCGCGCGCGCCATCCGGGCGAGAGACGCCGATGCACTCGTCGCGGCATGGCGCGCCATGCTGGCCGAGCGCAAGCGCGAGCGCTACTACTGGTATTCCTTCGACTGCGTGGCCGTGGCCACGCTGCCTCCAGCGCTTGCCGTGCCGTTCTGGAATGCCGTGGCGGGCGAGGCCGAGGGCTACGGCGTGGGCCATGCCATCGCCAAGCTGGGCCTGCCCGCGCTGCCGGCGCTCGCTGCCATGGTGCGCGCGAAGCCCGCCGAGAACCTGGACTGGGCGATGCACTACGGTGCCGTGGAGATCGCCCCCACGGCGGCGCGCGCGTTCGCCAAGCTCAAGACCGCGCGCGACACCGGCCGCGCCTGGCTGCTGAAATACCCCCAGCACGCTGCCTGTGCGCTCATCGCGCCGGCCCTCGGCAAAGCGGGCGAGGCGCGCGACTGCGCGGGCGCCGCCCTGCGGCTGCTACACGCGCAGGGCCACGGGGGCCTCCTGGTGGAGGTGGCCGGCCGCTACGGTGACGACACGGTCCTGCAGGCGCTGCGCACCGTGCTCGACGAGAGCCCGCTGGACCGCTTCCCGACCAAGCGCGCCAAATTGCCCGAGTTCTGGCAGCCGCGCGGCTGGCGCCGCCCGGTGCTGCAGGACGGCCCGGGCCGCGGCAAGGCGCTGCCCGACGAAGCGCTCGACGCGCTCGGCCAGATGCTGACCTTCCCCACGAGCGAGGAGGTGTATGCCGGCATTGCCGTGGTGCGCGAGGCCTGCACGCCCGATTCGTTGGCCGACTTCGCATGGGATGCGTTCGGCGCCTGGCTCGAGGCGGGAGGCCCGTCGAAGGACGGCTGGGCGCTGACCGCTCTGGGCCTGCTGGGCACCGACGACACCGCCCGCCGGCTCACGCCCTTCATCCGCGCCTGGCCCGGCGAGTCGGCCCATGCACGCGCCGTCACGGGGCTGGACGTGCTCGCGCAGATCGGCACCGACGTCGCGCTGATGCTGCTCAACGGCATCGCACAGAAGATCAAGTTCAAGGGCCTGCAGGACAAGGCCCGCGAGAAGATCGCCGCCATCGCAGAGACGCGGGGCCTGAGCCCCGAGGAACTGGAGGACCGCCTCGCGCCCGACCTGGGCCTGGACGCGCAGGGCACGCTGCGGCTCGACTTCGGCCCGAGGGCCTTCAAGGTGGGCTTCGACGAGGCGCTCAAACCCTATGTGCGCGAGGTCTCGGTGGACGGCAGCGACGGCGCGCGCCTGCCGGACCTGCCCAAGCCGAAGAAGACCGACGACCCCGACCTTTCGGCGCAGGCTGTGGAGCGCTTCAAGCTGCTCAAGAAAGACGCGCGCACCATCGCCAGCCAGCAGTTGCTGCGCCTGGAGGTGGCCATGTGCGCGCGCCGGCGCTGGACGCCGCAGGTGTTCCGCACCTTCCTCGCCGGCCACCCGCTCGTGCGCCACATCGTGCAGCGCCTGGTCTGGGGCGTGTACGAGGTGCCAGATGGCGGCAGCTACGGCGGCCAGCTCACGGCCTGCTTTCGCGTGGCGGAAGACGGCAGCACCACCACGGCCGGGGACGACCCGTTCGATGTCCCGGAGGGCGCGCAGGTGCGCATCGGCGTTCCGCATGCGCTGGAACTGTCGCCCGAGGACGCCGCGGCCTTCGGCCAGATCTTCGCGGACTACGAGCTGCTGCAGCCGTTCCCGCAGATCGGCCGCGACACCTACACGCTGACCGAGGCGGAAAAGGCGGACATCAAGCTCTCGCGCTGGACCCAGGCCAAGGTGCCCACGGGCCGCGTGCTGGGCCTGGTCAACAAGGGTTGGCGCCGCGGGCAGGCGCAGGACGGCGGCGGCATCTGGTACTTCACCAAGCCGCTGGGGGCCGCCCACGTGATCGAGTTGCACCTGGACCCCGGCATCATCGTGGGCATGGTGGACGAATACCCCGAGCAGGAACTGGGCGAGGTGCAGGTGGGCAAGCCTTCCGCCTGGGGCGAGTTGCAGAATGCAGAGCCCATCGGCCGTCTGGATGCCATCTCCGCCAGCGAGCTGATCCGCGACCTGGAGGGACTGCGCGCCTGACCGGCCATCGCATCGCTGCCCCTGCCTTTCCCATTCCTGACCGACCGCACCATGGCCATCTCCCGCAAGACAACACCTCCCGGCGAAGCCGCAACCGCGGGGGTCCCGCTGCAGCGGCCGCCCTCCGAGATCCTCCATGCCGCGGAGCTGGAGCGCCTGCGCGCACAGGACGCCGACCCGCGCCCGCCCGGCTGGTCGCTGGGCCTGCGCGCCGCGCGGGCCTTCATCCTGGGCGATGCGGCGCTGGGCATCGTCCCCAAGATCGTCGCGCCCGTGGCAAGCATCGAACGCATGCTGGTCACGCTGGCCACCGGCCGCGGGCTGATGCTCGTGGGCGAGCCCGGCACGGCCAAGTCGCTGCTGTCGGAGCTGCTCGCCGCGGCCGTCTCGGGCGTCTCCACGCTGACCATCCAGGGCGGCGCCTCGACCACCGAGGACCAGATCAAGTACGGCTGGAACTACGCCCTGCTCATCAACGAAGGCCCCAGCCCGCGCGCGCTCGTGCCCGCACCGCTCTACCAGGGCATGCAGCAGGGCCGCATCGTGCGGTTCGAGGAAATCACGCGCGCGCCGCTGGAGGTGCAGGACTGCCTGCTGGGCATGCTCTCCGACCGCGTGATGGCGGTGCCCGAGCTGGCGGGCGAACACGCCATGCTCTATGCCCGCGAGGGCTTCAACATCATCGCCACGGCCAACACACGGGACCGCGGCGTGAACGAGATGAGCGCCGCGCTCAAGCGCCGCTTCGACTTCGAGACCGTCTTCCCGATCCTCGACTTCGACCGGGAGCTGTCGCTCGTGCAGGACGCCAGCGCGCGGCTGCTCGCGCAAAGCGGCATCCCGCACGCGGTGCCGGCGCCGGTGCTGGAGCTGCTCGTTTCCACCTTCCGAGACCTGCGCGGTGCACCGGCCGACGGCCAGCGCGGCGCGCCGCCCGATGCGGCCATGGACCGCCTGAGCGCCGTGATGTCCACCGCCGAGGCCGTGAACGTGGCCCACGCGGTGGGCGTGCGCGCCTGGTTCCTGGAGCGGCGCGAGGGCTCGCCCGCCGATCTCGTGGACTGCATCGCCGGCACCATCGTCAAGGACAACGCCGACGACCGCGCCAAGCTGCGCCGCTATTTCGAGCAAAAGGCCGCCAAGCGCACGGGCGGGCACTGGCGCGCGTACTACGAAGCACGCCACCGGCTGCCGTGAAGGCCGGCACGGCGCCGCCCGCCGACCCCGTCATCCTCGGCGTGCGCCACCACAGCCCCGCCTGTGCGCGGCTGGTGGCGGCGCGCATCCGGGCGCTGCGGCCCGCGTTCGTTCTGATCGAGGGGCCCGCGGATTTCAACGACCGGCTGGACGAGCTTTACCTGCCGCACCGCCTGCCGGTGGCGATCTACAGCTACCTGGCGCGCGGCGGTACGCACCGCGGATCGTGGACGCCCTTCGCCGATCACTCGCCTGAATGGCAGGCGCTGCAGGCCGGGCGGGAAGCCGGCGCGCAGGTGCGCTTCATCGACCTGCCCGCCTGGCACGACGCATTCGCCCATCTCGAGAACCGCTACGCCGATGCGGCCGATGCCGAGCACCAGGCGCGGGCCGAGGCCTACGAGCGCGCGCTGGCGGACAAGCTCGCGGTGCAGGGCCGCGACGCGCTCTGGGACCACCTCTTCGAAGACGCAGGGCCGGAGGATGCGCCGGCCGGAGGGGACGACGTCGATGGCCTGGCGCTGCGCCTGTCCACGTACTTCGGCCACCTGCGCGGCGAAGGGGAGGCGGGATCGCTCGGCAACCAGGCGCGCGAACAGATGATGGCGCGCTGGATCGCCTGGGCCATAGCGCAGGACCGCGGCGCGGTGCTGGTGGTGTGCGGCGGCTACCACGCACCCGCGCTCGCGCGGCTCTGGCGCGGGATGCCCACCGGCGAGCCGGAGACGCCGCAGCCCGCGCAAGGCCCTGAAGACACTATCAAAAATATAGCAAACCAACCAATCAACACTAAGGCATCGGCACGATTTGGCTCTTACATCGTGCCCTATACCTTCCGGCGGCTCGATGCGTTCGCGGGCTATGCGTCGGGCATGCCGTCGCCGCAGTACTACCAGTGGCTCTGGGAGCACGGGGCCGAGGGCGCGGCCCGCGAATTGCTGCGCGGCGTGGTGCAGCGCCTGCGCGAGCGCCAGCTGAGCGCCTCCACCGCCGACCTGATGGCCGTGCATGCGCGCGCGCTCGGGCTGGCGCGGCTGCGGGGGCACCG
The DNA here is from genome assembly GCF_028473645.1 of Acidovorax sp. GBBC 1281. Classification (NCBI taxonomy): domain Bacteria; kingdom Pseudomonadati; phylum Pseudomonadota; class Betaproteobacteria; order Burkholderiales; family Comamonadaceae; genus Acidovorax; species Acidovorax sp. GBBC 1281. The sequence goes on from NZ_CP097269.1 coordinate 4,437,279, forward strand.
CCAGCCGCTGCGCTCGGACTGGCTCGACGCCCTGGCGGGCGCCTTGGTGAAGGAGGCGCTCGACGTGCCCCTGCCCTGGACCTACCGCGGCCCGCTGCGTGCCGGCACCGCCCCGGTGCTGGTGCAGGCGATGGACGTGCTGGCCGGCGACACGGCGGGCGGCCTCGCACCGGGCACGCCGCAGCCGCCGCTGGTCGCGGCCGTGCGGGCCGAGCTGGCCGCGCAGGGCCTGCCGCTGCGCGGCACCGTCACGCTCGACCTGCTGCAGGAAGGCGACCGCGCCAGGAGCCGCGTGCTGCACCGGCTGGCGTTGCTGCAGCTGCCGGGCGTGGTGCGCACGCGCGGCCCGGCGATGGCGCTGTCGGGCGAACGCGGCGAGGCCTGGAGCCTCAGCGAACCGTTGGAGCAGCAGGCCGCGCTCATCGAGGCGGGCGCCTGGGGCGCCACGCTGGAAGACGCCGCGCGGGCGCGCCTGGAGGACCGCCTGCGCCAGGCACGCGGGCGCATCGCGCCGCTGGCCGAAGGCCTGAACAGCGCAGCCTGGGCCGGCCTTGCGGACCTGAGCGACGGGCTCCTGCGGGACATCGGCGACGCCATCGCCCAGGAGCCGCGTTTCGAGGCGCTGGCCCCCGCGCTGGGGCTGCTGCACACGCTGCTGCGCCACGGCCAGATGCTCGGCATGGCCGGTGCACCCGTGCTGCGCGTCGCGGTGGAGGCCGGCTTCGACCGCGCGCTCTGGCTGCTCGAAGCCCCCGCCGCGGTGGCCACCGCCGACACCGAAGACCATCTGCGCGGCCACCGGGCGCTGCAGCGCATCGTCGCCGACACACTGGCCGACCTGGAAGACGGCACGCCCCATCCGCTTGCGCTGGAACCCGCGCGCGCCCTCGCGGTATGGCAGCGCAAGGCGGCCGACCCGCAGGCCGCACCGGTCAGCCGCGGCGCGGCGCTGGGCGCGGTGCTGGCGCTGTCGGGCCGCCCGGGCGGTGGCGCGCAGGGCGACGGTGCCGCCACCCCCGGGGCCGGCGTGGAGGAAGCCATGAACCTGCTCGCCACCATGACCGCCGCCACGCTGGGCGACGCCCTCGCCGGCCTTTTGGCGCTGGCGCGCGAGGCGCTCGCCACCGAACCCGCCTTCGCCGCCGGCATGGACCGCCGCATCCGGGCGCTGGACGACGAAGACTTCGTGCAGGCCCTGCCGGCTCTGCGGGCCGCCTTCGCCTGGCTGCCGCCGCGCGAGCGGGGCCAACTCGCCGGGCAGGTGCTGTCGCTGCACGGCGCGCAGCACCTGCCGCGCCGCACCCTCACGGCCGCCACCCCGGGCGCCCTGCCCCCCGAAGCACTGGCCCGTGCCCGCGCCGGCGAAGCCGCAGCCGCGGCGCGGCTGGCCGCCTGGGGCATCGACGCCGGCACCGGAGCCCCTGCATGACACCGCTGACCATCCCCGACCCCCTGCAGCGCTGGCGCCTGTTGCTCGGCGAGCCGGCGGAACCCGCGTGCGGCGCGCTCGGCGATGCCGCGCAGGCGGCCGATGCGGCGCTCGAATGGCTCTACGGCCGCGACAGCGATCGCGCCGAGCGCGGCGAGCGCAGCGCGGGCCTGGGGCCCTCGGCGCTCAGCACGCCGGACTGGATCAACGCCATCCACACGCTCTTTCCCAAGGAAGTGATCGAGCGGCTGGAACGCGATGCGGTGGAGCGCTACGGCATCGACGAAGTGGTGACCAACCTGGAGGTGCTGGAGCGCATCGAGCCGTCCGAATCGCTGCTGCGCGCGGTGCTGCACACCAAGCACCTCATGAACCCGCAGGTGCTGGCCGCCGCCCGCCGGCTCGTGGCCGAGGTGGTGCGGCGCATCATGGAAAAGCTCGCCACCGAAGTGCGCCAGGCGTTCAGCGGCAGCCGCGACCGGCGCCGCCTCTCGCGCATGAAAGTGGCGCGCAACTTCGACTTCCGGCGCACCCTGCAGGCCAACCTGCGGCGCTGGGACGCGGCGCGCGGCAAGCTCTACGTGGAGCGGCCCATTTTCATCAGCCGCACGCGCCGGCATGCCGAGCCATGGGACATCGTGCTGCTCATCGACCAGAGCGGGTCGATGGTGGACTCCGTCATCCACAGCGCGGTGATGGCCGCCTGCCTTTGGCAGCTGCCGGGCATGCGCACGCGGCTGGTGGCTTTCGACACGCAGGTGGTGGACCTCACCGCCGATGTGTCCGACCCGGTGGAGCTGCTCATGAAAGTGCAGTTGGGCGGCGGCACCGACATCGCCCGGGCCGTGGCCTATGCGCAATCGCTCGTCGCCAACCCGGCCCGCACCATCGTCGTGCTGGTGAGCGATTTCTACGAGGGCGGCGACCCCGGAGAACTCGTGCGCCGCGTGAAGGCGCTGACCGGCGCGGGCGCGAAGGTGCTGGGCCTGGCCGCGCTCGACGCGCAGGCCGAGCCCGCCTACGACCGAGAGATGGCCGCGCGCCTCGTGAAGGAAGGCGCGCAGGTCGGCGCCATGACCCCGGGCCAGCTCGCGGGCTGGCTGGCCGAGAAGGTGCAGGCATGAACGCGCCGCTGCGGACCGACCTGCTCGAACTCACCCCGCAGGCGCTGACGGCGCTGGCCAACGCGGGCTTCGTCAAGCGCGCGCAAAAGGACGTGGCGGCCAAGGTGCTGCCGCGGCTGGAGACCGAACCCGACGGCACCGTGCGCGCGGAATTCGACGACGGCGCGCGCACGCGGTTGCCGCCGGGCCGCACGCTGCGCGATGCCGCATGCACCTGCGCCGCGAGCGGCATGTGCCGCCACCGCGTGATGCTGGTGCTGGCCTATCAACAACGGTACGGTGCGGCGGGCGCGCCTGCGGTCGATGCGTCCACGGCCGCAGCGCCGCCCGCGGAACCGGGGGGCGCCTGGAGCCCCGCGCGTTTCGACGACGCGGCGGTGTCGGCCAGCATGGCGCCCTCGGTGCTGGAGCAGGCCGCGCGGCTGGCGGCCTCGCGCCCCGTGGTGGCGGTGCAGCCGTGGCAGGGTCCCGCCGCGCCGCCAACGGCCCGGTTGCCGATGTGCACCGTGCGGTTCTTCTCGCGCAGCTCGCTCGTGCATGCGCGCTGCGACTGCCAGCAGGGCAGCGGCTGTGCGCATGTCGTGGTGGCGCTGTGGGCCTTTCGCGCCGCGGGCGATCTGCCCGCGGGCGGCGACGAAACCATGGTGGAAGTGCCGCCGCGCGCGGACCCCGCGCAGGCCGGTGCCGGCACCGATGGCGGCAGCGGCGCGACGGCGGCACCCGCGCAGCTGCAGTCCCCCGAGGCGCTGCGCCTGCGCGAGGCGCTCGATGCGGTGCTGCTGTCGCTGTGGCTCGACGGATCGGCCCAGCCCACGATGGCCCTGGCAGCGCGCTTCGAAGCGCTGCGCGCGCAGGCGCAGGCCCTGGGCTGGCGCTGGGTGGACGACGGCATCGCGGAGCTGTGGTTGCTGCTGCAATCGCTGCAGGCCCGCAGCAGCCGCCACGACCCGCTGCGCCTGCTGGCCGTGGCGGCCGAGCTGTGGGCGCGCCCGCGTGCCGCAGCCCACGCCGAGGCCGTGGCCGCGGACAGAACGGGGCCTGCGCGCCCCGCGCTGCATGCCAGCCAGATCCTGGGCGCGGGCGTGAAGGGCGAGGTCGCGCTGGACCACATCAAGCTCGTCTCGCTGGGCGCCGCGCTCTGGTCCGACGCGGCGGCCGAAGGCGCCAACGTGCTTTTCGCCGATCCGGACACGCAGACCGTGACGGTGCTGGAACGCCAATGGCCGCGCGGCGAAGGTGCCAACGGCCCCGCGCAGGCCCTCGCCGGACGGCGCGTGGCGGGGTTTCCGCTGCGGCAGATCGCGACGGGGCAGGTCATCACCAAGACCGCCACGCGCCGCGCCAACGGCCTCATCGACATCACCGCCGGGGCGCGCCAGACCGGCGTGATGCCGCTTTCGCCCGCGGCCTGGGACGAGCTGGCCGCGCCCTTGCGCCAAGCCAGTGTGCAAGCGCTGCGCGAGCGCCTGCGTGCCGCGCTGCCCGATTTCGTGCAGCCGCGCCAGGCCGCCACCGGCGCGGCCAGCGGGGCATCGGGCACGCTGCATGTGGTGGCGCTGGAAGGTGGCATGCAGGTACAGGGCTGCGAGTGGGATGCGGCCGAGCAGGTGCTGCATGCGCGCATCGTGGCCGCGCAGCAGGAAGGCGCCGGGCCCGCACTGCACCTTGCGCTGCCGCACCGTGCGGCCGCGCCGGGCGCCGTGGACGCGCTGGCCCGCGCGCTGTCTGGCGAATGGGGGCCGCTGCGCGCGGTGGCCGGGCCGGTGGCGCTGCGCGGCGGCGAGGCGGTCATGCAGCCGCTGGCCCTGCTGACCCACCAGCGCGCCGTGGTGCCGCAGATCGAGCCGCCAGCCGCCCAGCCGCTGGCGCTGCGCACCTGCGACGATGCGCCCACACCCGTGCAGGCCCTGCTCGACGAAACCCTGCAATCGCTGGCCCAGTGGCTGCGCCAGGGCCTGCGCCACCAGCCAGGCGGGCTGGACGCGCGCGCGCAGTCTCAGGCCCGGCAGCTGCGGCAAGGCGGCCTGGACCGCGGCGCCGCGCTGCTCGAAAGCCTGGGCGGGCACCTGCGGTCGGCCGACCGCGGACCGCTGCTGGCAGCGCTGTCCACGCTGGCACTGCTGTTGCAGGCCCAAGGCGGCTGAGGGCCGCAAGACCGCGCGGGCAGCCTCTGCCAGCGGGTGCAGGCGCGTCACGCGCACGCACGCCGCATGCCGGCTGAAAACCTGCAGAAAGCCAGCCGATAGCCGGCGCCTCTGCCCGACTCGCCCGTTTTCACATCAATTTGAATGATAATTATTCTTAATCAAAATGGGTCCGTTTCTTTTGCATCGCCTGTTCCGGCGGCCTTCCGGCTGGCCGGCGGCCTCTTCCTCGCCCTCCTCTCCCGCATTTCCATGATCCACACCCGTTCCGACGCGGCGCACTCGCCTGCCCACGCCACTGCTTTCCTGCGCCCTTTCCTGAGCCCTTCCGCTGGCCCGCTCCCCCACACGCACCCTGTGCCGCTGCGCACTCACGCCCCTGGCGCTGTGCCTGTCGCAGGTCGCCATGGCCCAGGCCAGCGCGGACGCGACGCCGCAACTGCAGGAAGTGCGCATCAACGCCAGCACCGAAAAGGACGTGGGCTTCGCCCCGGTGGAGGCCCAGACGGCCGGCAAGGCCCCCATGCGCCGGCTGGAAACCCCGCAGTCGGTGAGCGTGGTCACGCGCGAGCAGATGGAGTCGCGCCAGATCGCGAACCTGCAGCAGGCGCTGCAGACCGTGGCCGGCGTGAGCCCGGTCAACTTCGGGCGGCGCGGCTTCGACGACATCAACATCCGGGGCTTTCGCTCCACCGAATCCATCCTCATCGACGGCCTGGTGCAAAGCCCCGGCATGTGGACGCGCCTCACGCCCTACGGCTACGAACGCTTCGAGGTGCTCAAGGGCGCGGCCTCGGTGCTGTACGGCCAGGTGCAGCCCGGCGGCATCGTCAACGCCATCAGCAAGCGGCCCAAGCGCGACGCTTTGAGCGAAGTGGGCGTGGAGGTGGGCAGCTTCGGCCAGCGCACCTTGCAGGCCGACATCAACCGCCCGCTGAACGAGTCGGGCAAGGCGGCGTTCCGCATCAACGCCCAGGTCTCGAACAGCGACGATCCGACCGACTTCGTCTATCGCCGCGACCGCTGGATCGCGCCTTCGCTGTCGCTGGACCTGGGCGCGCAGACCGATCTGGTGCTGTTCGCCACCTACAGCCAGAGCAACTGGATGCGCCAGCAGGGCATCACGCCCTACGGCACGGTGCTGCCCAACCGCAACGGCCCCGTGCGGACCACGCTGTACACGGGCGATCCGAGCTTCGGCGGCTACGACATCGAAAGCACCTCGGTCGGCTACGCGCTGGAGCACCGCTTCTCGCCGCAGATGACGCTGCGCCAGAACGTGCGCTACGAATCGGAGAAGGGCAACGGCAACTTCGTCTCCAACCTGGCGCTGCAGTCCAACCAGCGCCTGCAGAACCGCCAGGCCACGCGCCAGTACCTGGACGACGACATGCTGGCCACCGACACCTCGCTGCTGTCGCAATTTGCCGCCCTGGGCCTGCAGCACCGCTTGGTGACCGGGCTGGACGCGCGCACCAGCCACAGCTGGCAAGGCCAGCGGCGCTGCACCATCGGCGCGCTCGACCTGTTCAATCCGGTGTACGGCGCGGCCACCACCTGCCCGGCCGCCTACACCAACAACGCGCCTGAAAAGCTCAGCGTGATGGGCCTGTACGCGCAGGACCAGATCAAGTTCAACCCGCAATGGACGGCCCTGGTCGGGCTGCGCCGCGACTGGTCGGACAACCAGATCGACGACCGCCTGGCCAACCGGCAGACGCGCCAGAAGGATTCCGCCACCACCCTGTCGGCCGGGCTGGTGTACGAGTTCACGCCCGGATGGGCCGCCTACACCAGCTACGGCGAATCGTTCCTGCCCGTGTCGGGAACCAGCTTCGGCGGCTCGCCCTTCGCGCCGGAGACCGGCAAGCAATGGGAAGCGGGCTTGAAGTACGAGGCGCCCGGCGGCGGGCTCACCGGGGCGCTGGCACTCTTTGACCTCAAGCGCCGCAACGTCACCACGGCCGACCCGGCCAACACCGGCTTCAGCGTGCAGACCGGCGAGCAGCGCGCGCGCGGGCTGGAGCTGGAAGTGGGCGCCGAACTGCTGCGCAGCCTGAAGCTGACGGGCGCCTACACCTACACCGACACGAAAGTCACGCGCGACAACAACGCCGCCATCGTGGGCCTGCCGCTGAACCTCACGCCGCGCCACACGCTGGCCCTGTGGGCCACCTACAAGCTGCCGCAGATGCCGCAGATCACCCTGGGCGCCGGCGCCCGCTACGTGAGCGAGCAGGTCGGCTCGTACCCCTTCACCCTGCCCGCCTACACCGTGGCGGACCTGTCGATCGGCTATGCCGGCTCCAACTACCGCATCACCGCGGGCGTGAAGAACGTGTTCGACAAGGCCTACTACGACGGCGCGATCAACGCCAACGTGGTGTCGCCCGCCCTGCCGCGCAGCTTCAGCGTAGGCCTGACGTACTTCTTCTGAAGACCTGGAGACCGGCGGAAGGGCGTTATTGCCCGCCGCCCGCATGGGAACTGGCCGCCGCCCGCGCAGTGCCCAGCCCCTACCCCTCGAACCGCCGGCTCGCGCTCCATTCGTGGGCCGGTATCGCTATGGGCCAATCGCTGATTTCCTCAATTTATTCATAGATATTTATCTTTTCTCATTAATCGTCTATCTATGCGAATTTTTTTGACTATCTTGCCCTGATCCCCGGCCAAGCCATTGATTCATAGGTTTCTATTTTTAGGCATTTTCACTAACATCTATGAATGCCGAGACAGAACACCCCTCCCGCAGACTATCCCCAGGCCGTACTGCAGCAGATCGAGCAATTGGCGCAGAACATCGTCATCGCCCGTAAGCGCCGCAGGGAAACGCAGGCGCAGTGGGCCCAGCGGCTGGGTGTGTCGCAGCCGACCATGGCCCGCATCGAGCGGGGCGATCCCTCCGTGGCGATGGCGTCGTATGTCATGTGCCTGTGGCTCATCAACCAGGCGCAGGGGCTGGCCGATCTGATTGCTCCGCAGAACGATCTCGCCTCGCTGGAGCGCGAAGTGGCGCGAGTCCAGCCACGCCCCCGTTCTACGACGAAAAAAACACCGCCCCCCGGGCCCTCATCCGTCGGACAACAGGCGGCAAGCGCCTTCTATAGAACCCGTCCCGGTGGAATGAAGAAAGCCATGGGAGTCGCTGAGCCCCAGACTCCCGAAAGCGCTTACAACCGCTCTGCTGCAGGCTTGGCCGCGCTCATCTCCGGCATCAAGAAAGAGCGGCCATGACGCTGCAAGGGGTCACGCCCCGTGCCTACGAACCGCAGGACACCCTCTACGTCTGGACCCTGGTCAACCCGGCCGCCCCCGTGCTGACGGGCTCCGTGGCCCTGTCGCCGCTGGTGCCCAACTGCGCCACCTTCACCTACGCGGCCGATTGGTGGGAGTTCGCGCTGAGCGAAAACCTGCCCCTCGTCACCGGCCAGATGTTCAGTGCGGGCGTCAAAGACAGCGCCCCCGGCGCCATCGACGACGCGCGGCCCGACCGGTGGGGCGAGCGCATCATCCGCCACATCGACCGGCCCGCGCGCCTGTCGATCCTGGAGATGCTGCTGTTCGCCGGAGACGACCGCTTCGGCGCCCTGGGCATTTCCACCTCCGCCGAGCACTACGTGCCCCGGCGCATCGGGCCCTATCCGCAGCTGCGCGATCTGGCCTCGCTGGCGCAGGCCGTGGAAGACGTGCAGACACAAGCGCCCATCACGCCGGACATCCAGCGCCTGGTGCAGCCCGGCGTCACGCTGGGCGGCGCAAGGCCTAAGGCACTGCTGCAGACCGACAAAAGACCCTGCGTTGTCAAGTTCAGCGAATGGGATGACGCGGTGGACACGCCGCTGATCGAGCACGCCACCATGACGCTGGCAGCGCAGGCCGGCATCCACGTGGCCACCACCGGCGTGCTGCCCCTGCCCTCGCGACACGCGCACGGCAAGCGGCGCCATGCGTTGACCATCGAGCGCTTCGACCGGCTCGACATCGGCGGGCAGACCCTGCGGCTGCATTGCCTCTCGGCCCGGACGGCGCTGGCGGCGGCGGGCCTTGCGGAAAGCTACGGGGCGCTGGCCACCGTGCTGCGGCGCCAGGCCCATCCGGACCGGCAGAAAGCCCAGCGCGAAGAGCTGTTCCAGCGCATGGTGTTCAACATCCTCATGGACAACACGGACGACCACGAACGCAACCACTGCCTGCGGCTGGGCTGGGACGGGTACTACGAGCTGTCGCCCGCGTTCGACGTGGTGCCCACCCTGCAGAACATGGGCTACCAGGCCATGGTGGTCGGCCGGCACGGCGCGGAATCCACTTTGGACAACGCGCTGACGGACCTGAGCGAGTTCGGCATCCCGCGCTCTCGGGCCATCGAACTCATCCAGGCCGTGGCGCGCACGGTGGACCGGTGGCCGCAGCACTTCGCCGGCCATGGCGTGGACGCGAACGACATGGCACTGCTGCAAGCCAGCATCGACCGCGATGCGCTCAAGGTGCAGCGCCAGGCGTTCTGCTGAGTGTGTGCCGGCAACCGCGATTCACGCGACCGGCATCTGCATAAAAAATGCCGCCAGCGCAAATTCCACTAGGGCATATAGCTATTAAAAACGTAGCAAATCAATCCACACTGGCGCCGGACTCCTTCACGACCTTGCCCCACTTGGCGCTTTCGGACTGGATGAAGGCGGCGAACTGCTCGGGCGTCTCGCTCACCGGCTCGGCGCCCTGGTCGGCCAGCTTCTTCTTCGTCTCGGGCTGCGACAGCACCTTGACCAGGGCCTTGTTCAATTGCGCCACGATGGGCGCGGGCGTGCCGGCGGGCGCGAACATGCCGAACCACGACGTGGCCTCGTAGCCGGGCACGCCGGCTTCGGCGATGGTGGGCACGTCGGGCAGCTCGGGCGAGCGCTTGGCCGTGGTCACGGCGATGGGGCGCAGCTTGCCCGAGCGCACGTGCTGGATGGCCGAGGGCATGTTGTCGAACATGATGCCGATCTGGTTGCCCAGCAGGTCGGTCACGGCCGGGGCGCTGCCCTTGTAGGGCACGTGCTGCATGTCCACCTTGGCCATGCTCTTGAACAGCTCTCCCGACAGGTGGATGGAGCTGCCGCTGCCGGACGAGCCGAAGTTCACCTTGCCGGGGTTGGCTTTGGCATAGGCGATCAGCTCCTGCACCGTCTTGTAGGGCTGGTTGGGGTTGGCCACCAGCAGGTTGGGCACGTTGGCCACGCGCGTGAGCGGCGCGAAGTCCTTCACCGGATCGAACGGCATCTTCTTGTAGAGCGCGGCGTTGATGGCGTGCGTGCCCACCGTGCCCATGAAGAGCGTGTAGCCGTCGGCCGGCGCACGCGCGGCCATCTGGCCGCCGATGTTGCCGCCCGCGCCGGCGCGGTTGTCCACCACCACCGACTGGCCCAGCTCGGCGGACAGGCCCTGGCCGATCACGCGCGCCAGGATGTCGGTGGTGCCGCCGGCTGCGAAGGGCACGATGATGGTGATGGGCTTGTTGGGGAACGCCTGCGCAAACGCGGTGGGCACCGCAGCGGTGGCGGCCACGGCCAGGGCGGCGGCCAGCAGGGTGCGGCGATGGGCGGCGAAGCGAAGGCTTGGGCGGACGGAAGTCATGTTGTTTCCTCGGATCTCTTTATGGGGATGAAAAGCGGGGCGCGTGCCGGGTGCGGCGCCCGCCAGCGGGGCGCAGCGGCCAACGCCGTTATTCCTGCACGATGGACGACGGGTGGTTGGCCAGCGGCGTCACCTTGATCTGCATGTAGGGGAACAGGGGCAGGCCGCTCAGGATCGTGTGCAGCTCGTCGTTGCTGGCGACGTCGAAGATGCTCACGTTGGCGTATTCGCCGACGACGCGCCACAGGTGGCGCCACTTCCCGCCCTGCTGCAGCTGCTGCGAATATTCCTTCTCCTTGCGCTTGATTTCGTCGGCCACTTCGGGGGCCAGCGTGGACGGGATGTTCACCGTCATTTCAGCCATGAACAGCATCGGTTGCTCCTTGAAAACGAAAAAGGGATGGAAAGGGAAAAAAGAGAGGCGCCTGCGGTCACAGGTGCGGCCAGACCAGCATGGTCACGGCGTAGATCGCGCCCACCAGCAGCATGGAGACCACCGTGTAGCCCATGATGTCTTTCAGCTTGAGCTTGGACAGCGCCAGCGCCGGCAGGATCCAGAACGGCTGCACCAGATCGTTCCAGCCGTTGCCCAGCATCACCGACATGGCGGTCTGCGCCTGCGAGGCGCCCAGCGTGGTGGCCGCGTTGATCATGAACGGGCCCTGCAGCACCCAGTGTCCGCCGCCCGAGGGCGCGAAGAAGTTGATGACGAACGAGCTCACCAGGCCCCACAGCGGCAGCGTGTCGGCGGTGGAGACGCTCACGAATACGTGCGCGATGGACTCCACCAGGCCCGAGCCGTGCATGATGGCCATGATGCCAGCGTAGAACGGGAACTGCAGGATGATCCCGCCGATGGTCTTCACGCCTTCGTTGACCTTCTCCACGTACTTCATCGGTGTGCCCAGCAGCAGCACCCCCAGGAACAGGATGAAGAAGTTGATCATGTTCAGGTCGAGGTTGCCGCCCTGGATGAAGTGCATGGCCACGTACGCCATGCCGCACAGGCCGATCAGCAGGCTCAGCACGCGGCTGTTGTTCAGGCGCCAGGCCAGCGTCTTCTCGTCGCCCAGCAGGTGTTCGGCACTGGCGGGCTTGGTGTCGGCCACGGTGGCCGGGTCCAGTTCCACGACCGGCTCGCCCTTCTTGGGGTGCATGGTGGCGTTGAGCAGCGGCAGTGCGATGAGCACGGCCAGGCTGGTCAGCAGGATGGGCGCGGAGAAGATCGTCTGCGTGAGCGGGATCAGCCCCATGGTGCTTTCGAACGCGTGGCCCTTGGTGGAGATGAGCACGGGGATGGTGGCCGAGAAACCCAGGCTGTACATGGTGAAGCCCGTGTACGCCGCCGCGATGATGAGCGGGTAGTGCACGCCCTTGACCTTGAGCGCCAGCTTGCGCGCCATGATGCCGCCGATCACCAGGCCGAAGCCCCAGTTGAGGTAGCTGCCCACGCAGCCCACGATGGTGGCGACGATGATGGCCTGGCGCGGCGTGTGCACGTGCGAGGCGATGCGGTCGAGAAAGCGGTCCACGATGGGCGCGGCCGCCAGCACGTAGCCCATCACCAGGATCACCGCCATCTGCGTGGTGAAGGCCAGCAGGCTCCAGAAGCCCTTGCCCCAGTCCTGCACCACGGCATTGATGGGGCGGTTTTCCACCCCGAAGGCGAGCGCCATGGTCAGCAGCGTGAGCATGATCGCGAAGACGAACGGATCGGGCAGGTAGCGCCGCATCAGTTCGGTGAAGAAGGCGGTGATTTTCGACATGGAAATTGTCTCTTTGGTGTTGTGAGGTTTTGAGAAAACGCGAGGAGAAAGCGCTAGACCCCGGCCACGCCCACGGTCATGCCACCGCAGACGTACAAGACCTGGCCGGTGACGAAGCCGCTGCGCGCATCGAGCAGATAGGACACGGCATGCGCCACGTCGTCCGGCGTGCCCACGCGCTTGACGGGCACCGAGTCGATGATGGCTTTGGTGCGCGGCGCATCGGGCGGGTTGGCGCGGTCGAACAGCTCGGTGCGGATGGGGCCCGGGCCAATGGCGTTGGCCGTGACGCCGTGGCGGCCCAGCTCCAGCGCCCACACGCGCGTCATGCCGATCAGGCCGGCCTTGGTGGCCGAATACGCGGTGCGCAGCTCCTTGCCCAACGCGGCGCGCGATGACATGTTCACGATGCGCCCGAAGCCAGCCGCCTGCATGCCCGGCAGCAGCGCCTGCATGCACTGCAGCGCGCAGCGCAGGTTCAGCGCCACGGCGAGGTCGAATTGTTCCAGCGTCTGATCCGCGGCTTCGGCAGGCACCACGATGCCCACGTTGTTGACCAGGCGCGTGATGGGCCCGCCCGCTAGCGCTTCCTGCAGGGCCCGCGCGGTGTCGGCGGTGTCGGACAGGTCGGCCTGGATGCCGCCGGGCACATGGGCGACCGCGCGATCGATGATGACGGGCTCGTAGCCGTCGGCGCGGCAGCGCTCGGCCGTCGCCGCGCCGATGCCGGCGCCGCCGCCGGTGATGAGAACGCGCTCGCGTGCAGGTGCAGTGGTCATGGAAGGTCTTTCTTCTTCAGGGAATGCAGGGGCGCGTGGGGTTTACAGGTAGCTCTGTCCATCGACGTAGGCCTTGCGCCAGCGCGTGAGCGTCACGCGCTCGAACAGGCCCGCGGCGTGGAACGGGTCGGATTCGACGAAGCGCTGGGCCTCTTCGCGCGAATCGAGCGCCACCACGTACAGGCCGCCCCCCAGATCCTTGCCGTCGTCGGCCAGCTTGGCGCCGCAAGCCAGCAGCAGGGCCTTGTGCTGGTCAAGAAACGCCAGGTGCGCGGCCCGCGTGGCCTGGCGCACGTGCTGGTGATCGGGCTTGTCGAAGGTCTCGATGATGAAAGGCACAACAGTCTCCGTGTGCACGGCGGTCCGGCACATTGCAAACGCCGGTTAACCGGCTTCAGGGGATGGATTTCCGCGCAGTGCGCACTGAGCGGAACGGGGTGACGGTCAGGGCTTCAGACGGTGGCGACCGGTGTCACGGGCGAGGCGATGGCCCCGGGCAAATTCAACGGCGGCGCCGTCAGCAGGAATCGCGAGCGGTGGCGCGCGCGCAGCCACGCGGCCAGCGGCGTCAGGTGCCACAGCTCGCCCAGGTGCACGCCCAGCTTGAACAGGCAGTGCTCGTGCAGCGGCAGCGCGGCGCAGCAGGCCGGGCCCGCCTTGGCGGGGAAGGCTTCGACGGCGTAGTTGTCGGCGGCGATGGCGGCGAGCTGGCTGTCGGTGATCCATTGCAGCAGCCTGTCGTCGCGCCCGTCCAGCACGGCGCAGCGGTCCGCCAGCACGGCCGGATCGGGGTGCCTGCGCATGCCCAGCACCACGTCGGCAAAGCCCGTGTGCAGGCAGACGATGTCGCCCGGCTCCACCGCCACGCCGTCGGCCTCCAGCACGCGCATCAGCGTGTCGTAGCCGACCACGGTGCGGGCATCGCCCAGGTGCGCGCGCAGATCGATCATCACGCCGCGCCCCTGCACGCCCGTGCGGGCCATGCCCTCGATGCCCAGCGCATGCGCGGCCGAGGTGCTGGTGGCCGCTCCCGGCGCGGCGGGCACGCCGGCATCGCGCACGTCGTCCGGGCCCACGATGTCGCGGCCGGCGGCGTAGCCGTTGTAGTACAGCGCTTCGGGCAGGCCGTCGCCATTGGCGTCGAACATCGAGCCCGCGTGCGCCAGGCCATCCCACTGCGTGGAGTACTGCAGGTGCAGGATGGCCAGGTCGTCCGACAGCACGTCGGTGCGGCCCGGCTCCAGCGCACCCAGCAGGCAATTGAAGTTGACCAGCCCCTTGCGCAGCAGCGGCCGCAGCACGGGCGGCTGGCGATTGGGGTTGAGGGCATTGCCGCCGGGGTAGTCCAGCGGCAGGCTCAGCGCGAAGGCCAGGCCCTCTTGCACTTCGGCCACGCCCTGGCGCACCTTTTCGGGCGTGAGCAGGTTCAGGCGGCCCAGTTGGTCATGGGGGCCGAAGTCGCCCCAGGTGGAGCCGGCGGGCCGGTGCTGCCAGCGGGGGTTGGTGGGCTGCGGGTCCATGGGGTCTCGGTCTCTCTTCGTGCCGCGGCTCAGCGCGCCAGGAACGCGGCCAGCGCGGCATCGAACGCGGCCGGCGCTTCCAGGTTGGACAAGTGCGAGGCCGGCACTTGCACCAGTTGCGCGCCCGCGATGATGGCCTGCATGGCCTGCGCATCGGCCACCGTGGTCACGGGGTCGGCGCTGCCGGCGACCAGCAGCGTGGGCACGCTGATGGCACGGATGGCGCTGCGCAGGTCGGCCTGGGCCAGGGCCTCGCAGCAGGCGGCGTAGCCCTCGGGGGCAATGCCGGCGATCCAGCCCTGGGCGCGCTGCACCACGGCGGGCTGCGCAGCCACGAAGGCATCGGTGAACCAGCGGCTGGGCGACGATGCGGCCAGTTCGGCCATGGCCGCCGTGCCCTTCTCGCGGACCAGCGCGGCGCGCGATGTCCAGCCCTCGGCCGTGCCGATCTTCGCGGCGCTGTTGGCCACCACCAGGTGGTCCAGCCGCGCGGGGGCATTCACGCCCAGCCACAGGCCGGTGAGGCCGCCCATCGAGATGCCGCAGAAGCTGGCGCGCTCGATGGCCAGCGCGTCGAGCAGCGCCAGCACGTCGCTGCCCAGCTGGTCGACCGTGTACGGGCCGGGCGAGGCCACGCTCGCGCCGTGGCCGCGCGTGTCGTAGCGCAGCACGCGGTGCGTGGTGGCGAAGCGCGCGGCTTGCGCGTCCCACATCTCCAGGGTGGTGCCCAGGGAGTTGGAGAGCACCAGCACGGGTGCGCCTTCGGGGCCGTCGAGGCGCACGCGGAAGGCGCCGGCGGGGGTGTGGAGGGTGGCAGTGGACACGGGCTTGATTTCCTGGGGTTTCGCAGCGGGCCGATCAGACGCGTTCAAGCACCACGGCGATGCCCTGCCCCACGCCGATGCACATGGTGGCCAGCGCGTAGCGCCCGCCCGTGGCATGCAGGCGGTTCACCGCCGTGGTGGCCAGGCGCGCGCCGCTGGCGCCCAGCGGATGGCCCAGCGCGATGGCGCCGCCCCAGGCGTTCACGCGCGCGTCGTCGTCCTGCAGGCCCAGCTGGCGCAGCACGGCGATGCCTTGCGCGGCGAAGGCTTCGTTGAGTTCGATCACATCGAGCTGATCGAGCGTGAGGCCCGTCAGTTGCAACACCTTCTGCGTGGCCGGCGCCGGGCCGATGCCCATCACGCGCGGGGCCACGCCGGCCGTGGCCATGCCGACCACGCGGGCCTTTGGCGTGAGGCCGTGCCGGGCGGCGCTCGCCTCATCGGCCAGCAGCAGCGCGCAGGCGCCGTCGTTCACGCCGCTGGCGTTGCCGGCCGTCACCGTGCCACCTTCGCGCACCACGGGCTTGAGCTTGGCGAGCGCCTCCAGGCTGGTCTCGCGCGGGTGCTCGTCCTGGTCCACGGTGACGGGCTCGCCCTTCTTCTGCGGCACCTGCACGGGCGTGATCTCGCGCGCCAGGTGGCCGGCCTGCTGGGCGGCCACGGCCTTGCGCTGGCTGGCGAGCGCCATGCGGTCCTGCGCTTCGCGCTCGATGCCGTAGTCGTCGGCCACGTTCTCGGCCGTCTCGGGCATCGAATCCACGCCGTACTGCGCCTTCATGAGCTTGTTGACGAAGCGCCAGCCGATGGTGGTGTCGTACACCGCATTGGCGCGGCTGAAGGCGGTTTCGGCCTTCGGCATCACGAAGGGGGCGCGGCTCATGCTCTCCACGCCGCCGGCGATCATCAGGCCCGCCTCGCCGGACTTGATGGCGCGCGCGGCCGTGCCCACGGCGTCCAGGCCCGAGCCGCACAGGCGGTTGATGGTGGCGCCGGGCACGTCGATCGGCAGGCCGGCCAGCAGCGCGGACATGCGGGCGACGTTGCGGTTGTCTTCGCCGGCCTGGTTGGCGCAGCCGTAGAGCACGTCCACCACGGCGGCCCAGTCCACGTTCGGGTTGCGGGCCATCAGCGCCTTGAGCGGGATGGCGCCCAGGTCGTCGGTGCGCACGCTGGACAGGGCACCGCCGTAGCGGCCGAAGGGCGTGCGGATGGCGTCGCAGATGAAGGCTTGCGTCATGGTCTTTGTCTCCAGGGTGTTGGTCGGGAAAGGCGCCGAGGCGGCCGGGGTCAGGCGTGCGATGGCCGGATGGGCAGGCCCACGAGGCGCTCGAGTTCGGCATGGTCGAGGCCCGGCACGGCATCGATGAGCACCAGGCCCTCGGGCGTGCAGGCCAGCGTGGCCAGGTCGCTGTAGATGCGCTTGACGCAGCCGATGCCGGTCAGCGGGTAGGTGCATTGCGGCACGACCTTGGACCGGCCCTGCTTGGTGAGCAGGTCCATCATCACCCAGGTCTGCTTGGCACCGATGGCCAGGTCCATGGCGCCGCCCACGGCGGGGATGGCGCCGGGCTCGCCCGTGCTCCAGTTGGCCAGGTCGCCCGTGGCGCTGACCTGGAAGGCCCCCAGCACGCAGATGTCCAGGTGGCCGCCGCGCATCATGGCGAAGCTGTCGGCATGGTGGAAGTACGCACCGCCCGCCAGCAGCGTGACGGGTTGCTTCCCGGCGTTGATGAGGTCGTAGTCCTCGTCGCCCGCGGCCGGCGCCGGGCCCATGCCCAAGATGCCGTTCTCGCTTTGCAGGATGACTTCGCGGCCCGGTGGAATGTGGTTGGCCACCAGCGTGGGCTGGCCGATGCCCAGGTTGACGTAGGCACCGTCGTGGATGTCCTGCGCCACGCGGGCGGCCAGTTCGTCTTTGCTTCTTTTTTGATACCTACTCACGCTAGCTCCTGTTGCGCTGGGGGCCATTTTCATGCTGACTTCTTGAAGCCGCCGGCCTGCGTGGCCACGCGGTCGATCCGCACCACGTGGCTCACGTAGATGCCGGGCGTGACGATGGCCTCGGGGTCGAGCGCGCCCAGCTCCACCACCTCGTGCACCGTGGCCACGGTGCGCCGCGCGGCGGTGGCCATGACGGGGCCGAAGTTGCGGGCGGACATGCGGTAGGTGAGGTTGCCCCAGCGGTCGCCCCGCTCGGCCTTGATCAGCGCCACGTCGCCCTGGATGGGGTACTCCAGCACGTACTGCTTGCCGCCGATCTCGCGCGTTTCCTTGCCCTTGGCCAGCTCCGTGCCGTAGCCCGTGGGACAGAAGAAGGCGCCGATGCCCGCCCCGGCCGCGCGAAGGCGCTCGGCCAGGTTGCCCTGGGGCACCAGTTCCAGCTCCAGCTGGCCGGAGCGGTACAGGCCGTCGAACACGTGACTGTCCACCTGGCGCGGAAAGCTGCAGATGATCTTGCGCACCCGGCCGGCCTTGAGCAGCGCGGCCAGGCCCGCGTCGGCGTTGCCGGCGTTGTTGTTCACCACGGTGAGGTCGCGCGCGCCCTGCTCGATCAGCCCGTCGATCAGTTCGCCGGGAATGCCGGCGGTGCCGAAGCCGCCGATCAGCACGGTGGCGCCATCCTGAATGCCCGACAGGGCCTGGGCCACGGAATCCGCAATCTTGTTGATCATGGGGAAAGGAGAAGCCTAAAGGTGAGAATTCGGGTCCCGCCGGAGCGGCTGGGCATTTGTTCGCATATAGAACAAATGTTCGTATAATGAATTTTAGGACCAAATGCTTATGAGCGATACCCCCGCGGAGACTGGTGATAACCCTAGGCCGGGAGACAGCTATGTGCAGTCGTTCGCCCGTGGGCTGGAGGTGATCCGCTCGTTCAGCGCCACCGCGCCGCAGCAGACGCTGAGCGAAGTGGCGGCCCGCACGGGCCTCACGCGCGCCGGGGCGCGGCGCATCCTGCTCACCTTGCAGACGCTGGGGTATGTGGAAAGCGATGGGCGGCTGTTTCGGCTGACCCCGCGCATCCTGGACCTGGGCTTTGCCTACCTGTCGTCCATGCCGATCTGGGATCTGGCCGAGCCGACGATGGAAGCGCTGGTGGACCAGGTGCACGAATCCTGCTCGGCCGCCGTGCTGGACGGCAGCGACATCGTCTACGTGCTGCGCGTGCACACCCACAAGATCATGAGCACCAACCTGGGCGTGGGCTCTCGCCTGCCCGCCTTCTGGACGTCCATGGGCCGCGTGCTGCTGGCCGGCCAGCCCGATGCCGACGTGGTGGCGCTGCTGCCGAAGGTGCCACGCCAGCGGCTCACCCCCCACACCCTGCTGGACGACGACGCCCTGCTCGCTGCCGTGCGCCAGGCCCGCGCGCAGGGCTGGTGTCTGATCAACCAGGAACTGGAAGAGGGCCTGATTTCGGTCGCCGCGCCGCTGCGCAACCGGGCCGGGCAAACGGTGGCGGCGCTCAACATCAGCGGGCAGGCCAACCGGACCAGCGCCGAGATGATGCAGACCGAGTTGCTGCCGGCCCTGCTCAAGGCGGCCGAAGCCATCTCGCGCACGCTGGGCACGCGCCGCTGACCGGCGGGCCGCTGTGGAATTTTTCCCACAGCCGGCCAGTGAAGCCGCCCAAAAAAGGGCGGCGTCCAGGGCCCCTGGCAATTAGTGGTTACGATTAATGACAAATTGGCAGCTTGCTGTTGCCACCTCTCCAATCGGTCATTTCCAGGAAGTCCCTTCCATGAAAAATCTCAAACTGGGCCTGCGCCTGGGCCTCGGCTTCGGCGTGGTGCTCCTGCTCATGGCAATCATCACCGGCATGAGCCTGCTCCGGCTCGCCGACCAGGACGAAGCTTCGCAGCAACTCATAACCGACTTGTACCCCAAGGCCGCAGCCAGCCAGCAGCTGTCCTACCTCACCATGGACACGGCACGCGTGGTACGCAACCTCATCATCCTGGCCGATGAAAAAGCCATGGCGCCCAACAAGGCGGCGCTGGACAAGAACGTAGCGTCGATGGGCACGCTCATCGGCACGCTGGAAAAGCTGGCCGACACCGCCGAAGAACGCGCGCTCATCCAGGACCTCAAGACCCAGAGCGCGGCCTTCATCGCGTTCAGCCAGGATGTGGGCGCTCTCGGCGTGCAAAACAAGAACGAAGAGGGCCAGCAATTGCTGTTCGGCCCCCGCTACGCCATTCAGGGCACCTTACTGGCCACCCTGAAGAAGATGGTGGACCTGCAGGAAAAGAACATGCAGGACGGCGGCGCCGCAGCCCACGCCGCTTACCTCACCGCCCGCACGATCGTCTGGGTGGTGGCGCTCATCGCCGCGCTGATCGGCGCGGTCTGCGCTTTCTTCATCACGCGTTCCGTCACGGCCCCCTTGCAGGACGCCGTGGACGCCGCCGACCGCGTGGCCGACGGCAACCTGAGCGTGCCGATCGTTTCCCAATCCAGGGACGAAACCGGTGCCCTGCTGACTGCCCTGCAGCGCATGCAGAGCAACCTGGTGCAGACCGTCGGCACCGTGCGCGGCAATGCCGAGAGCGTGGCCACCGCCAGCGCGGAGATCGCCCAGGGCAACAATGACCTGAGCCAGCGCACCGAGCAGCAGGCCTCGGCCCTGGAAGAGACGGCCGCGTCCATGGAGGAACTGGGCAGCACCGTGCGCCAAAACGCCGACAACGCCCGCCAGGCCAACCAGCTCGCGCAGGATGCGAGCGACGTCGCGGTGAAGGGCGGCGAGGTGGTCAACCAGGTGGTGGACACCATGAAGGGCATCAACGACAGCTCGCGAAAGATCTCGGACATCATCTCCGTGATCGACAGCATTGCCTTCCAGACCAACATCCTGGCGCTGAACGCCGCCGTGGAAGCCGCCCGCGCGGGCGAGCAGGGCCGCGGCTTCGCCGTGGTGGCCAGCGAGGTGCGCAGCCTGGCAGGCCGCTCGGCCGATGCCGCCAAGGAAATCAAGAACCTCATCAGCGCCAGCGTGGAGCGCGTGGAACAGGGCACGGCGCTGGTAGACCAGGCCGGCGCCACCATGCAGGAGGTGGTGACCTCCATCCGCCGGGTGACCGCCATCGTGGGCGAGATCAGCGCGGCCAGCCGCGAGCAAAGCGATGGCGTCGCCCAGGTCGGCGAAGCCGTGGTGCAGATGGACCAGGCCACCCAGCAGAACGCCGCCCTGGTCGAGCAAAGCGCGGCCGCGGCCTCGGGCCTGCGCGTGCAGGCCGACCAACTGGTGCAGGCCGTGGCCGTATTCAAGCTGGCGGCCGGCAGCGGCATGGCCGCACCGCGTCCCGCGGTGATGGCCCCCACTGCGGCACCCGTGTCCGCCCCCCTCCCGGCGCCGGTCCGCCCGAAGGCCGCCTTGCCCGCACGGGCGGCCGCAGCGCCCCGGGCCACGCCCCAGCCCGCGCCCACCTGGCTGTCGGCGCCCGCCGCCAAAGCCCCGCCCAGCAAGGCCCCCACCGCGCCCAAGGCCCCCACCCAGAAGCCACGGGCCATCGCCGCCCCCCCCGCCGCCGCGCCAGCGCCCGCAGCAGGGGGCAAGCACAACGCCGACGACTGGGAGACCTTCTGACGGTTTGCGGCGCGGCGCGCCGGCCATGCGGGGCGCGCCGGCGCACCGCACGCTGGAATGCCCGCTTTCCTACCGTGCAACCCCTGCTTAAAACCCGCTTTGCCCGTGCTACGCTGGCTGCCATGTTCAATCCGTCCCAAGCCGATGTGCGGCGCTTTTTCTGCGCCGTGTACGCCAAATCCCAGGCCGGCCAGCCCATGGAAGCCATCGAGACCCTGGCCAGCCTGTGGATCGCAGAGCACCCCGAATACCACGCCGATCTGGCCGACGTCGATGCAGCCCTGGCCCGCAACTACGACGAGACGCCGGACCGCGCCAACCCCTTCCTGCATCTGTCCATGCACCTGTCGATCAGCGAGCAGTGCAGCATCGACCAGCCGCGAGGCATCCGCCAGGCCGTCGAACTGCTGGCCGCCCGCAAGGACTCGCTGCTCGATGCGCACCACGCCGCCATGGAATGCCTGGGTCAGATGCTGTGGGAAAGCCAGCGCTCCGGTCGCCCGCCCGATGGCGATGCGTATGTCGCCTGCGTGCAGCGGCGCGCCACCCGGGACTGAGGGCGCACCGCCCGCTGCACGCCATCATGTCCAGGACCGCCCTCTCGATCGCTGACCAACCGGCAGCGTTGCCCGCCGCGGTGGCCCTGTGGGCCAGGCCGCTCCCTGCACGGTGCCCACGGACCCGCGGTGCCCTCGCACCCGACCAGGGGGCCTGACATGCGCCGGTGGCAGATTTCTCTGCGCACCGCCATTGCCGTCCCGTTCGCCGTGCTGTTCGCGGCCACTGTGGCGTTGCATGCCTTCACCCAGCAGCGGCAGATCGGCCACCTGATCGACCAGGAAAGCGTGCGGCTGCTGGACGCCGTGACGCTCACCGCCCGGGACCGGCTGTCGCGCTTTCTCTCGCGGCCCTTTGAGATCCAGCGCGACATCGCCGATGCCATCGGCCGCCACGGCCTGTACCAGCCGGGCGACATGCGGCCCATCCACGAACACCTGCGCGCCGTATTCGATGCCCTGTACCGCGACGAGCGCCAGATCAGCCTGCTGAGCTTCGGCAGCCGTGACGGCGAATACACCGGCATGCGCCGCGAGGCGGACGGCTTTCGGCTCATCCTCAAGGACCGCTCCACCGAGGGCCTGATGCACGTGTACCAGAGCGGCACGCCCGACGCGGTGTCGGCCTCGTTCCGCGGCTACGATCCGCGCACACGGCCCTGGTACGTGCCCGTGGCCCGGTCCGGGCAGGCAGGCTGGTCCCCGATCTACACCACGGCCGGAGAGCGCGCCGATGTCACCATCTCGGCCGCCTCCGCCGTGATCGCCAACGGCCAGATGGTGGGCGTGATGGAGGCCGATGTGCGCCTGGACACGCTCAACCAGTTCCTGCGGGACGACCCCTTGCGCGGGAACGGCCACATCTTCATCCTGGACACGGAGCAGCGGCTGGTGGCGCAGTCCGAAGGCGGCTCGGTGCTGTCGGAGCAGCCCGCCCCGCGGGGCGGAGAGCGCGAGCGGCTCACCGCCGGCCGGAGCGCCAGCGCGCCCATCCGCGCCGCCGTCGCCGCCCTGCCCCACGCCCGCTCCGATGCGGGCATCGATTTTCAGTTCGCATACAACGGCGAACGCTACTTCGCCCGCGTGACCCCGTTCACGCAGCAGCCCGGCATCGACTGGCGCATCGTCGTGCTGCTGCCCGAGTCGGACCTGCTGGGCGACACGCGCGTCATCAGCCGCCGCTCCATTCTGGCGGCGAGCGGCATCGCCCTGCTCGGGCTGCTGCTGGGGCTGTGGGCAGTGCAGCGCGTGGCGCGTCCCATCCTGCTCACGGCCGACGCCGCCAACCGCCTGTCGCGCGGCGACTGGGAACCGGGCCTGCTGCCGCACACCAGCGCACTGCGCGAGACCACGACCCTCATCCAGGCCTTCAACCAGATGGCCGACCGGCTGCGCCAGTCCTTCCAGCAGATGCGCGAGCAGTTGCTGAGCGATCCCCTCACCCGCCTGCTCACCCGGCGCGGCCTGCTGGAGAAGGCCGACTGGAAATCCCCGCGCTGGGCCGTGCTGAGCCTGGTGGGGCTGGATGCCTTTCGCGCCATCAACGACAGCGTGGGCTTCGGCACCGGCGACCGGCTGATGCAGGCCATCGCCGAGCGCATGCGCCAGCACCTGCCGGCCACCGTGCTGATGGCGCGACTCGGCGGCGACGAGTTCGCGCTGCTGCACCTGGACGGGCACGCGGTGGCGGAAGACACCATCGGCAAGGCCGTGCTGGGCCTGTTCTCCACCCCGTTTTCCGTGGGGGCGGACGAGGTCATGCTCAATGCCTCGGTGGGCGTGGTCGCGGGCTCGCTGGCGGGCGAGCATCTGGCGGAATGGCTGCGCAACGGCAGCATCGCGCTGGGCGAGGCCAAGCGGCGCGGCCGCAACCAGTGCGTGGTGTTCGAGCCCTGCATGGTCGAGCAGTCGATGGAGCGCACGCGGCTGGCCATCGAACTGCGCCAGGCGCTGGAAAAAGGCCAGTTCCTCGTGCACTACCAGCCCGTGATCGACCTGGCCAGTGGGCGCGTCACAGGGGCGGAAGCCCTGGTGCGCTGGAACAGCCCCACGCGCGGGCTGGTGCCGCCCGGCACGTTCATTCCCATCGCCGAGGAATCCGACCTCATCCTGGCCCTGGGCGACTGGGTGCTGCGCGCGGCCACGCAGGCCATTGCGGACCAACTGCCCCGCCTGCCGGAGGGCTTCGACATCCATGTGAACGTGTCGGCGCGCCAGCTCATCCAGTCGGACTTCCCCGCCACGCTGCAGCAGGTGCTGCGCGACAGCGGGCTTCCGCCGGACCACCTCACGCTGGAGCTGACCGAATCGGTGCTGATCGAGGACGACGGCGTGACGCAGGCACGCCTGGCCGCCATCCGCGCGCTGGGCGTGAAGATCGCCATCGACGATTTCGGCACGGGGTATTCCTCGCTGGCCTACCTGAGCCGGCTGCCGTTCGACTGCCTGAAGATCGACCAGCGCTTCGTGCGCAACCTGCTGCATTCGCCCCAGGACGCGGCCATCGTGACCGCCGTACTCAACATCGCCAAGGGGTTTGGCGTGGCCGTGGTGGCCGAGGGCGTGGAAACCGAGGGCGAGGCCCGCCAATTGCGCGCCATGGGCTGCGCCCAGGCCCAGGGCTACCAATTCGGACGGCCGGCACCACTGGAACTCATGGACCTGTCCCCGCGCGAATGAGAACCCCGCAGGGCCCCGGAAGGGCCTGCAGCGGTGGCTATGCGTCCGTGCCGCCGAGGCGCGTCAGGGAAACGAGGCCCGCGCTGGACACTTGCAACTCGATCTGCGCGTTCGCAGGGCCGACCGGCGCGGCCATCGTCGCTCCGTCCTGGCCCAGCCGCGCCGACCGCAGGTCATTCGCGGCCAGCACCGCCATCGCCTGCTGAAGGGCCGCGTCGACGATCCGCGCGGCCGCCGCGCCGGTCTCACCCCGGTACCTGGCGCCCTCGACGATGCACCGAACGCCCTCGGACGGCCGGGAAAAGCCGATGCGCCTGCCCATTGCCAGCCAGTTGTACACCGCCATCCGCACCTCCGCCGGAGACGTCGGCACCGCACTCAGCACCGGACCATCGAGCGCACCGAGAAGTGCTGGCAGCAAGGCATAGAGCGCCGCTTGCGCCGCCTCGCTGCGTTGTGCCGCGGACGCCTGCGCAAGTTCGGGCAGATGGGCCGCCAGGTGCAGATAGACGCGGTAGTAGTCGGCGAACTCGCGGGGCGTGCGCGCCTGGTCCACGCCGAATTTCGCGGCCTCCGACTGCAGCGGCTGCGAAGGCGCGGGCCCGCCAAAGGATCCGCCCGGCAATTCGCACAGCGCCACCCAGTCCATGAAATCGATGCACTGGAACACCGGGGCCCCCGCCACGCCCAGCGAGGCCAGGAACGCCTGCGCGTTGCGCAGGTCCGCGGCGGTGAGCAGCCGATGCTCTTGCAGGACGCGCTGGACCTGCGCGACCACCGCAGGGCTGGCATCGCCGGCTTCGGCAAGCGCCAGGGTGCGAAGGTCGCTCAACCCCAGCGTCATCAGCTTGACCGGGCTGACCGCCAGCCCCAAGCCGGGCAGCAGCGCCATGGGAGACCCGTGCAGGCCTTTCTGCGTGCCATCCAGCAGGGCGGTCTCATCGGGGAAGTGGTAATGGGCCCCGGGCGAAGCGATGGCCCAGTCCAGCCATTGCGGACCGCCGTCCACGAAGGCCAGGGCGTGCCGCCCCGACTCCGACAAGGCAGAGGAATTCTGTAGTTGGCGACCGGCGACGGAAATGCTCATGCGTTGGCCTCATGGAGATGCGTTGATGGGATGGAACGAAAGACAGGGCACACCAAAATATAACGCCCCTCCACGCCGATCCGGACCTCCATCGGCCCTGCTGCGCACCCGCCCCGGGGCATGGCCTGAGCCATCTTCCAGCCAAAGAAAAACCCGCCAGAAGGCGGGGTGGGACGGACAGCTGCGGGGCGAGGCCCCGGCGCGCGACGGTCAGCGAAAACGCGACTGCGGCACCACCTGCAGCTCGCCGTCGAGCGAACCGATGTAGCCCGCCAGCGCCTTCAGTTCGGCATTCGTGAACTGCTTGGCAATGCCCGCCATGATGGCGTTCGAGCGGCCCAGGTGCGCGTTGTTCGGGTCGGCCTTGTAGGCCTTGAGCGCCACGAACAGATAGTCCGCATGCTGGCCTGAAATCTTGGGATACGACGGATCGATGGGCTTGGCGAAGTTATCGCCGTGGCAGGACACGCACGCGCCCTTTTGCAGCAGCTGCGCCACCTGCACGCTCGGCTCGCGCGTGGGCTTGGCCGGCAGGTTGGCGCCCTCGCGCACCTGGGCCGCGTAGTACGCGGACACATCGGCGATGTCCTGGTCGGTGAGCGAGTCGGCAATGCCGCGCATGGTCGGGTGCTTGCGGTCGCCCTTCTTGTAGGCGTTCAGGGCCGAGGCAATGTAGCGCTCGCCCTGCCCCGAAATCATGGGCACCTTGTGCACTTCGGGAAAGCTGGCCTGGTAGCCCGGAATGCCGTGGCAACCGATGCACATGGCGACCTTGCCCTGGCCCGCCTTGGCATCGCCCTTGGTCTCCTGGGCCTGCGAAACCGCGGTCACGCAAGCGACAGCCAGGGCAAATATCGTGGTCAACTTCTTGTTCATTTTGCGCGCACAATCTCGTGGAAGTTTGTCGGTGCTCGGGCAGAAAACGATTATAGCCAGCGCCTTTCCAGGCCTTTTATCAACGATTACCCTATTTACGGCCCATGAAATTCCAAGGCTCACAGAGTTACGTTGCCACTCAGGACCTGATGCTCGCAGTGAATGCGGCCATCACCTTGCAGCGCCCGCTGCTCGTCAAGGGCGAGCCCGGCACCGGCAAGACCATGCTGGCCGAAGAGGTCTCGCGCGAGCTGGGCATGCCGCTCCTGCAGTGGCACATCAAGTCCACCACCAAGGCGCAGCAGGGGCTGTACGAATACGACGCCGTGAGCCGCCTGCGCGACAGCCAGCTGGGCGATGCCGACAGCAGCGAGCGCGTGAAGGACATCCTCAACTACATCGTGCAGGGCGTGCTGTGGCAGGCCTTCACCGCGGACCAGCCCGTGGCGCTGCTGATCGACGAGATCGACAAGGCCGACATCGAATTCCCGAACGATCTGCTGCGCGAGATCGACCGCATGGAGTTCTACTGCTACGAAACGCGCGAACTCATCCGCGCCAAGCACCGGCCGCTGGTCTTCATCACGTCCAACAACGAAAAAGAGCTGCCCGACGCGTTCCTGCGCCGCTGCTTCTTCCACTACATCAAGTTCCCCGAAGCCGAGACGATGCGCAAGATCGTGGACGTGCACTTTCCCACGCTCAAGGCCGAACTGCTCGCCGTGGCGATGAAGACGTTCTACGACGTGCGCGGCCTGCCGGGCCTCAAGAAGAAGCCGTCCACTAGCGAACTCATCGACTGGCTCAAGCTGCTCGTGGCCGAAGACATTCCGCTCGAAGCCCTGCAAAGCGCCGACCAAAAGGTCGCCGTGCCGCCGCTCGTGGGTGCCCTGCTCAAGAACGAACAGGACGTGGGCCTGTTCGAGAAGCTGGTCTTCATGAACCAGCGCAACCGATGAAGGGCCCGCGATGAGCAGCGCACGCCGCCTGCTGATGGAAGGCCTGTCCGACGCCGTGGGCTTCGTGGGCGGAGCGCTCGCGGGCTACTGGATCGGCCACCTGCTGGGCTTCGACGTCTTCACCTCGGGCTACGGCCCGTCCAGCCTGGCGGGCATCGCCCTCGTGGGCCTGGGCGGCGGCTTCGGCCTGCAGGCGGCACGGCGCTGGCGCGCCAGCCGCGCACCCAGCGACAAGGAGTGATTCTTTCCATGGCTTTCGTCGAACCCGTCACCCTGCGCGATCGCGGCATCCGCCTGGAGCCCCTTGCGCTGTCGCATGAAGAGGGCCTGCGCGCCGCGGCCACCGATGGCGCGCTTTGGACGCTGCGCATCACCTCCGTCCCCGAGCCGCAGGACGTGCGCGCCTACATCGAGACCGCCCTGGCCGGCCGCGAGCAAGGCCACCGCTTCGCCTTCGCCGTGGTGCAGGAAGACACGGGCAAAGTGCTGGGCACCAGCAGCTACCACGACATCGTGCCGGCCGTGAAGCGCGTGGAGATCGGCTTCACCTGGTATGCCAAGAGTGTGCAGCGCACGCATGTCAACACCACGTGCAAGCTGCTGCTGCTGGGCCACGCCTTCGACACGCTGGGATGCCACGTGGTGGGCTGGCGCACCGACAACTACAACTTCGCCTCGCAGCGCGCCATCGAGCGCCTGGGTGCAAAAAAAGACGGCGTGCTGCGCGGCCACGCGCTGCGCCGCGACGGCACCATCCGCGACACGGTGATGTACAGCATGCGCTCGGGCGAATGGCCGGAAGCCAAAGCCCAGTTGCTATACCTTTTGCAGCAGCACGCCCTAGTGGAATAAGCGCCAGAGGGCTAAAAGGCTTCAACCCATGCTGATCGACTTCTTCTACACCCTGCGCGCCGGCCAGTTGCCGGTGTCGGTGAAGGAATACCTCACCCTGCTGGAGGCCCTGCAGGCCGGCGTGGTGGGCCCGAACTCGGACGACGCCTGGAGCCTGGACGACTTCTACCACCTCGCGCGCATCGTGCTCGTGAAGGACGAGAAGCACTTCGACAAGTTCGACCGGGCTTTCGGCGCCTATTTCAAGGGCGTGGAGATGGTGGCCGACTTCCGCAAGGACATCCCCGCCGACTGGCTGCGCAAGATCCTGGAGCGCGAGCTCACGCCCGAGCAGAAGGCCGCCATCGAGAAGATGGGCTGGGACGAGTTGATGGAAACGCTCAAGAAGCGCCTGGAAGAGCAGAAGGAGCGCCACGAGGGCGGCAACAAGTGGATCGGCACGGGCGGCACCAGCCCCTTCGGGCACGGCGGCTACAACCCGCAGGGCGTGCGCATCGGCGGCGCGGGCAAGAACAAGAGCGCCGTGAAGGTGTGGGACCAGCGCGCCTACAAGGACTACGACGACACGCAGGAACTGGGCACGCGCAACATCAAGGTGGCGCTGCGGCGGCTGCGCAAGTTCGCTCGCGAAGGGCACGAGATGGAGCTGGATCTGCCGGACACCATCCGCAGCACGGCGGCGAACGCGGGCTACCTGGATATCAAGATGGTCCCCGAGCGCCACAACAACGTGAAGGTGCTGCTGCTCATGGACGTGGGCGGCACCATGGACGAGCACGTGCAGCGCGTGGAAGAGCTTTTTTCCGCGGTGAAGACGGAGTTCAAGCACCTGGAGTTCTATTACTTCCACAACTGCGTGTACGACTTCATGTGGAGGAACAACCGCCGCCGCTTCGCCGAGAAGTTTCCGACCTGGGACATCATCCGCAAGTACAACAAGGACTACAAGCTCATCTTCGTGGGCGATGCCACCATGAGCCCCTATGAGATCCTGCAGCCCGGCGGCAGCGTGGAATACGACAACGAAGAGGCCGGCGCCGAGTGGCTGCAGCGCCTGATCCATGCCTTTCCCCGGTTCGCCTGGATCAACCCCGAGCCGCAGGGCGTGTGGCAGTACCGGCAAAGCATCGGCATCATCCAGCAGATCGTGGGCCAGCGCATGTACCCGCTGTCGCTCAAGGGCCTGGAAGAAACCATGCGGCTGCTGTCCAAGTGACCGCCTGACTGCCGGGACCACCCAGCGCGCGCCGCTGTCTGACAGCGGCGGTGCGTTTTTCAGGCCATAGTGCCCCCAATTGCCGTTGCGCACCCCGGATGCGACGGCCTGGCAGCACTCCCTTCCAGCCCCACAAAGCCCTCTTTTACGTGTCCCTCCCCGCAACGCATTTTTCGAGACGATTTCCGACGCCGGCCTTGTGGCCGGCGTTGCTGCTTTCGAGCCTGGTGGCCCTGCAGGGCTGCAGCCTGCTGCCGGGCGCCAAGGAAGGCACGGTGGACAACAACACCATCCAGTCCGATGCCGGTGCCGGCACCGGGCCCGATGCGTTCTCGCTCGAAGTGCGCGCACCCGATGCCGTGCGCGAATACCTCACGCGGCACATGGAGCTGCAGCGCTTTCGCCAGCTGCCCGACCTGCAGTCGAGCGAGATCACCCGCCTGCTGGGCGCGGCCGAGTCCAACGCGCGAGAGTTGCTCGGCACCCTGGGCTATTTCAGCCCCACGCTCACCATCACGATGCAGGAGACGCCCGGCAGCGCCGGCGCGCCGCGCACCATCACCGTGGAGGTGGAGCCCGGCCCGCAGACCCGCGTGGCCCGCGCCGACATCGATTTCACCGGCGCCGAGGCCGATTCGCCCCAGTTCGCCAACCGACGCGCGCGCGTGCAGCGCAGCTGGTCGCTCGCGCCCGGCCAGCCCTTCACGCAGGACGCCTGGGACGGCGCCAAATCCCAGGGCCTGCGCCAATTGCAAGCCACGCGCTATCCCACCGCCAGCATCGCCAAAAGCCGCGCGGAAATCGACGCCGACCGCAACGAAGCCCAGCTGGGCGTGACCTACGACCCCGGCCCCCCCTACCGCTTCGGCGCGCTGCGCGTGCAGGGCGGAGAGCGCTACAGCGCCGACGGTGCGCGCCGCATCGCCCGCCTGCCCACGGGTGCCGACTACAGCGAAGCCCAGTTGCTCGATGCGCAGATGCGGCTGGCCAGCAGCGGCTACTACGACGCCGTGTTCCTCTCGCTGGAAACCGATGGCACCGACCCGCAGGCCGCGCCCGTGGTGGCCCAGGTGCGCGAGGCCCCCCTGCAGAAGGTGGTGTTCGGCGTGGGCCTGTCGACCGACAGCGGCCCGCGGCTGAGCGTGGACCACATCCACAACCAGTTGCCCGGCATCGGCTGGCGCGCCGTCAGCAAGGTCTCGGTGGACCGCAAGAACAAGCTGCTGTCCACCGACTGGACCGACCTGCCCGGCGAGGACGGCTGGCGCTGGTTCACCGGCGCGCAGGTGCAGCGCGAGACCACGGGCGACTACGAGGTCAACAGCAGCCGCCTGCGGGGCGGCCGCAGCAAGAGCACCGACCACATCGACCGCAGCTATTTCCTGCAGCACGACACCGCCAAGAGCCAGGGCACGGACGCGCCGCCCTCCAGCGCGGCCATCAGCGCCAACTACGGCTGGACGGGCCGCTACTTCAACAACACCACCAATCCCACGCGGGGCTTCGGCCTGGCCGCGGAGCTGGGCGTGGGCACCACGCTGCGGCCCGAGCGCGACCCGTTCGTGCGGGCCTACCTGCGGTGGCAGTCGTTCTACCCCATGGGCCGCGTGGACATGGGCGAAGGCGTCACCCGCACCAGCCGGCTGGCCCTGCGCGCCGAAGGCGGTGCAGTGCTCGCGCGCCGCGCGGCCGAGATCCCGGTGACCACGCTGTTCCTGACCGGGGGCGACACCACGGTGCGCGGCTACGGCTACCGTGAGATCGGGGCGCGCACCTCCAACGGCCAGTTGTATGGCGGCCGCTACCTGACCGTGGCCAGCGCCGAATGGCAGCGGCCCATCGAGTTCCGCGGCAACCGCACCGATTTCGAAACCGCCATGTTCATCGATGCCGGCGCGGTGGCCGACCGCGCGGGCGACCTGGACCCGCGCGTGGGCGTGGGCGCCGGCCTGCGCTGGCGCAGCCCCGTCGGGCCGCTGCAGGCCGACCTGGCCTATGGCGTGCAGGCCAAGCAACTGCGGCTGCACCTGAGGCTGGGCTTCAGCTTCTGACCGCACTCTGAAAGACCCATGGCGACGCGCCCTCCCCGAAACCCCTACGCCGCCGCCGCGGCCCCCGTTCCCGCGCCCCGGCGCCGCCGCGGCTGGCGCATCGCCGCCTGGACCCTTGCCGCGCTGCTGGCCCTGGTCGCCCTCGTCCTCGGTGCGGCCTGGTGGTGGGCCGGTGGCCAAGCCTCGCTGGCCACCACGCTGGACCGCGCGGCACGCTACCTTCCCGCCGACCAGCAACTCGAAACCCGCGACGTGACCGGCTCGCTGCGCGCCGGCGGCCACATCGGCTGGCTGCGCTGGAGCAGCCCCACGCTGGCGGTGGAAGTCAACGATGCGCGCATTGCCTGGCAGCTGGCCCCCTTGCTGCAACGCCAGCTCACCCTGGGCGAAGTGCATGCGGCCGAGGTCAAGATCATCCCGCAGGGCCCGCCCCGCACCGAGCCCGACACGCCGCCACAGCCGCTGCAATCGCTGGAACTGCCGCTGCGCATCGACCTGCCGTTCCGCGTGGACGCCATCACCTGGGCAGCGCCCAGCCCGGTCACCGCGCAGGGGCTGGCAGGCCACTACCGCTACGACGGCACCCACCACCGACTGGCGCTGGACAGCGTGGCCTTCGCCCAGGGCCACTATTCCGGACAGGCCACCGTGCAGGCCCAGGCGCCGATGGCGCTGGAGCTGAAGGCCGACGGCACCGTGCGCACGGCATCGCCGGGCGGCGGCGACGACATCGAAGCCAAGGCCCATGCCGAGGCCAAAGGCACCTTGGCCACCGCAGCCGCACGGCTGCAGATCACCGCCCAATTGCAGGCGCAGGCCGCCGAGCCATTGACAGCGGCTCCGCCCGCAGCAGGTGCATCCAGCCCCGGCCCTGCCCCGTCCGCCAAACCCGCCAAACCCGCAAAACCCAACAAGCCCGCAGCCCGCCCCGCGGCGCCTGCCGAACCGATGCGTGCCGACGTGCAGGCCGAGATCGCTCCCTGGGCTGCGCAACCCTTGCTGCAGGCGCGCGCCGATGTCGAATCGCTCGACTTGGCCGCGCTGTGGCCGCAGGCCCCCGTGACTTCGCTGAGCGGGCAACTGCGCGTGGACCCTGCCGCTGCTGCCGCACCCGGTGCCACCGCCGCAGGCTGGGCCATCGGTGCCCAGTTGCGCAACGCCGTGCCGGGCCCGTGGGACCAGCGCCGGCTGCCCCTGGAAAGCATCGATGCCCAGGCCGCCTTCGACGGCACGCAGTGGACCGTGCCCGACGCCACTGCGCGCATCGGCAACGGCAGCGTGGCGTTGCAGGGCCGCTTCACGCCTGCCACGCGCGCCATGGAAGGCCGTGCCGAAGTGCGAGGTCTGCGCCCCAGCGCCCTCTACAGCACCCTGGACTCCACCCCCGTCGCCGGGCAGGCGCAGGCCCGGAGCGAAGGCGGCGACGGCGAACCGCTGGTGCGCTTTTCCGCCGACCTGCGCGCCACCGGCACCGCGGCACCCCGGCGTGCCGGCGCGCCGGCAGCCTTGCGCGTCGAGCGGCTGGCCACCGAAGGCACCTGGCAAGGCAGCCGGCTGGCGCTCGCCCGCCTGCAGCTCGATGCCCTGCAGGCGCAGGTGAATGCACGCCAGTTGCAGATCGGCACGGCCGACCTGTCAGTCAAAGGACAGTTGCAGGCCACCGTGCCGGGTGCAACGGCCCAGATGGACGGCCAGATCGCTCCCCGGGCAGGCAACGGCCAGCTGGAGCTGCGCGTGGCCGATGCGCAGCGCGTGCAGCGCTGGATCGAGTCCTTGCCCGGCCTGGCCACCGCCCTGCGCGGCGCATCCATGCAGGGCGACGCCCAGCTCACCACCCGCTGGAACGGCGGCTGGCAGACCCTGCAGCGCCAATTGCAGGCGGCGGGCCTGCTGGCCCCGGCCGCCGCAGGCACGGCCCGCGCCGCTGCCGGCGAGCGGTTCGAATGGCAGGCCCGGCTGGCCGCGCCGCGCTTCGACGTCTCCCTGCCCGCCAGCGGCTCCGCCGCACCCATGGCCGTGCGGCTCACGGCGGTGCGCGCCGAACTGGCCGGCGGGTTGCCCCAGTCCACGCTGTCGCTGGACGGCGAGGCACGCGTGGACCGGCGCCGACTGGACCTGCGCCTGCGCGGCACCGCGGGCACGGCCGCCCCCGGGCAATGGAACGCGCAGATCACCGAGTTGCGTGCGCAGGCCCGCGACGACCAATTGCCCGGCCCCTGGACGGTGCAGTTCAACCAGCCGCTGTCCGTTGCTCTGCGCCAGTCGCCCAGCCTGCAGGTGGAGACCTCAGGGGGGCAGGCCACCGTCTCCGGCCCGGCGCCGGGGCAGGTCACGCTGCACTGGGAGCCCGTCCGTTTTGCCCAGGCCGCCAATGGCGCCATTGCCTTGCGCACGCAGGGCCGCCTGCAGGGGTTGCCCATGGCATGGACAGAAGCGTTCGGCCCCCAAGGCCAGGAAGCATTGCAGCGCCTGGGCCTGGCCGGCAACCTCGTGTTCGACGGCGACTGGGACGTGGACGCGGGCGACACCCTGCGCGCCAGTGCCAGCGTGCGGCGCGCCAGCGGCGACATCCGCGTGCTGGCCGGCAGCGCCGCGCCCACCACGACGGTGGTGCACAGCAGCGGCCAGGGCCAGGGCACCGGCCGCGCGCAGACGAGCGAAGGGCCCGGCACGCCAGCGGGCGTGCGGCAGGCCGAAGTGCAGCTGCAAGCCGAAGGCGACACCGTGCGTGCCCGCGTGCAGTGGGACAGCGAACGCGCCGGCCGCGTGCAGGCCGAGGGCAGCACCCGCCTGGCCCGTGCCGATGGCGGCTGGCAATGGCCTGCCGACGCACCGCTGGCCGCCACCGTGCGCGCCCAGTTGCCGGACGTGGGCGTGTGGTCCGCCCTGGCACCGCCGGGCTGGCGCGTGAAGGGCACGCTGGACGCCAATGTCGCCCTCGCCGGCAACCGCGCCGCCCCCCGCTGGAGCGGAACGCTCGGCGCCGACCAGCTGTCGGTGCGCTCGCTCATCGACGGCGTGGACCTGCAGGACGGGCGCCTGCGCGCCACGCTGAACGGCGACCGGCTCGACATCACCGAATTCCGCGTGAACGGCGGGCAGGGCAGCAACGCACGCATCGCCGGCTTCAGCGGCAACCGCACCGCGGCCCCGCGCGACGGCGGCACGCTCACCGGCAAAGGCAGCGTGTCGTGGGCCATGGGCGGCAGCGGCGCCACCGGCTCCGGCATCGCCATGGACTTCGACGCCGAGGCGCGCGCCCTGCAGGTGCTGGTGCGCGCCGACCGCCAGGTCAGCGTGTCCGGCAATCTGCAGGCGCGGCTGCGCCAGGGCCAGTTCACGCTGCGCGGCAAGCTCACCACCGACCGCGCCACCATCATCCTGCCCGAGGCCGGCGCACCCAGTCTGGGCACCGACGTGGTCGTGCGCTCCGCCGCCAAGGACCGCGAAACCGTCAAGCAGGCCGAACGCGCGGGCCAGGCCGCCGGCCGCGTGGAAGCCGCCAAGCCGCCGGACATCGCCGTCACCCTCAACCTGGGCGACGACTTCGCGCTGCAGGGCCACGGCATCACCACCCGCCTGGCGGGCGAACTGGAAATCCGCGGCGCCACCGTCGCCGGGGCGCCGCCGCGCGTCACCGGCGAGGTGCGCACCGTGGAAGGCCGCTACCGCGCCTGGGGCCAGTCGCTCGATGTGGAGACGGGCCTGGCACGCTTCAACGGCCCATACGACAACCCCGCGCTGGACATCCTCGCCATCCGGCCGAACATCAGCGTGCGCGCCGGCGTGCAGGTCACCGGCTCGGCCAAGGCGCCGCGCGTGCGGCTCTATTCCGACCCCGATCTGCCCGACGCCGAAAAGCTCTCCTGGGTGATGCTGGGCCGCAGCGGTGCCGCCGGCGGCGCCGAGGCCGCGCTGCTGCAGCAGGCGGCACTGGCGCTGCTCGGGGGCAACGGCAATGCCGGTGCCGGCAATTTCGCCAAGCGCGTGGGGCTCGACGAAATCGGGTTCAAGGGCCCCGGCTCGGGCGAGGATGCCTCGGCCGCCGCACTCACCTTCGGCAAGCGCCTGTCCAAGGACCTGTACGTGACCTACGAGCGCAGCCTCTCGGGCGCCCTGGGCACGCTGTACATCTTCTACGACCTGACCAAGAGCCTCACGCTGCGCGGCCAGACCGGCGCGCAAAGCGCGGTGGACCTGATCTACACGGTGCGGTACGACTGACGGGGCCCATCAGCCCGCCGCGGCGCGGGCGAACTGGGGCGCGTTCTGCACCCGGCCATCCCCGTGCGGCAGATAGGGATAGAGCAGGCCACCCGCGGCCTGCAGCAACTCGAACTGGGCGGACGCCAGCCCTTGCTCCACCAGATCGAAATGGCACAGCGTGCCGTACAGGCCGCCGCGGTGATCGGTCACCGGCACGCCGTGGTAGGCCACCACCACCCCGCGGAACGAGCTGGCCAGCAGCCGCTCGTCGTGCATCGAGTTGTCCACCAGCAGCGAGCCATCGCGCAGCACGAACTGGCAAAAGCTGTTGTCCAGCGCCACCACGGCCAGCGCCTCGGGCCGGATCTGGTGCTGCTTGTCGTAGAGGAAGACATTGATGAGCTGCGACTCGATCACCTGGAAGACGCCGGTGTACCGATGCGGCACACCGCGGTTGAGGGCCTCCATGGCGGGAGAGAGTCCCTCCGCCTGGAGCATGGCGTGGAACTGTGGAGGCGTCATCGGTGAAATCATTGCGGAGGCATTTTAGAGCGGCGCACCGCCCGGGGGCGCGTTGCCGCTACGGAAATGCGGCACTCACATGGCCTCTGGCCCCGCGCCAGGCGCGATCTTCTTTTGCGGAGGTCTCAGCACAGCGGGGAAAAGCCGCACCGGCCACGCCTTTACAATCGCCCGTCCTCCTCGTAGTTCAATGGATAGAACGAGTGCCTCCTAAGCGCTAGATACAGGTTCGATTCCTGTCGAGGGGACCAGATTTCCTTCTTTTAGCGCAATGGCTTTTCGCCTCATCCTTGCTGCCGCCGCCTGTGCGCTGCCTCTTTCCGCGTCGGCTGAGGTGTATCGCTGCGGAAAAACGTACACCGACGAGCCATGCAAAGGCGCGAAGGTCATCGACACCTCGCCGATCATCAGCGATCCGAGTGGCCCGCGAACCAAGGAAATCTACCTCTGTCGCGCGCCCCAGGGCGGGTTGTACTGGACCGCCGAGCACTGCGCGCAAAGAGGGTGGACCATCGAACGGATTCAGCGGGTGCCTGCCAACGTGCCGTGGAATGACCAAGTGGAGGCCGGCAGGCATCAGAAGGCGCAAGCCGAGGCAGATGCGGCTGCGCCCATTCAAAGCCACGCCCTACCAGCACCACAGCCCTCCCAGGCCAACAACGGCACATGCTCTGCGCTGGAAGAGCGGGTCAGGATGCTGGACAGCATGGGGCGGGCCGGCAGCCGGTACTATGACCTGGACTGGGTGAGGCGGGAGCGCAAAGATGCCAGGGATCAGCAGCACAGGCTCCGTTGCTGAGACGGGGTGCGCCATCGCCGAATTGACGGCGTGACGAGCGACCTCGCACGAGGCATCGGCCTATCGTGGGAAGTTTTTCCACAAGCCTGTCGTTGAGCACGCGCCCAGTTCGAACAAGCTGTTCATGTCATCCGTGCGCTGGCCTTTCAATGGCGCCATGACGCGGCTTTCCCAGCAAGACTCCAGTGAAAGGACTCTCTCGGGATCTGCCACGCGCTGCACTCAGGCAGATCGCCGCCGATGCCATGCCAGCAGCCCCAGCAATGCCGTCAGCATCGCCAAGCCGAAGTGCGACAGCGTGGGAATGGCGGCGGCGCTGGTCGGCACCGCGGCGAGCAACGCCGGCCCGCCCGGATCGGAGATCGTGCCCACCGCCGGATCGGCGTCCCCCGGGCCGTTGTCCTCGATGTCGAAGGTCACCGTGTCCCCATTGATCTGGGCGCCCGGCCATTCGAACCACTCCGACTGCGCTGCGCCCGCCGTGCGCGGGCCGTACTTCATGAAGCGGCTGCCCGCTGCCAGCGCCTGCGGGTACTTCAACGTTACGGTGACCTTGCCCGCGCAGGTGGTGGCCACGAAGCGGAAGACGCCTTGGGGAAACTGCGCGCCCGCGGGGCGGCTGGATGGCACCTCGAACGCGGTCTGCGCGGTGTCGAACGTGCAACCGCTCACGCCGGTCAGCGACGCGGTGATCTGCCCACTGCCGGCGGGCGACGCACCGGTGAACGCATCCTCGATGCCCGCAACGCGCACCACCAGATGCAGGGTCGATTCCTTCTGGATGTTGTAGTCCGAGAGGGTTCGGCCGTCTTCCAGTTGCTTGCCCGCGAAGATCAGCCGCTGCTGCTCGGGCGCAATGCCTTCCTGGTCCTGGATCTTGGCCTTCACGTTCTCAATCGAGTCGCTGGGCTCCACGTCCAGAGCGATGGTCCTTCCGGAGACGGTTTTCACGAAGATCTGCATGGCCCACGCGCCCTGCGAGAGGGCGGCGAGCGCAATGAAGAGGGCCCATCGGGCAGCCCATCTCCGAATATCCAGAAAGGGGGGAACAGGCGGGGAGAACGCAAAAACCATGGATCAACTGGCAGCAGGTCGAAAAAGACCCGGGATCATGCGTTTCTGACGGGTTTCTTACAAGCGTTCCAGCCCTGGATCTGCGGAAAGTCGCGTTTTTTAAGGGGCTTGCGCCAGCAGGCCGTCGATCACCCGGGGCAGGCCGCCGCCGGTGAGCGGGCGCAGCGCATGGCGACGAGCCGGAGTTTCCAGGGACGGTCGGTCCAAGGCATGCGGGGTCAGCGCCCGCAGACCACGTCTCAACGGCTGAGCATTGCGACGACCGCGACGATGCCGAGCACCACCACCGCCACCGCCCGCGCGGCCCAGCCGCCCAGGCTGGCGGCGGTCATCCCGGCAATGCCGGCTTTCACGGTACCGGCGTGGCGGCCCTCATGGGTGCCGGATTCAAAGGCAGAACGCCTGCTGATGGCCATCGCCTGGGGATGGCCGCAGCCGGGGCAAGCGGTCGCCTGATCGGAAATCTGCCGGTTGCATTCGGGGCATGGAACGAGTGCCATGGGTTTTCTTCTCCTGGTGCATGGATGGAACGATGGCCACAACCTGCCTGTGACCGTCGCACCATAGCCCGGCCCTTGCCCTCGGCTGTTTCGAAATGCGTCGAAGCTGCGCGGCACCAACCGCGTCACGGCGAGCCTTGCAGCTCCCAACGGCTGCCATCGGCAAAAGACAGCCTGAGTCTCAAGGTGCCACCTGCTGCGGTGTACAGGCTGTATCGGCGAATTTGCGACAACTGCCGATGGGCCCAGGCTTCCATCTGCATCAGGGGCTGATCGTCGCACGCAGCCATCGTCTGGAAAACTTGCTCGGCACGAATGCCGCCATCCTCGGCCCACCACCGGTATCGGAATGTCGACCAGTTGCACACGCGCAGGCCGAAAAGCCCGGCACCTGGAAAGCTCAACCGCACCGATGGGCCGGAATTGCCCATGCCGGTCTTTGGCCAATCGTGTCGCTCTGTGCCATCAGGGCCGAAGATCGAGACCAGGCCCCATTCAGCGTTACCCAGCGTGCCGAGGTAGAAGTTTTCGCGCGCTGGCTCTGGCTCCCGCTGAGGGGGCTGCTGTGGCGAGGCCATCGCGCCACTCGCTATCAGAGCGAGCGCAGCACCAGCGATGAGCGCGAGCACCCTAGCGGGCCCCGCCCAACTTCTCGAAATCCGCATCCAGCCGCGCCAGCGACGCCGCGATCTGCGCGCGCCGGGCCTTGAGCCAGCCGTCTTGCTCGGCCACGCGCTGAGTGGCCTCGCGCAGCATGCGGTCCATTTCGGCGGGTTGCGGGCCGCCGGCGGTCTGGCGGTTCCTGACGATCGCCACGGGGTCGAGCGTGGAACGGAACTCGGCCTCGGACAGAGGCAGCACCTGTACGAACTCCGTTCCCTTCACCGTCTCGGCGTAGATGCGTTGCGCCTGCGCATACGGAAACGCGAGAGGCTTGATGTCCTTGGCCTTGGCGTACTCCACGACCTCCGAGGCGAAATGGTGGCCGACGCGGAAGGGCAGCTGGTACTTGCGCATCAGCACATCGGCCAGTTCCTGCGAGGCAGTCCAGTCGCTGTTGAGCTCCTCCAGCGCACGCTGGGGATCGATCACCAGGTTGTTGAGGATGCGGGTCCAATTGTTCAGTACGCCAACCGCCGCCTGCACCATCGCGGCGTTGGTGCGGACCTCCTTGGGGTCGCTCATGCCGGGGGGGATGTTGTGCGCTTGCAATGCGGGGCCCATGCCCAGGTTGAGCGCGGTGGAAGCGTCGCGGCGGGTGCTGTTGAGCAGGCCGGGATTGCGCTTTTGCGGCATGGCGCTGGAGACGTAGGTGTTGCCGCCGCCTTCCTGCAGCAGGATCC
Source organism: Acidovorax sp. GBBC 1281 (assembly GCF_028473645.1). Classification (NCBI taxonomy): domain Bacteria; kingdom Pseudomonadati; phylum Pseudomonadota; class Betaproteobacteria; order Burkholderiales; family Comamonadaceae; genus Acidovorax; species Acidovorax sp. GBBC 1281. The sequence goes on from NZ_CP097269.1 coordinate 4,476,792, forward strand.
AGGGACGCGGCTGGGCGTATTGGGTCATCACGTCTTCGATGAAGCTGCCGGCATGCAGGGCGATGGCCATGACGATGGCGCCGGCCTCCACGGGCTGGTCCACGGCGGAGATCTGCGCGGCGTCGTAGGCGTTGTCCACCGTGGCGGAAAAGCCCAGGTAGCCCGCCATGCGCTGGCGGTTCAACGGCCAGCTGGTGCCGTTGAGCACCGTGGTGCCCATGGGTGAGCGGTCCATGCGGGCATAGGCTTCGCGGATGCGCTGGGCGTCGCGCTCCAGCCCGGCGGCGATGCCCAGCAGATAGTGGCCGTAGCTGTTGGGCTGGGCGGCCACGCCGTTGGTGTAGTTGGGCACCACGGTGGCCCGGTGCTTGCCGGCGAGTTCGATCAGGGTGGCGGTGGTTTGGTTGAGCGCCTCGGCCAGGTGCAGCATTTCGTCGCGCAGGATGGCCGAGCGTGCGGTGGCCAGCATGTCCTGGCTGGATCGGCCTGCGTGCAGCAGCGTGATCTGGGGGCCGGCGGCCTCGATCAGCAACGGCTCGAAGGTGATGACCAATGAGGGCCGCTTGCCGCCCGGCTTGTCGCCGTCGGCCAGCACCTGGGTGATGCCTTTGTAGAGGAGGGGCGACAGCGATTTGTCGAGCAGGCCTTCGTCGGTGTTGATGACGGCGGTGGCTTTGTTGATCTCGCCGAGCCAGAAGAAATCGTCGTGCTTTTTGGCGGGGGTCTGGGCGCCTGCATGAGGCACGAGGGCGGCCAGGGAAATGGCGGCGGCAATGGCGAGTCGGGTGGGTTTCATGGGCATGGCCTGTTGTCTCTGTAATGGGGTTTTTCCACCGGCGCAGGCGGCCGTGGCGATGATGGGCACGCTGGGTACGTGCTCAATACACGCCGTAGCGGTACGCAAAGTACAGGGCGGCGAGGGTGCCGACGACGGCGAGGACGGTCATTGCTTTGCGCATGGGAACTCCGCGGGGGAAAAGGCCATGGTAGCCGCCCCGGCGCCGCCACCCGCCTTAGGCGTCAGCGGCCGTGCAGACCCTGCGGCGCACCGCCCGGTCGCGCAGCGCGCCGCTGCAGCAGCGCCCGCACCATCACCCCCACCACCAGCGCGTTGACCACGAAAATGCCCGCGTGCAGCGCATTGCTGTGGTGCAGGAAACCGATGAACTCGAACGGCAAGTAGATCGCCCCGCTGCCCGCGGCCAGCACCTCGGCCCAGGGGCGTTCCTTGAACAGGCCGTACGCCTCCACCAGCCGCAGCGCGGCATACGCGGCAGCGCCCAGGGCGAGCAGCACGAGCCGGGAGTCCTGCACGTTGCGGGCCGCATCCAGAAAAATCTGCGGGTACCTCGCCGCGGGGTTGAGGTGCGCATGCTCGATGAGCCGCACGGCGATGGCGTAGATGTCCCGGTGCGCCAGCGACAGCAGCCCGGTGGCGGCGGCCAGGACGAGCAGGCCCTTGAAAGCTTCGAGGAACGCGACGAGACGGACGGCCTGGTTCATGGAAAACGCCTCCCACGCGAACGGCGTGGATGGATAGGATGGATGAAGGTGAACGGATGACGAAGGGTGGACGGGCGCCAGGCCGATTGTCGGCCCTGCCGGCACGCGCGCCGCCGCCCCCACCGCGCAGCCGGGGCCCCGGCCTACAATCCGGCGGCCCGCCCCGACGATCCGATGGCGCCGCTCCACGGATGCGGATCTGGGCCAAAAAGGCCTCCAGCGCAATCAATCTCCCGGCATAGTGCTATCAAAAATGAAGCAACCGACTTCCATCGCCCTGCTGCACGCCCTGCGTGCGCTGCGCCGTTGGGTGTTGATGGGCTTCATAGCGGCGATGGCCGTGGCCACGGCCTCGCCGCTGGTGCATGCGCGGGCGATGGAGTGGGTCTGCTCCACGTCCGGCATGGTCAAGGTCTATGTGCAGACCGACGACGGGCCGGTGGAGATGGGGCAGACGGCCATGGACTGCCCCCTGTGCATTCCCCACGGCGCGCCGCCCCCGGTGGTGGCGGTGCAAACCCTGCCGCAGCCGCTGCCGCTCGGGCATGCGATGCAGGCCATTGCGGCGGCGCGCATCGCAGCCGCCACGGCCGCGCCATTGCCTGCGCGCGGGCCCCCGATCTTTCAGCACGCCTGAGCCTCACCGGCTCCCTGCGTTCGCCGCAGCGCGGCCATCCGCCCGTGGGCGGGTGACTGCCGCCCCGCGCGAACGCATTTCCCCTCCCCTTTGCTGATCCGGCCCGCCGGGCGCACTGCCGTACCGCCGCCACTGCGCGGCGGGCGGCGCGTGCCGGGCGCGGGCGATCCGCGTGCTGATCGATGTCATGACCACGACTTCCCTTTTCTCCTCCGCCCTGCCGGCGCCACCACTGCAGCCGCAGCCGATTTCGGCCCGAACACCGCGCAAGGCACGCTCACCGCTGGCCCACGCGGTGCTGGCGGCGCTGGCCGGCTTCGGGCCCGCCGCCGCCCCGGCGCAGGACGCGCCCCTGTCGTCCGTGCCCACGCTGGCGCCGGTGACCGTCTCGGGCACACCGGCCGAGCCCCTGGGCCGGCTGAACCTGGACACCCCCGCCGAGACCGGCAGCCGCCTGGGCCTCACGCCGCGCGAGACGCCCGCCTCGGTCACCGTGGTGGACCGTGCCGCCATCGAAACCCGTGGCGCGCAGGACACGCAGGAGATCCTGCGGGCGATCCCCGGCGTGACCGCGCACAACGCGCCGGGCTCGATGGCGGCCAGCTACCGCGGCTTCAGCAACAACTCGGTCACGCAGCTGTACAACGGCATCACGGTGCAGTACGGCAGCGCCACGCGCGCGGTGGACAGCTGGATCTACGACCGGGTGGAGGCCGTCGGCGGCGCGTCGAGCTTCCTGTACGGCGCGGGGGCGGTGGGCGGCTCGCTCAACTACATCACCAAGACGCCCGACCGCAGCGGCGACTTCGCGGAAGGCCGGCTGCGCGCGGGCTCGTACGGGCTCAAGGAAGCCTCGGCGGGCCTCAACCGCCGCATCGCGGGGCCGCAGGACGGCGGCGCAGGGCCGAGCCACTTCGCGCGCATCGACGTGAACCACCGCGATGCCGGCAGCTGGACCACGGGCACGCAGACCCGGTCCACGCAGCTGGCCGCGTCGCTGCTGTCCGACCTGGGCGGCGGCTTCACGCACCTGCTGGCGTACGAGTACCAGAAGGACGCGGTGGACCGCCCCTACTGGGGCACGCCGGTGCTCAACCCCGCCGTGGGCGCGCTGCGCATCGATCCCGGGACGCGCTTTGCCAACTACAACAGCAGCGACGGCATGTACGCCCACCGTGTGCAGTGGCTGCGCTCGGTCGCGCAGTGGCGCGTGTCCGACGCCCTGCAGTGGCGCAACACGCTCTATGCCTACGACGCGCTGCGCGACTACCGCAACGTGGAGACCTACCAGTTCAACGCGGCCAACACCCTGGTCTCGCGCGGCAGCGCCTTCCTGCAGCGGCACGACCAGCAACTGGTGGGCAACCGCACCGAGGCCACCTGGCACGGCACGCTGGCCGGGCGGCCGAGCGACTGGGCCTTCGGCCTGGACGTGAGCGTGAACCGGCAGACGCGCTTTCCCAACAGCCTGGCCGGCACGGTGAGCACGGTGGACCCGTACCGCTTCACGACCGAGCGCTTCTTCGACATTCCCGGCATGGCCCCCGGCTTTCGCGCCGACCGCGACAACCGCGTGCAGACCACCGCGGTGTTCGTGGAGAACCGCACGGCCCTGGTGCCCGGCGTGAACCTGGTGACGGCGCTGCGGCAGGAGCGCATCGCGCTGGACCTGACCAACCGCCGCGCCATCACCGCCACCAGCCCCGCCACGTTCGAGCGCAGCTACACGCCCACCACCGGCCGCCTGGGCGTGGTGTGGGACGTGGCCCCCGGCGCCAACGTGTACGCCCAGTACGCCACGGCGAGCGACCCACCGTCGGGCTCGCTGTCCACGGCCTCGTTCGCCGACGTGGCCAACAACAGCGCGCTCACCACGGGCCGGCAGCTGGAAGCGGGCGCCAAGTTCGACTTCTGGGGCGGGCGGGGCACGGCCACGGTGGCGGCGTTCCAGATCACGCGGCGCAACATCGCCTCGCAGGACCCCAACAACCCCGCCTTCACCGTGCTGGTGGGCGAGCAGTCGTCGCGCGGCGCGGAGGTGGCCGTGGGCCTGCGCCTGACCGACCGCTGGCAGCTGCAGGCCAACGCGATGCGCACCCGCGCCCGCTACGAGCAGTTCGTGCAGGGCGGCGTGTCGCTGGCCGGCCGCACGCCCATCAACACGCCCGAGAGCGTGGCCAACCTGTGGCTGGGCTACGCGGTCACGCCCGCGCTGCAGGCCACGGCGGGGGCGCGGCGCGTGGGGCGTATCTATGCGGACGCGGCCAACACGCAGTATTGGCCCTCGTACACGCTGCTGGACCTGGGGTTGTCGTGGAAGCTCTCGCCCACCGCCACGCTCTCGGGCCACCTGCGCAACGCCACCGACCGCATCTACGCAGCCGAAGCCCGCAGCGCGCAGGTGTACCTGGGTGCGCCGCGCACGGTGGACGTGTCGCTGCAGGTGGCGTTCTGACCGCCGACGGGAAACGCACCATGGACTGGACCCGCCCTGTGCGCGCCAAGCGCTGGCTGTTTCTCACCCACCGCTGGCTGGGGGTGCTGCTGTGCGGCTTCTTCGCGATGTGGTTCGTCTCCGGCATCGTGATGATGTACGTGGGCTACCCCCAGCTCACCGAGGCCGAGCGCACCGCCCACCTGCCGCCGGTGGGCAGCGGCACGGGCCTGCGGGAGCCCGACGCCGCGCTGGCGCCCGCCGGCCTGGCGCTGGTGCCGCTGGCCGAGCTGCGCCTGGCGGTGGCCAGCGGCGGGCGCGCGGTGTACCTGGTCCGGCCCGAAGGGGCGCCGCCCCGCTCGCCCGCCACGGTGATCGACGCGGCGACGGGCGAGGTGCTGCGCGCGGTGGATGCGCCACGCGCGCTGGCCAGCGCCGCGGCCTGGGCCGGCCCCGGCGTGGCCGCGGACTACGAGGGCACGCTGCAGGAAGATGCGTTCACCCATTCGCGCGGGCTGGACATGCACCGGCCGCTGCACCGCGTGCGGCTGCACGATGCGGACGACACCGTGCTCTACGTGTCCGGCACCACGGGCGAGGTGGTGCGCGATGCGCCGCGCACCGAGCGCCTGTGGGGCTACGTGGGCACGTGGATCCACTGGCTCTACCCGCTGCGCGGCAACGCACTGCAGCCCTACTGGAGCGCCACGGTGAACACGCTCGCCGTGGCCGGCACGCTGGCGGCGCTGGCCGGCACCGTCGTGGGCCTGCAGCGCTGGCGCTTTCGCGGGCGCTATCGCAGCGGCGCGCGCACGCCCTACCCCACGCCCGCGATGCGCTGGCACCATGCGCTGGGACTGGTGTTTTCGGCGGCGACCATCGCGTGGATCTTCAGCGGCTTCATGTCGATGAACCCGTGGAAACTGTTCGACAGCGGCGCGCCGCCGCTGAATCTGGCGGCCCTGCAGGGCGGGCCGCTGGCCGTGGGCCCGCCGCAGGGCCCGCACCCGCCCGCGGCCTCGCTGGCCGCGCTGCTCACCCAGTCTGGCGGCGCCACGCGCGAACTGCGCTGGGTGCGCGCCACGGGCCGCACGCTGGTGCTGGCACAGCCCGCCCAGGGCGCGCCCGAGGTGCTCGATGCCGCCACGGCCGCGCCCACCGCCATCGACACCGCCGCGCTGCGCGAGGCCATCGCCCGCCTGGTGGCGGCGCCCCTGGTGCGCGTGGACACGCTGGCGCACTACGACCTGTACTACTACGCCCGCGCGCCCCACACCATGACGGGTGCGCCCGCCAAACCCCTGCCGGTGCTGCGCGCGGTGTTCGCCGACGAACACGCCACCTGGGTGCACGTGGACCCGCTCACCGGCGCCGTGCTGGGCCGCCTGGACGGCCACCGCCGCGCCAGCCGCTGGCTCTTCGCCATGCTGCACAGCTGGGACTGGGTGCCGCTGCTGGAGCGGCGCCCGCTGTGGGACGCGGTGATGCTGGTGCTGGGCCTGGGGGGCGCGGCGTTGAGCGCCACGGGCATGGTGATCGGCTGGCGGCGGCTGCGGCGCAAGGCGGGCCGGGCGTGAGCGCGGGCCCGGCCCGCCTTGCGCCCGCACGCGCCCACCGGGCGGTTTCGATATAAAAACCGCCTCATGCCCTAGTACTCATTGCCGATGAAGCTATAAAAACAATAGCAAAACACCGCTGTGCGGGAGTCCCATGCCGGGCGAACGGCCGGTCCTACAGCTGAAAGCCCACCGCCCGCACCACGCCCTCGCCGATGTCGCGCGGCCAGGACGGGCGCCGGGGCACATAGGGCCGCGCCAGGGCGATCTGGCGCGCGCACCACTCCGACAGCCATTGCACCTCGGCCGGGCCGTAGAAGGCCGTCATCGCCTCGTAGTTGAGGAACAGGCTGCGCGCGTCGAGGTTGAGCGAGCCGGACAGGGCCAGGTCGTCGTCGATCAGCACGGCCTTGGCGTGCACCATGCCCGGTGCGAGCCACACCTCGGCGCCGGCCAGGCCCAGCTCGCGCAGGGCGCGTTCGCGGGCCCAGTCGGCCAGGCGGTGGTTGGACCGCCAGGGCACCAGCAGGCTCACGCGCACGCCGCGGCGGCAGGCCATGCACCAGGCTTCCAGCAACGCGTCGTCGGGCACGAAATACGGTGTCACGGCCACGATGCGCTCCTGCGCGTGGTAAGCGCCGGCCAGCAGCAGGGCATGCACGGTGTCGTCGGCGTGGTCCGGTCCGCTGGGCACCCACTGGGCCAACGGGCCATCGGGCGGGCCCGGGGGCAGCGGCTGGGGCAGCGCGGCGCGCACCAGGCGGCCGCTGGCGGTGCTCCAGTCGGCCTCGAACTGCGCGGCGGCCTGCAGTGCCAGGGGGCCGTGCACCTCGTAGCTCAGGTCGATCCAGGCCGGATGGCCGGGCTGGTCGAGGAAGTATTCGCAGGCCAGGTTGCGCCCGCCGCTCCACAGCCGCTCGCCGTCGGCCACCACCAGCTTGCGGTGGTTGCGCAGGTTGGTGCGCCCGCGCATCGGGTTGTGCAGCATGGGCATGAAGCGGCGCACCTGCACGCCCTGCGCCTGCAGCGTTTTCACCAGCGCGCCGGGCGTGGCCAGGCTGCCCACCGCGTCCAGCAGCAGCCGCACGGCGACGCCGCGCTGCGCGCATTCGCCCAGGGCCCGTGCGACCTGCCGGCCCACCGGGTCGTCGCCGAAGACGAAGGTGCACACGTCCAGCCGGTGCCCCGCCGAGGCGATGGTCGCGAGCAGCGTGCGCAGGGCCTGCGTGCCGTCGGCGTGCAGCACGACGCGCGCGTTGCGCACGGCCGGCTCCAGCTCCATGCTGGCCAGCAGCCGCGCGGCCCAGGGCGGGCCGGCGGGCTGCGCGGCGGCCGCGGCGGTCTCCTGCTGCGCCTTGCGCGGGCGGCGCAGGGGCCGCGCGAACTTGCGAGCGCCGAACAGCACGAACAGCGGCACCGCCACGTACGGAAAGGCCACGATGGCCAGCACCCAGGCCACCGCCGCGGAGGGGTGGCGCCGCTGGCGCCCGATGCGCGTGCCCATAACATAGATCAGCAGGCCCACCGCCACGAACACCGCGTGGCCCAGACCCGAGAGGACGGCGAAGCCGGTCAAGCGCCGTCCCCGGCCGATGGCGCCTCCGGGACCGGCGCGGAGGGTGCGGCCCCCGCCAGCGCATCGAACCGCACCGACACCCGCAAGCCCCCCAGGCGCGGCGAGCCCTCCAGGGCGACCTGCGCCTGGTGCATGCGGGCGATGGACTGCACGATCGCCAGGCCCAGCCCGCTGCCCGGCACCTGCGCACCGCCCTCGACCGCCTGCGGCGCGCGGTAGAACCGGCCCAGCACGCGTTCGCGGTCGCCTTCGCCGATGCCCGGGCCGCTGTCGTCCACCACCAGGGTGACGGCGCCGCCCGGTTCCGCGCCGTTCGCGGGCGCGTCCGCGATCACATGCACATCCACCACGCCGCCGTCGGGCGTGTACTTGACCGCGTTGTCCACCAGGTTGCGCAGCAGGATGCGCAGGGCCTCGGCATGGCCCGCAATGGGGGTGGCATCCGCCCGGGCCAGGCCCAGGTCGATGCCGCGCTGCTGCGCAGCAGGCGCCGCATCGGCCACCGCCTGCAGCGCCAGGTCGGCCAGCACCACGGGCTGCGCGGGCGCCCCGGCGGCCACGCTGGATTCCTGCCGCGCCAGGGCCAGCAACTGCTCGACCAACCGCGTGGCCCGGTCGATGCCGGCCGACAGGCGGGCCACGGCCACGCCGCGGGCCTCGGCATCCGGTGCGCGCAGCAGCCCTTGTGCCTGCAGCTTGAGCGCGGCCAGGGGCGAGCGCAGCTCATGCGCCGCATCGGCCACGAAGTGCTGCTGCGCCTCGAAAGCCCGCTGCACCCGCGCGAACAGCAGGTTCAGTTCGTCCACCAGCGGCTGCACCTCGGCGGGCAGGGCATCGCCGTCGACGGGCGAGAGGTCGTCCGCCTGGCGTTGCGCCACCTCGCGGCGCACGCGCTCCACCGGCGCGAGCGAGCCGCTCACCACCCACCACACGGCCAGCGCCAGCAGCGGCGCCATGAGCGCGATGGGCCCGGCCGTGCGCAGGGCCAGGTCGCGCGCCATCGCCTTGCGCACGGCCATGTCCTGCGCCACCTGAATGACCTGAGAGCGCGTCTGCACCGAAAACACGCGGTAGGTGGTGCCGTGCGCCTTCACCCTGGAAAAGCCCAGCACCGCGCGCTGCGGCAGGGCAGCGCCCACGGCGGACTCGAACACGCGCAAGCCTTCGGCCGACCAGACCTGCACGACGAACTCGTAGTTCTCGTCGTCGTGCACCAGCGGTCCGGGCGCGTTGGCCGGCACCTCCGGCAGGCCGGGCCGCAGGGCCATCGCCATCTGCTCCATGTGGTAGTCGAAGATCTCGTCGGCCTCGGACAGCGCCGAGCGGTACGACAGGAGGATCTGCAGCAGCGCCGTGCACACGATCGCCGCCAGCAGGAACCACAGCAGCCGCGCGCGCAGCGAATGCGCCGGTGCGCCCGTGCGCGGCGCCGGCCCGCCGGGGCCCGGGGGCTGGCTGTGGGGCGGATCCTGGGCGGCGGGCGGCATCATGCCTTGGGCACCATGTAGCCCACGCCGCGCACGTTCAGCACCAGCTCGGCGCCCAGCTTCTTGCGCAGGCCGTGCACATACACCTCCACGGCGTTGCTGCTGATCTCGTCCTTCCAGCCGTAGAGCTTTTCTTCGAGCTGGGTGCGCGACAGCACCATGCCCGGGCGCGCCAGCAGCGGCTCCAGCACCGCCCATTCGCGCGCCGACAGCACCACGGGCGCGCCGTTCACCGTCACCTCGCGCGTGGCCGGCAAAATCCGCACGCCCTTGTGCTCGTAGGCCGGCTCGGCCCGCCCGGCCGCGCGCCGCGTGAGGGCGCGGATGCGGGCCAGCAGCTCATCGAGTTCGTAGGGCTTGAGCACGTAGTCGTCGGCGCCGGCGTCCAGCCCCTCCACGCGCTGGGCCAGCGCATCGCGCGCGGTGGCCACCAGCACCGGGGTGCGGTCCTTGCGCGCGCGCAGGTCGCGCAGCACCGCCAGGCCGTCGCGCCGGGGCAGGCCCAGGTCCAGCAGCACGAGGTCGTAGGTCTGCGTGCGCAGGGCGGTGTCGGCCATCTCGCCGTCGCGCACCCAGTCCACCGCGTAATGCTCGGCGCGCAGCAGATCGTGCACGGCCTCTCCGATCATGGTGTCGTCTTCCACGAGCAGCAGGCGCATGGGGCGGCCCTCCTCTTCTTTTCAGGTCTCAAACGCCACCGCGCCGGCGGCGGCTGCGGCAATCGCAGCGCCAGCGGCGCGGGTGCGTGGGGATTGCGAACAGGCGGCGTCCATGGCCGCCAAGCATAGCGGCTGGCCCAATGCCGCCGCGCAGGACGGGGCTTCAGCCCAGCGGCACCGGCACGAAGATCTTGTCGCCGTCGCGCTGGATGAGCAGGGCCACCGACTTGCCCGCCTTGGCCATCGCCTCGCGCACCTGCTCCACGCCCCGCGCCGGCGTGCCGTTGATGGCCAGCAGCACGTCGCCGGGCTGCACGCCGGCCAGGGCGGCGGGGCCGCGGGCATCCTCCACCAGCAGGCCGCCGTCCACTCCGGCATCGCGGCGCTCCTGCGGCTGCAAGGGCCGCAGCGCCAGGCCCAGCCGGCCTTTGCCGCTCGACTTTTCCGAACTGGCGATCTTGGTGGCCTTCTCGCTCGCATCGCCCAGCGTGGCGGTGAACTCCTCGCGCTTGCCATGGCGCCACACCTCCAGCCGCGCCTGCGTGCCGGGCGCCGCCTGGCCCACGATGGCCGGCAGGTCGCCCGAGGCCACGATGGGCTGCCCGTTCACGCTGCGGATCACGTCGCCCGACTTCAGGCCCGCCTTGTCGGCCGGGCCGCCCTCTTCCACGCCGGCTACCAGCGCCCCTTCGGGCTTGTCGAGCTGGAACGAATCGGCAAAGGCCTGGTTCACCTCCTGCACCGACACGCCCAGGCGCGCATGGCTGGCATTGCCCGTGGCCAGGATCTGGTCCTTGACCTTGGCGGCCACCTCGATCGGGATGGAGAACGACACGCCCTGGTAGCCGCCCGAGCGGCTGTAGATCTGCGAATTGATGCCCACCACCTCGCCACGCGCATTGAACAGCGGGCCGCCCGAGTTGCCGGGGTTCACCGCCACGTCGGTCTGGATGAAGGGCACGTAGCTGTCGTCCGGCAGCGAGCGCCCCTTGGCGCTCACCACGCCGGCCGTCACGCTGTTTTCGAAGCCGAAGGGCGAACCGATGGCCAGCACCCACTCGCCCACCGCCAGGTTGCGCGTGCTGCCCAACTGCACCACGGGCAGGTCCTTCGCGTCGATCTTGAGCACCGCGATGTCGGTCTTGGGGTCGGAGCCCAGCACCTTGGCCCGGAACTCGCGCCGGTCGGTCAGCTTCACCGTGACCATGTTGGCGCCCTTGACCACGTGGGCGTTGGTGAGGATCACGCCATCGGCGCTCACGATGAAGCCCGAGCCCTCGCCCCGCGTGGGCACCTCGCGCTGGCGGCTGGGGGCCTGCAGGCCGGGCGGCACCATGCCGAAACGGCGGAAGAACTCGAACATCGGATCGTTCGGGTCGATGCCCTGCGCGCCGCTGCGAGGGTGGGCCGCGGTCTCGTCATCGTCGTCGTCCGAATCGGTCATGGACGTCTTGGTGGTACCGCTCACACTGATGTTGACCACCGCCGGACCGTTGCGCGCGGTGATCTGCGCGAAGTCCGGCGCCGTCACGCCGCCCGTGTACGGCATGGCCGCCGGCTGCACCGCGGCGGGCGGCATGGCGGCGCGGCTGGAATGCATGTTGGTCACCAGCCCCGCGCCGGTGGCCCCGATGGCGCCGGCAGTGAGCAGGGCCAGGGTCAGGCGGCGGGGGGTCGATAGAACGGAGTTCATGGCAGTCCTTTCGTTGGCTCGTTGCATGGGGGCAGTTTGGGCAACGAGACTTAGGTGTGGCTTAGGGGCATCCGGGGCTGACGATGCAGGCCAGGTTGCGGCGCAGTTCATTCGTTGGACGTGACCGAGAAGGCGCACCAAAGGGAAATCCCGCAGGCGGCCCGCCACACACAACCGCCACAATGCCCCCGCCGACAGCTCATCCATAAAGGACTGCGGCCACCGATCCAAAGGGAGGAAAAACCATTGAACGACCCAGAGCAAGGCACTGGCACGCCGCGCTTTTATGCGCATTCCACCGGCAACGCGGACCAGGAAGGCTGGCAGCCTCTGCCGGACCATCTGCACGCCGTGGGCCGAGGGGCCGGAGAATTCGCGGCTGTTTTCGGCGGCGAGGCGCTGGCCCGGGTGATCGGACATCTGCACGACCTGGGCAAGTACACCGAGCCCTTTCAGGACCGGCTGCGCGGCAGTCCGCTGCGTGTGGACCACTCCACCTGGGGGGCACGCATCGCGCAGGAGCGCCTGGGGGACATGGGGCAACTGCTGGCCTACGGCATTGCCGGCCACCATGCGGGGCTGGCCAATGGGCAGGGCGAGGGCGAACGCACGGCCCTGGCCGACCGGCTGTCGTCCGACCTGCCGGCGCTGCACCCCGCGTGGGAACAGGACATCCCCTTGCCCGCTCGCCTCGGGGCGCCTGCGGGCTTCAAGCCCTACAGCGGCCAGGGCCGCCAGCAGGCCAAGGACCGGTATCCGTTCCAGCTGGCGTTTCTCGCACGCATGCTGTTCTCCTGCCTGGTGGATGCCGACTTCCTCGATACCGAGGCCTTCTACCACCTCGCTGAAAAACGCCCCGACCTGCGCCGTGGCGGCGGCGCGCCGCCCACGCTCGTAGCACTGCGCGAGCAACTCAACCACTTCCTGGGCCAGTTCCAGGCCGATAGCGGCGTGAACCGCCTGCGTGCCGACATCCTGCGCCATGTGCGGGGCCAGGCGGAGCAGGAGTCAGGATTGTTTTCGCTCACGGTGCCCACGGGGGGCGGCAAGACGCTGGCTTCGCTGGCGTTCGCGCTCGACCACGCCATTCGCCACGGGCTGCAGCGCGTGATCTTCGTGATCCCGTTCACCAGCATCGTCGAGCAGAACGCCGCCGTGTTCCGCAAAGCACTGGGCCCGCTGGGCGAGGCCGCCGTGCTGGAGCACCACAGCGCCTTCGTGGAACAGCCGCCCCCGCGCAATGACCCCGAGAAGTACCAGTCGGCCCAGAAGCTGCGGCTGGCCATGGAGAACTGGGACGCTCCCATCGTCGTCACCACCGCCGTGCAGTTCTTCGAAAGCCTGTTCGCTGCCAAGCCCTCGCAGTGCCGCAAGCTGCACCACATCGCGGGCAGCGTGGTGATCCTGGACGAGGCGCAGACCATGCCGCTCCAGTTGCTGCGGCCTTGCGTGGCCGCCATCGATGAGCTGGCCCGCAACTACCGCACGAGCGTGGTGCTGTGCACGGCCACGCAGCCCGCCCTGGAGGCGCCGGCCTTCGAAGGCGGGCTCACGGGCGTGCGCCAGTTGGCACCCGAGCCGGACAGGCTGTTCCGCCAGCTCGAACGCGTGCGGGTGCGGCATGTGGGCACGCTGAGCGACGAGGCGCTGGCCACCGAGATGCGCTCGCGCGAACAGGTGCTGTGCATCGTCAACAACCGCCGCCATGCGAGGGCCGTGTACCAGGCCATGGCCGATCTGCCCGGCGCACGCCACCTGACCACGCTGATGTGCGCCAAACACCGCAGCGCCGTGCTGGCCGAGGTGCGGCAGATGCTCAAGGCTGGAAAGCCATGCCGGGTGGTGAGCACGAGCCTGATCGAAGCCGGCGTGGATGTCGATTTCCCTACCGTGCTGCGCGCCGAAGCGGGCCTGGACTCCATCGCCCAGGCGGCAGGCCGCTGCAACCGCGAAGGCGGCAGGCCCCTGGACGCCAGCGACGTGCTGGTGTTTGCCAACGCCAACGAAGACTGGGCCCCGCCGCCTGAACTGAAGCAATACGCCCAGGCCGCCCGCGAAGTGCTGCGTCAGAACGCAGGCGACCCTTCGTCGCCCGAGGCCATTGGCCGCTACTTCGCCCTGTTGTATTGGCAAAAGGGCGGTGATTCGCTGGACAAGCCCGACCTCATGGGCCTGCTGCGCGAAAGCCGCATCGACAGCCTTCCCATGGAAACGCTGGCCACGAAATTCCGCATGATCGACAGCGTGCAGATGCCGGTGATCGTGCCGTATGACGACGACGCCAAAGGCTTTCTGCGCGACCTGGAGCATGCCGAAGGCAGCGTCGGCCTCGCGCGCAAGCTGCAACCCTATCTGGTGCAACTGCCCCGCCAGGGCTTCGATGCGCTCTACAAGGCGGGCGCGGTCATTCCTGTCGCGCCTCAAAAATGGGGCGACCAGTTCATGGTGCTCGCCCATGACGGCCTCTACGACCCGCAATTTGGATTGAGCTGAGATCACCCGGCATTCATCCGCACCGAACACCTGAACTGGTAAGCCCGCTGTAGGGGCGGCCAGCGATGATCCAATGAAACAACCGGGAGGGCCAATGGGATATGGAGTGAAGCTCAAGGTCTGGGGCGAACGCGCTTGCTTTACGCGCCCCGAAATGAAGGTGGAACGCGTCTCCTACGACGTCATCACCCCCTCCGCCGCGCGCGGCATCCTCGATGCGATCCACTGGAAGCCGGCGATCCGATGGCATGTCGACCGCATCCATGTGCTGAAACCCATCCGCTTCGAATCCATCCGGCGCAACGAAGTGGGCGGCAAACTCTCCCCCGCCAGCGTGACCAAGGCCATGAAGGCCGGCGACACCGCGGGGCTGGTGAACTACGTCGATGAAGACCGGCAGCAGCGCGCCGCCACCATCCTGCGCGACGTGGCCTATGTGATCGAAGCGCACTTCGATCTCACCCCCAAGGCCGGGGCCGAGGACTCGGTCGGCAAGCACCTGGACATCTTCAACCGCCGCGCGCGCAAGGGGCAGTGCTTTCAGCAGCCCTGCATGGGCGTGCGGGAGTTTCCGGCGAATTTCCAGCTGATCGAAGACGGCGACCCCATCCCCGAGAAGCACGAAAGCCTTCAGGAGGCACGCGACCTGGGCTGGACGCTGCACGACATCGATTTCGACCGGGGCATGTCGCCCCGCTTCTTCCGCGCACAGATGGCGGACGGCGTGATCGAGGTGCCGCCCTGGCACAGCGAAGAGGTGAAGGCATGATCCTGCAGGCCCTCAACACCTACTACCAGCGCCTGCTGGCGCGCGGCGAAGAGGGGCTCTCGCCTTTCGGCTACAGCCCCGAGAAAATCAGCTACGAGATTCTGCTGGCACCCGATGGGCGCGTGGTGGATGTGAACGACATCCGCGACACCTCCGGGAAAAAGCCACTGCCGCGCCCTATGAACGTGCCGCAGCCCGAAAAGCGCACGGTGGGCATCAAGTCGAACTTTCTTTGGGACAAGACCAGCTATGTGCTGGGCGCCAGCGCCACGAGCAAGCGTGCGGACAAGGAGCACGAAGCCTTCAAGGCGCTGCACCAGGAAAGCCTGGCAGGCACGGAGGATGCGGGACTCAAGGCGCTGCTGGGCTTTCTGTCCAGCTGGACGCCTGAGCGCTTTGCCGAGGCCCCCTTCACGCCGGAGATGCTGGACGCCAACGTCGTCTTTCGCCTGGACGGCGAGCGCACCCACCTGCACGAGCGCCCCGCCGCGCAAACGGTGCGCGCACGGTTGCTGGGCAGTGAAGATGCGGCGCCCCACGCGCTGGCCCACTGCCTGGTGACCGGCGAGCAACTGCCAGTGGCGCGCCTGCACCCGGCCATCAAGGGCGTGAACGGTGCGCAAAGCTCTGGCGCATCCATCGTGTCGTTCAACCTGGAGTCGTTCACGTCGTATGGCAAGAGCCAGGGCGAAAACGCGCCCGTTTCCGAGCAGGCCGCCTTTGCCTATACCACCGTGCTCAACCACCTGCTGCGGCGTGGCGAGCACAACCGCCAGCGCATCCAGATCGGCGATGCGAGCGTGGTGTTCTGGGCGGAGGCGGACGATGCGGATCAGGCGCAGGAAGCCGAACTGACGTTCGAGTCGCTGCTCAACGCGCCGCCGGACGACTCCCAGGAAGCGGCGCGGGTGCGTGAAGTGCTGGAGCAGATCGCCAAGGGACGCCCCTTGAGCGAACTGAATCCAAAGCTGCAGGACGGCACGCGCATGTTCGTGCTGGGACTGGCTCCAAATGCCTCGCGCATCTCCATCCGCTTTTGGGAGGCGGGCACCTTGGGCTGCTTTGCCCAGAGATTGGCACAGCATGAACGCGACTTTCGCATTGAACCCTTGCCCTGGAAGATCGCGCCTTCAGTAGATAGGGTGACGCTAGAGACGGCCCCAGCTCGGTGGAACCAACAGAAAAAGCGCTATGAAGCAGAAAAACAGCATATTCCTCCACATCTGGCTGGTGAGATTCTGCGTGCTGTACTTACCGGTCGTCTGTACCCGCGCAGCCTGTTGGCAAACACACTAATGCGCATGCGCTCAGACGGCAACTTGTCCGGCCTTCGTGCGGCCATTTGCAAAGGCATTCTGGCGCGCGAGCAGCGGCTGGACATTCACACCCATATCCACAAAGAGGAGGTTCCCGTGAGTCTGGATAAGCAATCTTTGAACCCAGGCTATCTGCTGGGCCGGCTGTTCGCGGTGCTGGAAGCCGTGCAGCGCAACGCACTCGGCGGGCAGATCAACGCGACTATCCGCGACCGCTACTACGGCGCGGCATCGGCCACGCCGGCTTCAGTCTTTTCCTTACTTTTACGCAACACGCAAAACCATATGGGCAAATTGCGCAAGGACAAACCCAAGCTCGCAGGCTTCTTTGAAAGAGAGATTGGCGAAATCGTGGGAGGTCTTTCAGATCACTTCCCGCGCTACCTGCCCCTTGAAGACCAGGGCCGTTTCGCGATTGGGTATTACCACCAGTCGCAGAGCCGTTCCGTGAAAGGTGAACCAGGTACTGACACAGACATATCCGACAACGATCCCGAGGGAGCCCCCGCATGACCGCCATCACCCACCGCTACGAATTCGTCTACCTTTTCGACATCACCAACGGCAACCCCAATGGCGATCCAGACGCCGGCAACCTGCCGCGCCTGGACCCCGAGACCAACCGGGGCCTGGTGACCGACGTGTGCCTCAAGCGCAAGATCCGCAACTTCGTCAGCCTGGACAAACCGGCCGACGCGGGCTATGCCATCTACATGCAGGAAAAGGCCGTGCTCAACAACCAGCACCGCAAAGCCTACGACGCCCAGTCGCTGAAACCCGAAGACAAGAAACTGCCCAAGGAAGAAGAGAAAGCACGCGCCATCACGCAATGGATGTGCAACAACTTCTTCGACGTACGCACCTTCGGCGCGGTGATGACCACGGGTGTCAACGCGGGCCAGGTGCGCGGGCCGGTGCAGATGGCTTTCGCCACCTCCATCGACCCGGTGGTGCCGCTGGAGATTTCGATCACCCGCATGGCCGTGACCACCGAGAAGGAGGCCGAGGCGCAGAGCGGCGACAACCGTACCATGGGCCGAAAGCACATCATTCCCTACGGGCTGTACCGCGCGCACGGCTTTGTCTCGGCCAAGCTGGCCGAGCGCACGGGCTTTTCCGATGCGGACCTGGAGCTGTTCTGGCGCGCGCTCATCAACATGTTCGAACACGACCGCTCGGCCGCACGCGGCGAAATGGCGGCCCGCAAGCTGATCGTTTTCGAGCATGAAAGCGCCATGGGCAATGCACCAGCGCATGTGCTGTTCGATGCCGTCCGGATCACACCGGCACAGGCCGATGCAGACAGCGCTCCACGCCGGTTCGCGGATTACCGCGTGGAGATCGACCGAGCGGCCATTCCTTCGGGCGTGGCCGTTCGTGAATTAATCTAGCGCGGCTTCGCACGCCTGGAGGCAGGCCGTGGACGAATCGGACTTCATTCCCCTTTCGGCGCTGCAACACTACCTGTATTGCCCTCGCCAGTGCGCCCTCATCCACGTGGAGTAGCTGTGGGCGGAAAGCCGCCACACCGCAGAGGGGCGGGTGCTGCACGAGCGCGCCGACAAGCCCCGGGACGAGCGCCGACGCGGTGTGCGCACGGTCACGGCCATGCCGCTGGCGCACCCGGGGCTGGGCATCACCGGCATTGCGGATGTGGTGGAGTTCCACGAGATCGAAGACGGCGAACAGGCGTTTCCCGTGGAATACAAACGCGGGCGGCCCAAGGCCCATCGCGCAGACGAAGTGCAACTGTGCGCGCAGGCCCTGTGCCTGGAAGCGATGCTGGAGCAGCCGATTGCGCAGGGCGCCCTGTTCTATGGCGAGACACGCCGGCGCACCAATGTGCCGTTCGATCAGGCCCTGCGCCAACTCACGCGGGAAACCATCGGTGCCACACGCGCCATGCTGGACGCGAACATCACACCCACCGCGCAATACAGCCCCAAGCGCTGCGATGCCTGCTCACTGCTCGACCTGTGCCAACCCAAGCTGCTGGGACGCCAGAGCAGCGTGAACGACTGGCTCGCCAGACAACTGAAAGAAGACAGCGAAGCGGAGCCACCATGCGCAGACAGTTGAACACCCTGTATGTGACCACCGAAGGGGCTTGGCTTCACAAGGACGGTGCGAACATCGTGATGGAAGTCGAGCAAACGGTGCGTGCCCGGCTGCCCGTGCACATGCTGGAAAGCCTGGTGTGCTTTGGCCGCGTGCTGGTGTCGCCTCCTTTGCTGGGCTATTGCGCGGAGCAGGGCATCAGCACCTGCTTTCTCACGACCAACGGCAGGTTTCTGGCAAGGGTGGAAGGCCCCGTGTCCGGCAACGTCCTGCTGCGGCGCGCGCAATACCGCAACGCGGACAACCGCGAGGGGTGTGCCAGCATCGTGCGCAATCTTTTGCAGGGCAAGCTGCACAACCAGCGCGCCGTGCTGGGCCGGGCCCTGCGCGATCACAGCAGCAAGCTGGCGGCCGGAGACGAAGCCGCCCTGGCGCATGCCCACCAGCGTCTGGAACGCATCGCGGGCAAGCTGGCCCAGACACCGTCGGTGGACCTGCTGCGCGGGTACGAAGGCGAAGCGGCGCAGGCTTACTTCGGGGTGTTCGATCACCTCATCCGCGTGCCCGGCACCGCCATGCGGTTCACCGGGCGCAGCCGCAGGCCGCCGCTGGATGCGGTCAACGCCCTGCTCTCTTTTTTATACACGCTGGTGACCCACGATTGCCGCTCGGCCCTGGAAAGCGTGGGGCTGGACCCGGCGGTGGGCTTTCTGCACCGCGACCGGCCAGGCCGGCCCAGCTTGGCGCTGGATCTTCTGGAGGAGTTTCGGCCGCTGCTGGCCGACCGGCTGGCGCTGTCGCTGATCAACTTGCGCCAGATCGGCGAGCGCGATTTTCAGACGATGGACAACGGCGCCGTGCTGCTGCGCGAAGAATCGCGCAAGACGGTGCTGACGGCCTACCAGGAGCGCAAGCGCGAAACGCTGCGACACGTTTTCCTGGAAGAGAAGGCACCCATCGGGCTGTTTCCATTCATTCAGGCCCAATTGCTGGCCCGCCATTTGCGCGGCGACCTCGACGCCTACCCACCCTTCCTTTGGAAATGAGGCATCGCCGATCATGATGGTGCTTGTGAGCTATGACGTCCGTTCACAGGACAAGGTGGGTGCCCGGCGCCTGCGGCACATCGCCAAAGCGTGCCTGGATTTTGGCCAGCGCGTGCAGTACTCGGTGTTCGAGATCGAAGTGGACTCGGCACAATGGGTGGCCCTGAAAAACCGCTTGGTCCAGATCATCGACCCGGCCACGGACAGCCTGCGGTTTTACTACCTGGGCCAACAATGGAAAGACCGGGTGGAACACGTGGGGGCCAAGCCCGTTCTCGACCTGAACGCTCCGCTCATTCTCTGACACGCCTTGGGCACCAGCGGTGCCATTTTGCGAACCCCAAGTGACTGGGCACGGCCATCGCGCTTCGCAGAGTTCCAACTCTTTGATTGATCGATGATTTTTCTCTTGGCACGTGGGAGAGGCGCTGGTACGCCTGCCAAAGGGAAGGGGTTCGCGGAGAGAGGGGATTTTTGCTAGTGGGGACAGGCGGTTATAAATGGGCCGTCGCGCCCCGTGCGGGCGCGTGGGTTGAAACTGGTAGCGGTAAACCGTGTCGAGCGTGGCACGGTGTCGCGCCCCGTGCGGGCGCGTGGGTTGAAACAAAGGGCGGTTAGAACAACTAAAGGAAGGCGCCGTCGCGCCCGTGCGGGCTCGTGGGTTGAAACTTGCCCACAGTCTTGGGCTGCAGGGACGCGCTGGCGTGTGGGTCGAAACAGGCTCTGAAAAGCCGCCCCCCTCTATCTCCCCCTCACCCCCGGCTCCGCAACGTCCGACTCAACAGCACAACCGGCACCAGCCCCACCGCCACCAGCGCCAGCGACGGCAAGGCCGCCTCGCCCAGCCGCTCGTCGCGCGCCAGCTGGTAGGCGACCACGGCCAGGGTGTCGCTGTTGAAGGGCCGCAGCACCATGGTGGCGGGCAGTTCCTTCATCACGTCGACGAACACCAGCAGCGCCGCGGCGGCCGTGGAGCGCTTGAGCAGGGGCCAGTGCACCCGGGCCAGCAGGCCGGCACCGCCGGCGCCCAGCATGCGGGCGGAGTCGTCCAGGCTGGAGGGAATGCGCGCGTAGCCGCTTTGCATCGATTGCAGCGCCACGGCGCAGAACCGCACGAGGTAGGCCCACACGATGCCGACCGCAGTGGCGGTGATGATCGACGGCAGGCCCCACTGGGGGGCTGCCGCCTGCAGCCAGCCCACGGGCAGCAGCAGGCCCACGACGATCACGGCGCCGGGCACGGCATACCCCAGGCTGGCCAGTTGTGCCACGCCGCGGGTGAGCGCGCCGGCCCGCCGCCGCACGGCGAACGCCAGCACCAGGGCGATGGCCACGGCCAGCACGGCGGTGATGCTGCCCAGGCGCACGCTGTTGCCGGCCCACTCCAGAAAGCGCGACCAGGGCAGCACGGACCAGTCGGCCGCCAGGGGCCGCAGCATGAAGGCCACCGGGGCCACGAAGCCGAAGACCACCGGCAGCAAGCACACTGCCCACGCGGCGGCGCAGCGCAGCCCCTGCAGCCGCTGCGGCTGGGCCTCGGCGGAGCCCGCACGGCCCGCCCCGCCCGCAGCAAAGCGCATGCGCCGCTGCGCACGCTGCTCCAGCTGCAGCAGCAGCATGACGAGCACGAGCAGGATGGTGGCCAGTTGCGCCGCGGCCAGGCGGTTGTCCATCGACAGCCAGGCCTTGTAGATGCCGGTGGTGAAGGTCTGGATGCCGAAGTAGCTCACCACGCCGAAGTCGGCCAGCGTTTCCATGAGGACCAGCGCCACGCCGGCCGCGACCGCAGGGCGCGCCAGCGGCAGCGCGACCGTGCGCACGCGCCGCGCCAGCGGCGCCCCCAGCAGGCGGGCGGCCTCCATGAGGTGGGCGGCGCGCTCGCCCAGCGCCGTGCGGGCCAGCAGGTACACATAGGGATAGAGCGAGAAGATGAACACCCACACCGCGCCGCCCAGGCTGCGCACCTCGGGCAGCAGCCGGCCTTGCAGGCCATAGGTTTCGCGCAGCCACACCTGCAGCGGGCCGCTGAACTGCAGGAAGTCGGTATACGCGTAGGCGGTCACATAGGCCGGCATGGCCAGCGGCAGCAGCAGCAGCCATTCCAGCGTGCGGCGGCCGCGAAAGTCGAACAGCGTGACGGCGGCGGCCGTGGCCGCGCCCACCACCGCCGCGCCGATGGCCACGGCCAGGCCCAGCCACACCGTGGTGGCGAAGTAGCCGGGCAGCACGGTGGCGGCCATTTCGCGGAGGATGGCGCCGGCCTCGGCGCCACCCGCGCTGCCCGGCAGCCACGACGCGAGCACGGCCAGCACCGGCAAGGTCAGCGCAGCGGCGAGCAGCAGCAGGGGAATGGATCGCAGGGCGGAAAGAAGGCGTGGCAAGGGCGGGCCCTGAAGGGAAGGGTCGGGAGAATCGGACGGGGCATTCCGCTCGAAGATGGCTTCGGTCGAGCGCTGAAGGGCACGCCGGCAGGGCCGTCTGGATGCAAATGCGAATTCTACGCATTGGCGCCTTCTAGAATCGCGGCCATGTTCCTTGAAGTCTCCCAACTGGAAGTGCGCTACGCCGGCCGCGCGCAAGCCGCCGTGCGCGGCGTCACCCTGGGCCTCGCAGCGGGCGAGATCGGCGTGCTCATCGGCCCTTCCGGCTGCGGCAAGACCACGCTGCTGCGCGCCGTGGCCGGGCTGGAGCCCGTGACGGCCGGCGAGATCCGGCTCAGCGGCGCCGTGGTGAGCGGCGGCGCAGGCCGCAGCGTGCCACCGGAGCAGCGGCGCATCGGCATGGTGTTCCAGGACTACGCCCTTTTCCCCCACCTGTCCGTGGGGCGCAACGTGGCCTTCGGCATCCACCGCCTGACGCGCGCCGAACAGGCGGCGCGCGTGGACGAGGTGCTGCAGCTCGTGGGCCTGGAGGGTAGCGCCGCCCGCTTTCCGCACGAGCTGTCCGGCGGGCAGCAGCAGCGTGTGGCGCTGGCCCGCGCGCTGGCGCCCCGGCCGCAGCTGATGCTGCTGGACGAGCCGTTTTCCAACCTGGACGTGGACCTGCGCGAGCGCCTGGCGCACGAGGTGCGCGGCATCCTGAAAGCCGCTGGCGCCACGGCGCTGTTCGTCACGCACGATCAGCTGGAGGCCTTCGCCATCGGCGACCGCATCGGCGTGATGGAAAGCGGCCAGTTGCACCAGTGGGACGATGCCTATGCGCTCTACCACCGCCCGGCCACGCGCTTCGTGGCCGACTTCATCGGCCACGGGGTGTTCGCGCCGGCCACGCTGGAGCAACGCGGGGACAACGTGGTGGCCCGCACGCCGCTGGGCGACCTGACCGATGCGGCCGAGTGCCCCCTGCCCACGAGCTACCCCAGCGGGGAATGCGACGTGCTGCTGCGGGCCGACGATGTGGTGCACGACGACGCCTCGCCTGTGCAGGCGCGCATCGTCCGCAAGTCGTTCCGGGGTTCGGAGTTCCTGTACACGCTGCAGCTGCGGGACGGCCTCACGGTGATGGCCCACGTGCCGAGCCACCACGACCACGCCGTGGGCGAATGGATCGGCATTCGCCCGCAGGTGGACCACGTGGTGGCGTTTCCGCGGGCCTGATCTCGCGATGGGTGCGTCGATGGTGGCGGCGGCTTGCCTCGCCCCCATACAAGGCGAACAGCGGCCGTCTAGGACAGGAAGAAGGCGATGAAGACGGGGGCCAGGATGGTGAGGATGAAGCCGCTCACCAGGGCCAACGGGACCGCATCCGGATGGCAGGCCTGCTTGACGATCGGAAGCGTGGAGTCCAGTGCCGTGGCGCCTGCACTGCCGATGCCGATCGCGGGCTGGTAGCGACCGATGGCGTAGAGCGCGACGATCGCTATCAGCTCCCTGAACAAGTCGGTCATCAGCGCCATGGTCCCATAGGTCTGCCCGAGGTGGTGCCCCACCATGACGCTCGACAGGGTGAACCAGCCGAAGCCGCTCGACAGCGCCAGCGAGGTTCTCATGGCCTCGCCCGTGGCCCAGGAGGCCGCGGCCGCGCCCACGAACGAGCCGATTACCACCAGCACCGGCACCGACAGTACGGCCCATGAAAACCAATGGGAACTGAGCTTGACGTGGGCCAGGTCGATGCCCACCAACACGATCAACGCCAGCAGGATGGCGGAGCTCGACGGCAGCCAGAGGGCACCGGCCAGATAGGCCTGATTGACGAAAAACAGGGCACTGCCCAGCGCCACCATGGACAGGGCGATGCAGCACTCCTTCAGCGGCGGCCAGATGGTGTGAAAGCCCAGTTTGCCGGCCTTGGCGCCCGCCGTGCCGCTGCTGCGAATGCCGGCCGCAAAAATCAGGCCGCAGGGCACCAGGGTGGTCAGCAGGGCGAAGATCACGGCCGTCTTGACCACCTGCCCGACCGATTGCGCAGAAAGAATGACCTCGCCAAACTCCACGCCGATCAGGAAAAGCAGCAGCCAGACCAGGGGCAATATCCAACCGATCAGCCGCTTGCAAAATCGGAGCGGAATGATTTTCCCGGCAAGAAAACCGCCCACCAGCGCCAGCACGATCGGGAGCAAGGGGCGCTGTTGCACAAATCGAATTGCAGACGGCATGACCCCAACCCCAGACGGACCTATGCCACAGCAGTCACCGACACGGTGTGAGGACGGCCGATCTGACTGAACCGATTGAGCAAGGCCACGCGGACATGCAGCTCCACAACCTGGCGGTCGAACGTGCGCGCGATCACCCGTTCGCCCAGTCGCTTGAAGCAGTGCATCTTCGTCTCCACAAGGCTGCGCCGGTGGTAGCCGCTCCACTTCTTCCAAATGCCGCGACCCAGGCGCTGGCACGCCCGAATGGCCTCATTACGATGCGCCGAGCCCGGACTCGACTTCTTCCAATGGCTGGCGTTCTTGCGGGGCGGGATCACCGCCATCGCGTGCCGCTCGGCAATGGCGTCCAGGCAGGCGCGCGTGTCGTAGGCGCCATCGGCACTGACGCTTTCGATGGATTCGTCAGTGGGAATCTGAGCCAGCAACCCGGGCAACATCGGCGCATCCCCAATGGCGTTGCTGGTCACCTCGATGGCGCGTATTTCCAGCGTCTGCGCGTCGATGCCCAGATGGACCTTGCGCCATTCGCGCCGGTATTCAGCACCATGCTTCTTGCGTTTCCACTCTCCTTCGCCCAGGAACTTGATGCCGGTGCTGTCCACCAGCAACTGCAGCGGCGAGTTGGTTCGCTGGTAGCTCAGTTCGACCTGCAAGGTCTTTTGGCGCCGGCAAACAGTGCTGAAGTCAGGTACCGGCCAGTCCAGCTTTGCCAGCCGCAGCAGGCTCTGCACCATGCCCAGCGCCTGTCGCAAGGGCTGGCCGAACAGGCACTTGATGCTCAGGCAGAACTGGATTGCTGCGTCCGAGAAGGTTCGGCTGCGTCCACGCCTGCCGGTCGGCGTGCCAAACCACTGCATGCCCTCATCTAGTGTCCTGTCCCGTTAATTCGCAGGCACGATAGCTGCATGGTTTCGGGCCATCCTTGAGGTGCCGCCATGCCCAATGCAACGACCCGAACAGAAATTGCGCTTAGTGAAGTGGAGCGCGCGGAACTGACGTCCATGGCGCGATCACGTTCGCTGCCAGCGGCGTTGTCGCTCAGGGCGCGCATCGTGCTGACTTGCGAAGGCACAGATAAAGCCAGCACCGCGGTTGCGCAGGCTCTGGGGATCAGTCGTAGCACTGTCACCAAGTGGCGCGGGCGCTATGCGCGCCATCGCATTGCAGGGCTTTACGACGAGTTGCGCCCGGGTCGCCCCCGCACGGTAGATGACGAGCGTGTTGCTGAGTTGATTACCAAGACGTTGCACACCAAGCCTGCTGATGGGGGTACCCACTGGAGCACCCGCACGCTGGCCGCCGATACGGGCATCAGCAAGAGCACGGTGGCGCGCTATCTGCAGACCTTCAACCTCAAGCCGCACCGGGCCGACAGCTTCAAGCTGTCGACCGATCCGCTGTTCATCGAGAAGCTGCGCGACGTTGTGGGGCTGTACCTGAACCCACCTGACAACGCGCTGGTGCTGTGCGTGGACGAGAAGAGCCAATGCCAAGCTTTGGAGCGTACGCAGCCGATGCTGCCAATGGGGTTTGGCTATGTCGAAGGTGTCACGCACGACTACGTGCGCCACGGCACCACCACCTTGTTCGCGGCCCTGAACGTGATGAATGGCCAAGTGATCGCGCAGTGCCGGCCCCGGCATCGTCATCAAGAGTTCCTTGCCTTCCTGCGCGCCATCGACAAGGCAGTGCCCGACGAACTGGATGTGCACTGCATAGCTGATAACTACGCCAGCCACAAGCATCCAAAGGTGCGCGCTTGGTTGGCCGAGCGGCCTCGCTGGCACATGCACTTCGTTCCGACCTATTCAAGCTGGCTCAATCAGGTCGAGCGCTTCTTCTCGATCATCACCACGCGGGCAATCCGCCGTGGCTCGTTCACCAGCGTGAAGGATCTGATCAACAAGATCGACACATTCATCGCGAATTACAACCAGTCCTGCCAGCCGTTTACTTGGACAGCTACAGCAGACTCCATCCTCGAAAAACTCGCCAGACTATGCGGGCGAATTAACGGGACAGGACACTAGTCCCCGTCGGTCGCGTGATTAAGCGCTCTCCCCGCGACCACAGCGAAGGGGTCCTTAACACCCAATCTCAGGCAGGAGTCCTCAGGCTTGAGATCGAGCTCGACCGTCACGGAGAAACTGATACATTGGTCGCCAACGTCGACGTCTATCCAGCCAAGTTCGATGTCGTCTCCTACCGGTCGATGATCGACGATATCTGCAGACACTCCCTGTCACTGGCGTTGCGACTGAGCGCTGTGACAGCAGTACCTCTGAGCGTCTCCGAACGAACCGAAGAGTCCGGCATCGCTCAGCGCTTTTTTTTCATCCGACACTTGCTGGGCGACACGGGATTCCGATTGGCACTAGAGCAGGTCACCAGGAGTCCGCACACCAGAGTCGAACGCGAGCTTTCGAGCCGCTCGCTGGCGAGTGCGAAGCGATTGGACGCACGAAGCGTTCGCGCTTTGGCGACTGGGCGCGACCGCGTGCCTGTACCCGCCGGACATGCGCTCGCGCGCTTTGGTTCGTTACCGAGAAGCGGCGTGTCGCGGCTGCCCGTCGAGACAACAGATACCGCGGAAAACCGTTTCATACGCTTTGCGTTGCACGAGTTCGCGCATGCACTGTCGACGATCGTGTCGATCTGCAGCAAGAGCGACAAGGCTTCTGATCGACGTATCGCGAAAGAAGCTACTCGGATGGACGCACGGCTCAGGGGAACGCTCGATCATCCCGTCTTGAGGGATCTAGGAGAGAGTTCGATGCTGCCGCTCGGCAGTCCGGTTCTTCATAAGCGTGCCGGGTACCGCGAGATCTTCGGAGTATGGCTGCAGTTCCACATTGCCGCTTCCCTGGTCTGGGAAGGAAGCGCGGATGTATTCGGTGCGGGAAAGCGGGACACCGATAAACTGTACGAGTATTGGCTGTTCTTCCAATTGCTCGCAGTGCTGTCGACGCATCTGGGGGTGACAATGCCGCCGCCCGAAGATCTGGTGTCGGATTCGGACGACGGGCTTTCGCTGCGTCTCAAAGCGGGGCGAAGCTTCGTGCACGAAGGCGTGACGCTCAAGGGCATTTACCCCCTGACTGCGAGATTTTCTTATAACCGCACATTCGGCAGCAACATCGACGAATCCGCTGCGGGCTCGTGGTCGTTGACCATGCGCCCCGACTTCACGGTGAGCCTGTGGCCAGCAGAAATCGACGCGGAACTCGCCGAACAACTGCATCTAGTGTCCTGTCCCGTTAATTCGCCCGCATAGTCTGGCGAGTTTTTCGAGGATGGAGTCTGCTGTAGCTGTCCAAGTAAACGGCTGGCAGGACTGGTTGTAATTCGCGATGAATGTGTCGATCTTGTTGATCAGATCCTTCACGCTGGTGAACGAGCCACGGCGGATTGCCCGCGTGGTGATGATCGAGAAGAAGCGCTCGACCTGATTGAGCCAGCTTGAATAGGTCGGAACGAAGTGCATGTGCCAGCGAGGCCGCTCGGCCAACCAAGCGCGCACCTTTGGATGCTTGTGGCTGGCGTAGTTATCAGCTATGCAGTGCACATCCAGTTCGTCGGGCACTGCCTTGTCGATGGCGCGCAGGAAGGCAAGGAACTCTTGATGACGATGCCGGGGCCGGCACTGCGCGATCACTTGGCCATTCATCACGTTCAGGGCCGCGAACAAGGTGGTGGTGCCGTGGCGCACGTAGTCGTGCGTGACACCTTCGACATAGCCAAACCCCATTGGCAGCATCGGCTGCGTACGCTCCAAAGCTTGGCATTGGCTCTTCTCGTCCACGCACAGCACCAGCGCGTTGTCAGGTGGGTTCAGGTACAGCCCCACAACGTCGCGCAGCTTCTCGATGAACAGCGGATCGGTCGACAGCTTGAAGCTGTCGGCCCGGTGCGGCTTGAGGTTGAAGGTCTGCAGATAGCGCGCCACCGTGCTCTTGCTGATGCCCGTATCGGCGGCCAGCGTGCGGGTGCTCCAGTGGGTACCCCCATCAGCAGGCTTGGTGTGCAACGTCTTGGTAATCAACTCAGCAACACGCTCGTCATCTACCGTGCGGGGGCGACCCGGGCGCAACTCGTCGTAAAGCCCTGCAATGCGATGGCGCGCATAGCGCCCGCGCCACTTGGTGACAGTGCTACGACTGATCCCCAGAGCCTGCGCAACCGCGGTGCTGGCTTTATCTGTGCCTTCGCAAGTCAGCACGATGCGCGCCCTGAGCGACAACGCCGCTGGCAGCGAACGTGATCGCGCCATGGACGTCAGTTCCGCGCGCTCCACTTCACTAAGCGCAATTTCTGTTCGGGTCGTTGCATTGGGCATGGCGGCACCTCAAGGATGGCCCGAAACCATGCAGCTATCGTGCCTGCGAATTAACGGGACAGGACACTAGCGGTTCACCTACATTTCGACTCCAAGTACCGTCTGCGCGACGTTTCGGAGCAAACGCAGGAACTGCGGGGCTCGTTCAGGCGCGAAGACCTCTTCGTCGCACATACCTACCGTGACGCCATCCGTCGTTCCTGGGGGGCATTCGTGATCTATCCCGGGGACGAGGAGCCGCCGACGCTGCACCGTGCCCATCGGAAGGCGATGCCCGGAGTCGGCGCGTTTCCCGTGAAGCCGACGGTTGACGGGCAGCCGAACGGCATCGAGTCGATCGGCGAACTGCTTGAACAGGTCGTACAGCACTTCGGAGAATCGCTGGCACCCCGAGAACGCCTGAGGAATGCCGCTTGGGTGGCCTGCGGATCGCGCTTCGACCTGCCGGGTGAAGGTCTGATACTCGTGCCGGATGCGGAGTGTTGCTTTCCGCTGCCCTCCGAAAAAGGGGATGGTTGTTTCGCTCTGCGACTGTCCGGTCGTGCGGGAGAATCGATCCTCGACGTCGAGGCCTGGAAGATTAGCGGCTCCATTCTCATCGACGGCGAGGACACATCCTCGTTGCTGCTTGTGCCTATCAGCTCAGTCGAGCAGGGGCCGACAGCGCTCGGGTTTTCCGAGCCACCGGGCCTGCATGACTCAAAACGGCTTTGCGTGATCCTTCGGCTCGATCTGGAGGCCGCCGTGCGGCTCGCTCCGAAAAACTTGTCGTCTCTCCTCGATCTCAGAAGATTCACCGCGAACTATCTCGGATGCTGCGCGACGCCGGCGGTGGTGAAGACGTTCATGGTTCGGCTCTGAGCGGCTCAGATCAGAACTCACCGGCGCGTGGCGTAGAAGATCGGATCTTGGCGGCAAGATCGGTGGCCGACTTGTGAACCGCATTGCCTTTGGTTTCGCATTCCCAGACGACAAACACCCTCCAGCCGAGCTTTCCTAGTTCATCCGACTTGCGGCAGTCCCTTGCCACGTTGGCTGCAATCTTCGGGATCCAGTAGTCGGTATTGGTCGTAGGAAGGCGACCCGCCCGACACGTATGACTGTGCCAGAAGCAACCGTTGACGAACACTGCGGCCTTATGTTTCGGAAAGATCATATCGGGCCGCCCTGGAAGGTCAGTCGGATGCAATCGAAACCTTAACCCCAACCGATGAAGCGCCCGGCGAAGCGTCAGCTCCGGCGCAGTATTCTTTTGCGCGATCCGTGCCGTCAAGGCACTACGCTTGGTCTTGGAAAGAAAATCCATCAAAGTGTCGCCTTCGTCGGAAGCACGAGGTGGCGTACGTCCTGTTTCGCCGGCTTTTCGTTGCGGCAATCCGTCAAAGGGTACCGTACAAATGATCCTTTCTTCCGTTGGACTAAATTTTCGCCGGCCATCCAAGCCAAAAACTTGTCCACGACTTTATTGCGATGTCTACGACTCTATTGCCACGTCTACGACTTTATTGGCACGGAACAACTGTCGCGCAGCAGTGCGGGAGCCGCCACAAGCACTCACTCCACCGTCACGCTCTTGGCCAGATTGCGGGGCTTGTCCACGTCCGTCCCCCTGGCACAAGCCGTGTGGTACGCCAGCAATTGCAGCGGCACCACGTGCAGCAGCGGCGACAGCGGGCCGTAATGCTCGGGCATGCGGATCACATGCAGGCCTTCGCCGCTTTCGATCCGCGTGTCGCCATCGGCCAGCACATACAACACGCCGCCGCGCGCGCGCACTTCCTGCATGTTGCTCTTGAGCTTTTCCAGCAGCGTGTCGTTGGGGGCGACGGTCACGATCGGCATGGCGCTGGTCACCAGGGCCAGGGGGCCGTGCTTGAGCTCTCCCGCCGGGTAGGCCTCGGCATGGATGTAGCTGATTTCCTTGAGCTTCAAGGCGCCTTCGAGCGCGATGGGGTAGTGCAGCCCGCGGCCCAGGAAGAGCGCGTTTTCCATGCGCGCGAAGTCCTCGGCCCAGCTGATGATCTGCGGCTCCAGCGCCAGCACGGCCTGCAGCGCGACGGGCAGGTGGCGCATGGCTTTCAGGTGCTCGGCCTCCTGGTCGTCGGTCAGGCGTCCGCGCGACTGCGCGATGGCGAGGGTGAGCAGGAACAGCCCCGCCAGCTGCGTCGTGAAGGCCTTGGTCGAGGCCACGCCGATCTCGACACCGGCACGCGTGATGTAGGCCAGCTTGCATTCGCGCACCATGGCGCTGGTGGACACGTTGCAGATGGTGAGCGTGTGCAGCATGCCCAGGCTTTGCGCGTGGCGCAGCGCGGCCAGCGTGTCGGCCGTTTCGCCGGATTGGCTGATGGTGACGACCAGCGCGCGCGGGTTCGGCACGCTGGTGCGGTAGCGGTACTCGCTGGCCACCTCCACCTGGGTGGGAATGCCGGCGATGGACTCCAGCCAGTACTTGGCCGCGCAGCCGCTGTAGTAGCTGGTGCCACAGGCCAGGATGAGCACGGAGTCGATCTCCTTGAACACGCGCCAGGCGGCGGCGCCGGGCTCGCCGTCCGGACCGGGGGCGCCGTCGAACAGCTCGGGCACGATGCCGCGCACGCCCTCCAGCGTGTCGGCAATGGCGCGGGGCTGCTCGAAGATCTCCTTTTGCATGTAGTGGCGGTAGGGGCCCAGCTCGGCGGCGCCACTGTGCGCCTGCACGGTGCGCACCGGGCGCCGATGGGCCTCCAGCGGCTGCCCGCCCTTGCCCACGATCCAGTAGCGGCCCAGTTGCAGGTCGACCAGATCGCCCTCTTCCAGGTACACGATCTGGTCGGTCACGCCGGCGAGCGCCATGGCATCGCTGGCCAGGAAATGCTCGCCCTCCCCCACGCCCAGGATGAGCGGTGAGCCGGCGCGTGCACCCACCACGCGGTGGGGTTCGTCCTTGTGGATGACGGCAATGGCGTAGGCGCCATGCAACTGGACCACGGCGGCCTGAACGGCCTGGAACAGGTCGCCGCTGTAGTGGCTGTCCACCAGGTGGGCGATGACTTCGGTGTCCGTCTGGCTGGTGAAGGTGTAGCCACGTGCCTGCAGGGCGGCGCGCAGCTCTTCGTGGTTTTCGATGATGCCGTTGTGCACCAGCGCCACGCGCCCCAGGCGCAGCGGCTCATCCGCCGTGGGATCGCCCGTGCCCGTGCCGTGGCTGAAGTGCGGATGGGCGTTGTGCACCGCCGGGGCGCCGTGCGTGGCCCAGCGGGTATGCGCGATACCGGTGGCCCCCTCGACCTGCTCGGCGTTCACCTGCTCTAGCAACTCGGCCACGCGGGCCGTGCTGCGGGCGCGGCGCAGGCCGCCCGTGCGGGAGGCGCCCAGGCTGGCATCGTGGATGGCCACGCCGCAGGAGTCATAGCCTCGGTACTCCAGGCGCTGCAGGCCCTGCACGAGGATGGGAACGATGTTGCGCGTGGATACCGCGCCGACGATGCCGCACATAGACGATCTCCTGAAAGGAATGTGGATGGGCGATGGTAGGCAGGGCATCAAGAAATATGTACAAATTATTCAAACAATCTTTGGAATTAAATTTCTCATAAAACACCTATTGAAATTTAATTCCATAAAATTAGCCACATGGAATCATTATTTCTCGACGACACCGACCTTCAACTGCTGAGTGCCCTGCAAGACGATGCCACGACCAGCAACCAGGACCTGGCCGCAGCGGTTCGCGTGTCGCCTCCCACCTGCCTTCGCCGGGTCAAGCGCCTGCGCGAGGCGGGCCTGATCGAGCGGGAGGTGGCCCTGGTCCAGCCCGATGCCCTGGCGCGGCACCTGGGCCACGGCATCACCGCGATCGTGGAAGTGACGCTGGACCGGCAGGACACCGAACGCCTGGCAGCCTTCGAGCAGCGCATGCAGCCGGAAGCCTCTGTGCAGCAGTGCTACCGCGTCTCGCCGGGGCCCGATTTCATCCTGGTGATCTACGCGCAGGACATCCCGGGCTACCTGGCCCTGGCCCAGCGCCTGTTTTCCAGCGACGGCAACGTGCGCAACGTGAAGGCCTTCTTCAGCCTCAAGCGCAGCAAGTTCGAGCCGAAGCTGCCGTGCGTGCGTCCGGAGAGCCTGGCTCCCCACACCCCATGAGCCGCCCGACTGGCGCGGCGGCCATCGCAGCGCTCAGCCGGTGCCGGCGTCCGGCCCAGGCGCCCCCGCGGCCGGCAATTGCAGGCACACCGTGCAGCCCTGGTGGGGCGCCGCACTGATGCCGATGGTGCCGCCCATGCGCGCCACCAGGCGCCGGCACCGCGCGAGCCCCAGGCCCAGGCCCTCGAACTGGCTGGCCGGATGCAGCCGCTGGAACACCTGGAACAGCTGCCCCGCCTGCGCGGCGGGAAAGCCCGCGCCGTTGTCCCGCACGGTGATGTCCACCCGATCGCCAGGTGCCGGCCGCACGTGCACGGCG
Organism: Acidovorax sp. GBBC 1281; assembly: GCF_028473645.1. Taxonomy (NCBI): domain Bacteria; kingdom Pseudomonadati; phylum Pseudomonadota; class Betaproteobacteria; order Burkholderiales; family Comamonadaceae; genus Acidovorax; species Acidovorax sp. GBBC 1281. Next base: position 4,509,402 of record NZ_CP097269.1, read on the forward strand.
ATGCGTGGCGGCTGGGCCCCGCGCGAGAACTTGAGGGCGTTGTCCAGCAATGCCACCAGCACCTCCTGCAGCCAGCCCGCGTCCGCCCACAGCACGGGACAGGCCTCGGCCGCGGGCAGATCCCATTGCACGGCGTCGAGCCAGGGACCGGCCGGTCCCTCTCCGGAAGACGCAGGCGCTTTCGCCGCCGCGCTTTTTGGTGACGGCGCCGCCGCGGCAGCCGTCCGCGCCGCAGCCACCGCGCTCTGCAGCACCGGGCCCAGCGCGACCGGGCCCGGCGTGGCGGGGGCCGCGCCGATGCGCCCCAGCTGGATCAGCCCGTCGATCATGCCGCCGAGCTGCTGGCCCGCCTGCGCGATGGTGTCCAGGAACTGCAGCGCCTCGGGATCGGCATTGCTCTCTGCGACGGTCTCGCGCAACAGCCGGCCGTAGGCGAGGATGTGGCGCACGGGCGCGCGCAGGTCGTGCGACACGGCCCGCAGGAACGCTTCCTGCTCCTGCCGCGCCGCGTCCAGCTCCATCCGCAGGCGCGCCACCTCATCGGCCTGCACGCGGCCCGCTTCATTCGGCAGATCGCTGCGGGGGGCCTCCATGGCTCAGGCCTTGGGCACCTTGGCGGGCCGTTTCCAGTTCTCGATGGTCACCTGCCGGCCGCGCGCCACGCTCAGGGCGCCGGGCGGGGCGTCTTTCGTGATGGTGGAGCCACCGCCGACCGTGCCGCCGGCGCCGATGGTGACGGGCGCCACCAACACGCTGTTGCTGCCGATGTGTACGTCGGCTTCGATGACGGTGCGGAACTTGTTGGCCCCGTCGTAATTGGCCGTGATGCTGCCCGCGCCGTAGTTCACACGCTCGCCCACCGTGGCATCGCCCAGATAGGCCAGGTGGTTGGCCTTGGCGCCATCAGCCAGCGTGGAGTTCTTCACTTCGACGAAGTTGCCGATGTGCACCTCGCGGCCCAGTTGGGCACCCGGGCGCAGGCGGGCGAAAGGCCCGATGAGGGCGCCCGGGCCGACCTGCACACCGGCTTTCTCGCCATCGATGTGGGTGTAGGGGTGGATCACCGCGCCCGCCGCGATGGTGGCGTTGGCGATGCAGCAGTGCGCACCGATCTGCACGCCCTCGCCCAGCTCCACGTGGCCGGTGAAGACGCAGTTCACGTCGATCTCCACGTCCTGCCCGCAGACCAGCCGGCCCCGGACCCCGATGCGGGCATCGTCGCGCAGATCGAAGCGCGCCGGGTCGGCCAGGCGCACGCCCTGCTCCATCAGCGCCGCGGCCTGGCGGGCCTGGTGGGCGCGCTCCAGCTCGGCCAGTTGCAGCGGGCTGTTCACGCCCGCCACCTGCAATGCGTCGGTGATGCGGTGGGCCACCACCGGCACCCCGTCGGCCACGGCCATGGCGACGATGTCGGTCAGGTAGTACTCGCCCTGGGCGTTGTCGTTGCGCAGCCGGGCGAGCCAGCCGGCCAGCCGCTGCGCCGGTACGGCCATGATGCCGCTGTACACCTCGGTGATGGCGCGCTGGGCCTCGCTCGCGTCCTTGTGCTCCGCGATGCCCTGCACTGCACCGGCGGCATCGCGCACGATGCGGCCGTAGCCGGTCGGGTCGGGCAGCGTCACGGTCAGCAGCGCGAGCCGCTCCTGCGCCGAGGCCTCCACCAGCGCGTGCAAGGTGGCGGCCTGGGTCAGGGGCACGTCGCCCGACAGCACGACCACGGTGCCGTCACCCGCCAGCGCGGGCATCGCCTGCTGCACGGCATGGCCGGTGCCGAGCTGCGGCTCCTGGCGGGCGAACTTCAATTCGAAACCGGCGCCGGAATCGCCCCCCGGACCGCCGGCGACGGCGGCCTCCACCTGCTCCGCCCCGTGGCCGGTGATGACCACCACGCGCCGCGCCTGCAGGCTGGCCGCCTGGTCCAGCACGTGGCGCAGCAACGGGCGCCCCGCCAGGCGCTGCAGGACCTTGGGGGTGCGGCTTTTCATGCGCGTGCCTTTGCCCGCCGCCATGATGATGATGTCCAGTGCTGTCATAAAAGGGTCCGTTCGGTTGCAGCCGCGCGGCACGGCGACCGGCGTCCCAGGGGAATCCGCCGATTATCGGCGCCCTGCCGCGCCCGCCAGGGGTTTTAAGATTGCTACAAAATTAATAGCAAAATGCCATAGTACTTATTGCACTGGAGGCCGATTTCACCCAAAAGCCTAGAGCAGGGGCACCGGCCGGGGGATGGTGTCGTAGTACTCGGCGATGCGGGCCAGCGCGCGCGGATTGATGATGCGCAGCCGCCCATCGGCGATCTCGTGCAGACCCAGTTGCGCCAGGCGCCGCAGCGTCTTGTTGGTGTGCACGAGCGACAGCCCGAGCGAGTCGGCGATGTGTTGCTGGGTGATGGGGAATTCGACGGTGCCGTTCTCGGACAGCCCCAGGCGGTCGAGCCGGCGGTACAGGTGCATGAGCAGCATGGCCACGCGCTCGGTGGCATTGCGCCGGCCGGTGGTGAGCAGGTTGTCGTCCACCATGCCTTCACCGCGCGCCGCGAGCCAGGTCACGTCGTAGCCCAGCCGGCCATGGTCGCGAAACAGCGACCACAGCCCGTCGGCCGGGAACACGCAGAACGCGCAAGGGGTGACGGCCTCCACACCGTGCATCGCGGTGTCGCCGAATTCCTGCTGCAGCCCCACCAGGTCGCCCGGCAGCAGGAAGTTGAGGATCTGGCGCCGCCCATCCGACAGCGTCTTGTAGCGAAACGCCCAACCGGTGTAGAGCGTGTAGAGCTTGCCGTTGGGCTGGTGCTCGCGGATCAGCGTGCCCCCGGCCGCCACGGTAGCGGTGCCGCAGCGGAACTGGTCGATGAACTGCAGCTCCTGTGGCGAGACGGGAGTGAAAGCGGAAGGGGTGTTGCGCAACCGGCAGGCATCGCAATGGCGCGGAATGGCGTGCGCCAGGGATTCAGAAGCAAAGTCCACGCTCATAAAGGCGAATCGGTGAGAACTGGTGGGCGGCGATTCTAGGCACACCAGGGTACTCCTCCCTATGTCTTTTGACACTGTGCACGGCACGCCACAGGCATTGCGCCAACGCGCCAGCGCCGATTGACTTTCTCCCCCGCCGGTAGGGATTTCATCAGCCTGCCGGCCGGCCCTGAAATGTCAAACGGGCCGGGAGCTTTGCCAGCTTCCGGCCCGCCTTCGGCGCCACCGCGCCAGTTTCCTGCGGCCTCGCTGCGATTCCCTGGAGGAACAGCAGCGAGACGGACTTCAGGCGCAGCAGGCTTCGCCTTGCGTGGAGCGGACCTTCAAGGCACTGTCCGCATGGCGCACCACCGCCGAAGCGCTGAAGCGGTACTGCACGGCATCGCGGCCCAGAGGCTCGATGACGGCATGCTGGCCGGCCGCCACCCACAGGGTCTGGCCGGCATTGAGGAAGACGTCGCCGGCCGCCACATCGCGCTCACCGTTCGGGCCGTCGTCCAGCGTGACCCAGGCATGGCCCGACATCACGCGCAGGGCCATCGGCACACGGGGGCGCAGGCTGTGGGCATTGCCGGTGGCCAGCATGCAAATGTCTTTCGCCTCTCCGCGAGGCAAGACAGCGGATTGTTGAAAATTCAGAACATTTGAAGCGGTCATTTCTTTCTCCTGGAAAACCCTAGCAATGTGCCTATCATGCGTCTGGCGCCGTGGCACCGTCCAATGAAAACGCCCCAGGCGATTCATGCCGGAACCACATCAATGCGAAAGACCTCTCCGATCTATTCGCATTGCGCATCAATGCAGGTCCGAGGGGCCGCCGTCGGCGCCCAGCGGCCTGCGACCGCCCACTGCAGCAGCCCCTTCACCAGCCGGGCTGCAGCCCACGCCGCCCCGCGCAAAGCCCCCACCAAGTCCGCCCAAGGCGCTACGACGCCCCGCGACCAGGCCTCGGAGTGCACTGCGAGCGCTGGCAGGGCGACCGGATCCCAGCGAAATTGCACGCCTTCGGCCAGCGCGCCACCCGAAAGCGCGGCCCGACCGCCGTGCCACGGCTCGATGACGGCATGGACCCCGGGCTCGAGCACCTGCTCATCGCCTTCGCCCAGGAAACAGTCGCTGGACAACGCACCCTCGCGGCCCGCCACCGTGAGCCAGACGCCGCCGCGCTCGATGCGCAGCCGCGCCCGCTGAGTGGGGTACAAACCCAAGGCGCGGCGCGGGGGCAAAATCCAGCAGCCTGCCATGGTCCGGGCCGACGCAGCGCCCACCCGGGATTGTTGCGATTCCAGAACGGAAGGGTTTGACATGGAGCGCTCCTTGCATGGATCTTGGTGTTGACAGGACTGGATATTCGGCCCATCACCCCCATCCGGTCCAATGAAAAGCCGGAGATAATTTGATTCCCCAGCCTCATCAATCCCAGCCATGAATCTGCCTGCCCCCATCACCCACCTGCGTACCCGGCCAGTGGCGGTCGGCCACTGGCGCGCCTTTCTCGCGGTGGCCCGCCATCTGAACTTCCGGGCGGCCGCGGAAGAGCTCTCGCTCACCCAGTCGGCGGTCAGTCGCCAGATCCAGGCGCTGGAAGAAGAAGTGGGCGTGCCGCTGTTTCTGCGCCACACCCGGGCGGTGGAGCTGACCAGCGCCGGCGCGCAGCTGCAGCGGGCCGTCGCCCCGGCTCTTGAACGCATGGATGCCTGCGTGCGGCTGGTGCGGCAGACCGCGGGCCGCAAAAGCGTGGCCATCACCACCTGGGCCAGCTTCGCCTCGATGTGGCTCATTCCCCGCATGGAGGAGTTCCAGCGCGAAAACCCCGACATCGACATCCGCATCGACGCGAGCGATGTGGCCGTGGACCTGGAAACCGCCGACGTGGACCTGGCCCTGCGCTACAGCCTGCCCAGCGCCAACATGAGCGGCTCGCAGCGCCTGTTCGGCGAGCAGCTGGCCGTGGTGGCGAGCCCCTGGCTCATCAAGAGCAATCCGCCCATCCGCGGGCCCGCAGACGTGGCGCGCTTCACGCTCATCGAAGCGGGCGATGCGCACCGCACCATGCACCTCGAATGGCTCACCTGGCGCCGCTGGTTCGAACTCAACGGGCAGGAAAAGCTGCAGCCCAAGCGCTGGCTGTACTTCAACTACGCCCATCAGATCGTGCAGGCCACGCTCACCGGCCAGGGCCTGGCCCTGGCGCGCATGCCGCTCATCGCCGACGCGCTGGCGTCGGGCGATCTGGTGGAAGTGCTGCCGGGCTACCGGCTCGATTCACCGCTGGCGTACTGGCTGCTGGTGGGGCCGCGCAGCGGGCAGCGGCCGGAAATCCGGGCGTTCTGCGCCTGGCTCACCCTGCAGGCACAGGCCACGCGCGAGGCCATCGGCGACGTGCCCGACCCCGACCTGAGCGACAACCTGGATTGACGCGCGTGCGGCGCATGCCGCGATCCGGCGCGTTCAGGCGCTGAGGGTGACCCGCGCGAACTTGCGCTTGCCCACCTGGAGCACGTAAGTGCCCGCTTCCAGCTTGAGCCCCTTGTCGCTGACGACACCGCCGTCCACACGCACGCCACCACCATCGATCAGGCGGCTGGCCTCGCTGCCGGAAGGCGCCAGATTGGCTTGGCGCAGCAGCGCGCCGATGCCCAGCGGCGCCCCGGCCAGGGCCACCTCGGGAATCTCGTCGGGCACCCCGCCCTTGCTGCGGTTGATGAAGTCCGCCTCGGCCGCATCGGCGGCCGCCGCGCTGTGAAAGCGCGCGGTGATCTCCTTGGCGAGCATCACCTTGGCGTCCTTGGGGTTGCGGCCCGCCTCCACCTCGGCCTTGAGCGCGGCGATCTCGGCGAGGGACTTGAACGACAGCAGCGTGTACCAGTCCCACATCAGCGTGTCGGAGATGGACATCACCTTGGCGAACATGGTGTTGGCGTCTTCCGCAATGCCGATGTAGTTGTTCTTGGATTTCGACATCTTGTCGACGCCGTCCAGACCCACCAGCAGCGGCATGGTGAGCACGCACTGCGGCTCCTGGCCGTACTCCTGCTGGAGATGGCGACCCATGAGCAGGTTGAACTTCTGGTCGGTGCCGCCCAGCTCCAGGTCGCTCTTCAACGCCACCGAGTCGTAGCCCTGCATGAGCGGATAGAGGAATTCGTGCACGCTGATCGACTGCCCGGTCGAAAAGCGCTTGTGGAAATCGTCGCGCTCCATCATGCGTGCGACCGTGTACTTGGCGGCGAGCTGGATCATGCCGGTCGCGCCCAGCGGCTCGCTCCATTCGCTGTTGTAGCGGATCTCCGTCTTGGCCGGGTCCAGCACCATGCTGGCCTGGCGGTAGTAGGTCTCGGCATTGGCCTTGATCTGCTCGGGGGTGAGGGGCGGCCGGGTGCTGTTTCGGCCGGAGGGGTCGCCGATCAGGCTGGTGAAGTCGCCGATCAGGAAGATCACCTGGTGCCCCAGGTCCTGCAACTGGCGCATCTTGTTGAGCACCACGGTGTGGCCGATGTGGATGTCCGGCGCCGTCGGATCCAGCCCCAGTTTGATGCGTAGCGGCACGCCGGTCGCCTCGGAGCGTGCCAGCTTCTTCGTCCATTCGTCGCGGGGCAGCAATTCGTCAGCGCCCCGCAGCGATACCTCAAGCGCCCGTCCTACACCATCGGTGATTGGGAATGTTGTAACAGCAGATTGATTCATAAGGGTTTTTTGGGGGTTTCCGGGGCGCTCGTCGTTATACTCCGGCCCACATTTGCAGTGGCGGATTCTAGTGGTCCTGCCGGTTCGGACCCTTGCACCGAATGGCTGCAGCCTGACCTAAGCTCGTGCGTTCCGCCCCCACCCGGCCCGAACGCACCTCACCCTGGGGTAAGACACTTTGAACAATGGCTTGACATCCGCCAGCCTCGCACTGCTGGACCGGCTATCGCGCATCGCCCAGAACCATCCCAAACGCATCACCGCCGCCATCGCAACGCTGTTGCTGACGGGCGGCGGCGGCGCTTTCGCCGTCGCCTCCTTCGCGCCGGACCCCGCCGACCTGCCCCGCAGCACGGTCGAATACGCGGTGGATTCGCTGGCCAGCGATCAGTCCCTGCCGGCGCTGGTGGACATTCCCAACTATTCCCTCTACCGCTCGGACCAGACCCGCAGCAGCGACACCGCCGAAGCCATCCTGCAGCGCCTGGGTGTGGCGGACCCCGCGGCCGCGGCCTTCCTGCGCAGCGACGGCCAGGTGCGCCAGACCCTGCTGGGCCGCTCGGGCCGGTCCGTATCGGCAGAAACCACGGACGACCACCGCCTCATCAGCCTCACGGCGCGCTGGGTCCAGGACGACAGCGGCAACTTCCGCAGGCTGGTCGTGCAGCGCAAGGGCAACGAATTCACCTCGCGCGTCGAGACGGCGCCGCTCACCGTGGGCACGCGGCTGGCCGGCGGCATCATCCGCAGCTCGCTGTTCGCCGCGACCGACGCTTCCAACATTCCCGATGCCGTGGCGACGCAGATCGCCGAGGTGTTCGCCAGCAACATCGATTTCCACCGCGCCCTGCGCAAGGACGACCGGTTCTCGGTGGTCTACGAAACGCTCGAAGCCGATGGCGAGCCGCTGCGCAGCGGCCGCGTGCTGAGCGCGGAATTCCATAACAACGGCAAGACGCACGACGCCGTCTGGTTCCAGGACACGCCCGCCTCCAAGGGCGCCTACTACACGCTGGACGGCGAGAGCATGCGCCGCGCCTACCTCACCTCGCCGGTGGAGTTCTCGCGCATCTCGAGCGGCTTCAAGATGCGCTTTCATCCCATCCTGCAGAAGTGGCGTGCTCACCTGGGCACCGACTTCGCAGCGCCCACCGGCACGGCCGTGCGCACCGTGGGCGACGGCACGGTCGATTTCGCCGGGGTGCAGAACGGCTATGGCAACGTCATCTACGTCAAGCACCGCAACCAGCACGTCACCGTGTATGCCCACCTGAGCCGCATCGACGTGCGCAAGGGCCAGAGCGTGGAGCAGGGACAGACCATCGGCGCCGTCGGCGCGACGGGCTGGGCCACCGGCCCCCACCTGCACTTCGAGTTCCGCGTGGATGGCCAGCACCAGGACCCCATGGTGATCGCCCAGCAAAGCGAAGCCGCCACGCCGGTGTCCAGCGCCTCGCGCGCCGCCTTCAACCGCCTGGCATCGAACATGCGCATCCAGTTGTCGGCCGCCGCCCAAGTGCAGCAAGCCAGCGCCCAGTAAACGCGCTGCGCGTTCCGGCCCCATGCCAGCGCTGTACATCGGGCTCATGTCGGGCACATCGCTCGACGGAGTCGACGGGGTGCTGGCAGATTTCTCCGAGAAGAAATGCAAGGTCGCGCAATATGCATGCGCGCCCTTTGCTCCTGATTTAAGAGCAGAGCTGCTCGCACTCAACACACCCGGTGCCGACGAACTCCACCGCGCGGCGCTGGCCGGAAACGCATTGGCGCGCGCCTATGCCGGCGTGGTGCACACGCTTTTGAGACAGGCCGGCCTGCCACCCTCCGCCGTTCGCGCCATCGGCGCCCACGGGCAGACGGTGCGCCACCGTCCCCAGACTTTTGACGGCACCGGCTACACGCTGCAACTGGGCAACGCTGCCTTGCTGGCCGAATCGACGGGCATCGACGTGGTGGCCGACTTCCGCAGCCGCGACGTGGCGGCAGGCGGCCAGGGTGCGCCGCTGGTGCCGGCGTTTCACCAGGGGGTGTTCGGCCAGTCCGGCCGGACCGTCTGCGTATTGAACATCGGCGGCATCTCCAACCTCAGCGTGCTGGGTGCGCAGGGTGCGGTGCTGGGATTCGATTGCGGGCCCGGCAACGCGCTGATGGACCACTGGTGCCAGCAGCACACGGGCCAACCGTTCGACCGCGACGGTGCCTGGGCCGCCAGCGGGCAGGTCCTGCCCGCACTGCTCGGCGCACTGCGGTCCGAGCCGTATCTGTCGCAGCCACCGCCCAAAAGCACAGGGCGTGACCTTTTCAACCCCACCTGGCTGGAAAGGCACCTGCCGGCGTTCGCATCGGCCGCCCCGGCCGATGTCCAGGCCACGCTGACCGAATTCACGGCCAGTGTCTGCGCCGATGGCGTTCGCCGTTTCGGCGACGGCGACAGCCCGTTGATCGTGTGCGGCGGTGGCGCCCTCAACAGCCACCTCATGCGCCGATTGCAGGCGCTTGCGCCTGGGGTCGCCGTATCGGCCTCCGACGAGCACGGCATGCCGGCCCTGCAGGTGGAAGCTGCCGCCTTCGCCTGGCTGGCCCACCGAGCCGTGGAGCGGCGCAGCGGCAATCTGGCCAGCGTCACCGGCGCGGCGGGGCCGCGCATCCTGGGCGCGATCTACCCCGCCTGATGGCTCAGACGTGCTCCGGCACGTCGGGCACATCGTCCGCAGCCGCGCCGCTTTCGGAGTCGCGTGGAGACAACTGCCAGAAGATGCCTGCCGAGGCGATGGTCACCAGCCCCATGCAGGCGAACGTACCCTGGAAGGCCCACAGCGTCTGCTGCGCGCCCCCGCTCCCGAAGTGGCCCGTGAATGCCGAGAGCACCCCGCCCGCAGCAGCCACCCCCATCCCCATGGCCACCATCTGCACCATCGACAGCAGGCTGTTGCCGCTGCTGGCCATGCCCTGGTTCAAGTCCTTGAGGGTGACCGTGTTCATCGCCGTGAATTGCAGCGAATTCACCGCGCCGAAGATCGCCAGTTGCACGATGTGCCACCACAGCGGCTGCGAGGGGGTCGAGAGGGCAAAACTCGCCATCGTGATCCCCACCATCAACGTGTTGCCCACCAGCACGCGGCGGTAGCCGAACCGCGTGATCAATGGCGTCGTGAAACGCTTCATCGACATCCCTGCCAATGCGACCGGCAGCATCATCAGTCCGGCATGCAGGGGGGTGTAGCCCATCGTCACCTGCAGCATCAGGGGGATGAGGAAGGGCATGCACGAGCTGCCCAGGCGCGAAAACAGGTTGCCCAGCAGCCCGATGCGCAGCGTGGCCACCGAGAACAGCCGGGGCGAGAACAGCGGGTTCGGTTTGCGCGCCGCATGGAGCCAGTACGCCACCAGGCTCGCCAGCCCGAAAATCAGCAGCACGAGCACACTCGCCTGCCGCAGCCCCAGGCTCGACAGTCCATCGAGCGCCAGAGACAGCGCCGCCATGCCGAAGGCCAGCATGAGATAGCCCGCCAGGTCGAAGCGGGCCACCGGGGCGCCGGGCACGGCCGGCATGTACCGCAGCGTCGCCAGGCACCCGATCAGGCCGACCGGCACGTTGATCAGGAAGATCCAGTGCCACGATGCCACCTCCACCAGCCAGCCACCCAGCGTGGGGCCGATCAGCGGCCCGATGAGGCCTGGGATCGCCACGAAGCTCATGGCCTGCAGGAATTTCTCGCGCGGAAAGGTGCGCAGCACCACCAACCGGCCCACCGGCAGCAGCAGCGCACCGCCCAGGCCCTGCACCACCCGCGCCGCCACCAGTTGGTCCAGCCGGCTCGACACGGCGCAAAGCACCGATCCCACGACGAACAGCACGATGGCGCTCAGATACACCCGCCGTGCGCCGAATCGGTCAGCCACCCAGCCCGATGCGGGGATCAGCAGCGCCATGGACAGCGAATACGCCACCACGACCGATTGCATGCGCAGCGGACTTTCCCCCAGGCTGTGCGCCATGGTGGGCAGGGCCGTGTTGACGATGGTGGCGTCCAGCGTCTGCATGAAGAACCCGACGGCCACCAGCCACAGCAGGATTTGAAGGGAGCGCTCTTGTTGCATGCCGTTCCGATCAACGGCGGTAAGGTGTTCCGCCGCACATGCCCAGCAAAAAGCCGCCCGAAGGCGGCTTTTGAGTCAGGCGAAAAATCGCGCCATCAGGCGGAGAAACTCGATCCGCAGCCACAGGTGGTGGTCGCATTCGGGTTCTTGATGACGAACTGAGCGCCCTGCAGGTCTTCCTTGTAGTCGATTTCGGCACCGACCAGATACTGGTAGCTCATGGCATCAATGAGCAGCGAGACGCCGTTCTTGGTCATGGTGGTGTCGTCTTCGTTCGTGATTTCATCGAACGTGAAGCCGTACTGGAAGCCCGAGCATCCGCCGCCCTGGACGAACACACGCAATTTCAGGTCGGGGTTGCCTTCTTCGGCAATCAGGTCAGCCACCTTGGCCGCCGCGCTGTCGGTGAACAGGATCGGGGCGGGCATTTCGGTCTGGATGTTTTCGGCTACGGCGCTCATGGAGTGCTCCTTCGGGAGGGTTTACCATCGATGGTACTGCAATGCCCCTCGAATGTGGGTCAGCTGGCGTTTGACGCCAACTTCAGTGTGGGTTTTTCCTCGACCAGCACGGTCGATGGGCTCATCTGTCCCGATATCGTGGCACCTTGGTGCATTTCAAGCGATTTGTAGTGCACGTTGCCGGTGATGCGGGCCTTGGGCTGCAATTCCAGCAGTTCTGCGGCATGCACCGGTCCGAGCACCGTGCCGTTGACGATCACGTGGGCCGCGTGCACCGCGCCTTCGACCCGGGCGGACTCCGATATCACCAGAATGCTGGGCTGCTCGTCGCTGGCCCGCACGTCCCCCGCTACCTCGCCATCGATCCGCAGGCCCTCGGAAAACCGCACTTCGCCGTTGATGCGGGTGCCATGGGCAATCAGGCTCTTGATCGGGGGCTGCTTCTTGCGAGAGAACATGGAACACTCCAGTCGGTTGGCGCGGGAGGGAATGGCCCATTGCCGACGCCGCCACCGCCGCTATTCTTCGATGCTCAGGGTCTGGGTGGCACGCACCGCACTGCCCTCCAAGACCCGCGCGGTCACGGTTTTTACCACGGCATTGCCGGGCAAAGGCCACAACCCTTCCACCCGGCGGTACTGCTGGAACTGAAGGGGCTGCCCATCCGCAGGCATCGCCTGTGTCCAGGGGCGTCCATCGCGCGTGCCTGCCAGCAGCAACTCCAGCCGCCCACGGAACTCCGGCGCATTGCGCACCGGCTGCATCACCAGCACCTGCCAGCGCAACTGATTGCCGCCGATCACGTCGGCCTGCAGTCCACGGATGCTGACGCCCTCGGTCTTGCCTGCAGGAATGAGTTTTTCGAAAAAGCCCAGATCGTCCCGGAGGGCGCGGTTGTCCGCCTCCAGCTGGCGCATCTGGGCCATCAGGCGATCCATCGTGGTGCGCTCCGCGGTCAGCAGCGTGCCGGTAGAGCTCGACGTGTCCTTTTGCAAGCGCTGCTCCTCGCGCAACTGGGCTACCTCTTCGCGCAACCGCACCAGTTCGGCCCGGGAGCGGGAGTCCAGGCCTGCGATGCTCTTGCCGAACTCGAAGGCCCAGAGCGCCAGCGCGGCGCACAGGCCAAAGAAAATGGCCAGCAGCACCCAGCGAACAGGCCATGGCATCGCGCTGCGGACCGACACCCGCGGGGCACTGATGGTCAAACGGCGCCGTAGCAGCTTGAGTCGCATGTTTCCCTATCCAACAAATGGAGGAGCAGAAATGAAAAAACCGCCGGACAGGCGGTTTTCTGAAGCCGGAAAGCACCCGAGAGTGCTTTCGGCCGACTGACATGCCCCTCTTGCAGCCTTTGTAAAGGCGCAGTACGGCATGGCAGTCTTTTGCAGTGGCGAAGCTTAACGCTTGGAGAACTGCTTGGCGCGGCGTGCAGAACGCAGACCGACCTTCTTCCGTTCGACTTCACGTGCATCGCGGGTCACGAAGCCGGCTTGGCTCAGTGCGGGCTTCAGCGTTGCGTCGTAGTCGATCAGGGCGCGGGTGATGCCGTGGCGGGTGGCACCGGCTTGGCCGGATTCACCGCCGCCGTGCACGTTGACCTGGATGTCGAAGGTTTCGACATGGTTGGTCAGCGCGAGCGGCTGCTTGGCGATCATGATCGAGGTTTCGCGGCCGAAATACTGCTGAATGTCTTTGCCATTCACAGTGATCTTGCCGGAACCCTTCTTGAGAAACACGCGGGCGACGCTGGACTTGCGACGGCCGGTGCCATTGTTCCATTCACCAATCATCTCAAGGCTCCTTAGATTTCCAGCGCCTTGGGCTGCTGGGCGGTGTGGGGATGCTCAGCACCGCCATACACCTTGAGTTTCTTGATCATCGCGTAGCCCAGGGGACCCTTGGGCAGCATGCCTTTGACAGCCTTTTCCAGCGCGCGGCCGGGGTGCTTGGCTTGCATGTCGCGGAAGTTCGTGGCCGTGATACCGCCAGGGTAGCCCGAATGGCGGTAGTACACCTTGTCCAGGGACTTGGTGCCGGTGACCTTGAGCTGAGCGGCGTTGATGATGACGATGAAGTCACCGGTATCGACGTGAGGCGTGTAAATGGCCTTGTGTTTGCCGCGCAAACGGAGAGCAACTTCGCTGGCTACTCGTCCGAGGACCTTGTCGGTCGCGTCAATCACAAACCACTCGTGCACGACCTCAGCGGGCTTTGCGCTGAAAGTAGACATGAGTTTCTCTTTTCAAAGAACGGGGGGTTTGTCGGTCCTTTTCCACGGTCGGTGCATCTCTGAAGGAAGCCTCTTAGGTGGTGTGAATGCTCCGCCGCGGGACCAAAAAAGCGCTGCGAAGCCCGCCATTATACGAAGCGGCGGAAAAATGCCAAGGCAGGGCTATTGGGACAGCATCGTGCGGCGGCGTTCTTCGGCTTCCAGCCGGCGGCGGTTCTCGACGCACAGCGGGTGGTTGGCCACCGCCGCGTTCTGGCATTGCTGGTGGATGCACATCGGTCGGGCGATGAATCCGGCGTTGGCGCACGCTTCGTCCGGCCCCGCCACGCGTGCGGCCGCAGGCTTGGGCGCTGCCGCTGGAGCTGGAGCTGGCTCGGGCGATGCAAGCGCTTCCGCAGCCACGGCCGCTGGCGTGGGCTCAGCCACCTTGCGAGGGACAGGCTTGGGCCGTGGTGCCGATGCAACAACGAATGCGGGCGCTGCGGCCACTGATGCAGCGGATGCGGCTGGCAGCGCCGGTGCGGCGGCCGCTTCATCGACCACGGGGATCACTTCGGCAGGCGCAGAGGCCACCGGCGCTGGCGGCTCGGCCAGTTCCGTGATGATCTGGTCTTCCGGGGTGTACTTGGTGGGATGGCGCGTGTCGCGCGAGGCGTTCCACCACAGTCCGGCAGCGATCACAGCCACGGCCGCCACGCCGGCGCCCGCCCAAAGCAAGGGACGGCGGCGCACACCAGCGGCGGCCGATGCCGGCGGTTCCTCGCCCGCAGCCTGGCTGCGGCGGGTCTTCGGACGCCCCAGCCTTTCCGGATGCTGAGGACGGCGCTCCTCGAAAACCGTATCGCCACCTGTCACGGTATCTGCCACCTCTTGTCCTCCATCCATGAAAACCGTGTCATGCCCATCGGACACCACGGTGTCGCCCGCCTCCTGCCGATCGATGTGCAATTGCGCACCCGTGTCCACCGTCGGCGCCTCCACCACAGCGGCCAGAGGCGCAGGCAAGGGTGCGCCCACCGCCGGCAAAGGAACCGAGGTGATGTCGATCATGGGCACCGCCACGCCCGTGCCATGCCGGTCGGCCGGCTCCACCCAGATATCGCCCAGCTCGGCGCGGAAATCGAACTGATCGATGCCCTCCGGCGGAGCGACCATGTCCATGGTGCGCAGGAATTCGTCGATGCTCTGGGGACGCTCGTCCGGCCGCAGGGCCAATGCCTGTGAAATCGCGGCCACGAAGGGCGGGGAATATTCGACGCCGAACTGGCGCCGCACGGTCTTGGCCACCCGTGAAAACGGCACCATGCGGTCGCGGATCGACCGCAACGTGGCCGGCAGCGGCGTGTCGTTGCACAGGCTGCCATGCACCACAGCACCGAGGGCATAAAGATCGCTCCACGGGCCCTGCCGCAGATCGCTCTCGCCGTCGTTGTACTGCTCGATGGGCGCGTAATTGACCTTCAGGACCGCCGTGTGCTGGTGCCCGTGGTCGCTGATCGCATGGCGTGCAGCCCCCAGGTCCAGCAGCACGGGAGGGCCGCTGTCCTGCAGAAAGATGTTGTCGGGCGAAATGTCGCGGTGCAGCGTCTGGCCGTCGTGCAGCACGCGCAGCGCGCTCAGCACCGACCACAGCATCTTGCGCAGCCAGGCCTCGGGCGGCGGCGTGCGCATGTGCGCGCGGGCCTGCTTGAGCGTCATGCCCGTGTAGAGCGGCATGACCATGTAGGCGGTGTGATTGGCTTCCCAGAAGCGAAAGACCTTCACCAGCGAGGGGTGGTCGAACTGGGCAAGCAGCCTGGCCTCGCTCACGAACGAGGCCAGCCCCGCCTGGAAGGATTGTTCCTGGGTGGAAGACCGCACCCACAGCGACTGTCCCTGTGCGCGCGCCGCCAGCGCCGAAGGCATGTATTCCTTGATGGCCACGAAGCGCAGGAGCGAATGGTCGAACGCCTTGTAGACCATGCCGAACCCGCCCACCCCCAGCAGCGAAAGCACCTCGAACTCCCCCAGGCGCGTCCCGGCCGGCAGGGCGTCGACGTGGTGGACGTCGGTCGGGGGTTCGGTGCTGGTGATGGCGGACATGGTGACGGCTGGGCTTTCGGGCGGCAATGGTGCACCAGCAACGGCGCACCCGGCAACGGACAAGTGGATGGATTGCAACACATTGGCCGAAGCCGCCATCATGCAGCAAGCCCGCTCCCTGGCGGCAACAAGGCGCCCGGCGACTGCTCCAAGCCATCGCACCGGCAGCGCCCCGGCCTCCACTGCGCCACGATGAAGCGGGCACGATCACGCGGCACCGGGCGGTGCGTGGTTACCATTGGCCCCATCATGTTCAGTTACCGCCACGCCTTCCATGCGGGCAACCACGCCGATGTGCTCAAGCACACGGTGCTGATTGCCACTTTGCAACACCTTACGCAGAAAGACGCAGCGCTCACCGTGCTGGACACCCATGCCGGCGCCGGCCTGTTCCGGCTGGACGGCGACTATGCCGCCACGAGCGGAGAGGCGGGGGACGGCATCCTGCGCCTGGTGCCGCCTGCCGTGCTCAAAGAGCCCCTGGCGCCCGCTCTGCAGGCCTACGTCGACATGGTCGGCGCCTTCAACCAGGGCAATGTGACGCGGGTCTATCCCGGCTCGCCCTTCATCACGCAACGCCTGTTGCGCGACCGCGACAAGCTCAAGGTGTTCGAACTGCACCCGACCGACCTGCGCGCGCTGGCCGGCAACGTGGCCCAGCTGGAGGCAGGCCGCCAGGTGGCGGTGCTGCATGAGGACGGCTTCGAAGGCATCAAGAAATTCCTGCCCCCACCGGCCCGCCGCGCTCTCGTGCTGTGCGACCCCAGCTATGAAATCAAGAGCGACTACGGGCGCGTCCTGGACATGGCCGCAGACTCGCTCAAGCGCTTTGCGACGGGCACCTATGCCGTCTGGTACCCGATCATTCCCCGGCCCGAAGCCCATGACCTGCCGCGGCGGCTCAAGACGCTGGCCACCAAGGCCGGCAAGTCGTGGCTGCATGCCACGCTCACCGTGAAATCGAGCAAGGTGACGGGGGCCGCGGACGGACAGGCCCGCCGCCCGGGACTGCCGGCCAGCGGCATGTTCCTGATCAATCCGCCGTTCACGCTGAAAGCAGCGCTCAAGCCCGCGCTGCCGCAAATGGCCGAACTGCTGGCGCAGGACCACCACGCCTCGCACACGCTCGAGTCGGGCGGCTGAGCCGGACCGCCTATTCGCCAGAGGCTGGTAGCGGGCCGGCCTGCGACAGGCCGGAAGCCGAGGCATCGGGGCACTGCGCCGCGGCATCCTCCGGCGCCTGCGACACCACGACCGGCTTGGTGCCCAGCCCCAGCAACCCCAGCGCCCCGGCGGCGGCGCGGCTCACGTCGATGATGCGGCCGGGCGAGTGGGGCCCGCGGTCGTTGATGCGCACCTGCACGGCGCGGCCGGTCACCAGGCTGCGCACGCACACGCGCGTGCCGAAGGGCAAGGTGCGGTGGGCGGCGGTGAATTCGTTCATGTCGAAGCGCTCTCCGCTGGCGGTGCGGCGGCGGTGGAAACGCGCCCCGTACCAGGAGGCCAAGCCTTCCTGCACGAACGCATCGGCGGCATCGCTCTCGGAGGACGCATCCGCGTCCGACGGTTTGGAGGGCGCATCGCCCGCCATGGCCGGCGGGGGCTTCACAGGGGCCGCGGCGCGGGGCGGCTGGGCTGGCGCAGGCAGGGGAACCAATGGCTTTTGCGGCGCCGCGACGGTGTCGTCGCCGGGCGCGGGCGCCTTGACCGCGCAGGCCACCAGGGCGCACGACAGCAGCGCGCCCGACAACAGCGCACCGAGGCGGTGGCGCAGTTCAGCGCTGGCAGCGCGTTTCGTAGGCGTCTTCAAAACGCTTCAGGTCCTTTCTTTCGCCTTCGGTCAGGTCCGTGCGGGCCCGCTTGGCGGTGAGGATGCGGCGCGACTCCCGGCATTGTTCGGCGTGGCGCGTGGCCTCTTCGCGGGAGGTCTGGGCCGCCACGCGCAGTTGTTGCTCCTGCTCCTGCCGCTGCTTGCGCGCCTCGCTCTGCTCCCTGGAATAGCGGGAGGAAGCGTCGGATTCCTCGTCGTGGCAATCGCGCTGGTACTCCCGGCGCATGCCGGCGTAAGCGTCGGGCTGAATGCCGGAGGAGCCTCCGCGCAGCGTGTCGCTCAGGGACCGGCAACGGGCGCTCATGTAGCGCTGGTAAGCCGGCCCTTCGGGAACGGAACGCACCGGGGGCTCATAGCGCCACGCCGGAGGCGGGGAGACAGGCCCTGCGGCCGCCACCGACGTCGTCGTGCCCGAAGGACAGGGGCGCGACATCGTGAAGCTGTTGCCTGCGGCATCCCGGCAGACGTACCGCGTCTGGGCCCACGACGGGGCAGACGCCACGCAGCACAGGGTGGCGACCAACAGGGGAGCGAAGGCGGACGTCATGGATGGGCACGAAAAACGAAGGGGCGATATTACCGGAGTGACCGCCGGCGTCTAGAGACCCAGCCGGCGGCAGATCTCCAGCGTGGTGGCGCTCTGGTTCATCGTGTAGAAGTGCAGGCCCGGCACGCCACGGTCGCGCAGCTGCTCGCACAGCCCGGTGACCACATCCAGGCCGAAGGCCTTGATGCTGGCCGTGTCATCGCCGAAGCCCTGCAGGCGCATGCGAATCCAGCGGGGAATCTCGGCACCGCAAGCGTCGGAGAAACGCATGAGCTGCGTGGAGCCCAGGATGGGCATGATGCCCGGCACCACGGGCACGTCCAGCCCCAGCCGCCGCGTGTCGTCCACGAAGCGGAAATAGGCGTCGGCATTGAAGAAGTACTGCGTGATGGCCGAGTGCGCGCCTGCACGCACCTTGAGCGCGAAGGCCTGCAGATCGGCTTCGGGTGAACGGGCCTGGGGGTGCACTTCCGGATAGGCGGCCACTTCCACGTGGAAGTCGTCGCCCGTCTCCGCGCGGATGAAGGCCACCAGATCGCTGGCGTAGTGGAACTCGCCGCCCGCGCCGTAGCCGCTCGGCAGGTCGCCGCGCAGGGCCACCAGGCGCTTCACGCCCATGGCCTTGAGCGTGGCCAGCTGGCTGCGCACCGTCTCGCGCGTGGCGCCGATGCACGAGAAGTGCGAGGCCGCGCTCACGCCCTCCGCCAGAATCTCGCGCACGGTGGTGAAGGTGCCCTCCTGCGTCGAGCCGCCCGCACCGTAGGTGACGGAGCAGAACTCGGGCCGCCGGGCATACAGCGCCTGCCGCACGGCACGCAGCTTTTCGGCCCCTTCGGGCGTCTTGGGGGGGAAAAATTCGAAACTGACGGGTAAGGGTGGATTGGAGGCACTCATGCCGCCCTCCTTGCATGGACGAAGAATTCACGGTTGCCGTCGCCGCCATCGATGGAACTGTCCATCCAGGCAGCCACGGTCAGGCCCAGTTCCGCGCAGCAGTCGCGGATGCGCTGCTCGACCACGGCGTAGAGCGCCACATCGCGCACGATGCCGCCCTTGCCCACCTGGCCGGGCTGCAGCTCGAACTGCGGCTTGACCAGCATGAGCAGGTCGCCGCCGGCCTTGAGCAGCGGCGCCACCGCCGGCAGGATGAGCGTGAGCGAGATGAACGACACATCGCCCGTCACCAGGTCGAACACCGGGGTGATGTCCACCTGTTCCAGCCCTGCCCGGCGCCGGCGCACGGTGGGCAGGGCGCCCTCCGCGCGGGCCCGCGCCCGGGCCGACCGCTCGGCCTTGAAGGCTTCGACGTCGTGTTCCTTGGCGTCGTCGCTGTCGTCGTATTCGTCGTCGATCAGGCCGCCGTTGCGCATCCAGCTGTAGGGAGCTTCGGGCTGGGTCTCGTTGTCGTCGGGGTCTTGCTCGACCTGCTCGGACAGGGCGTCCTCGCAGGCGTCCTGCAGCGATGCGGCCGTCAGGGACCGGGCGTTGACGCCTTCCACGGCCACCACGCGCGGATCCTGGCGCAGGCGGTCGTGCAGTTGGCTGTGGCCCACGTCCACACCAATCACCTGGGCCGCGCCGCGCTGCAGCAGGCAGTCGGTGAAGCCCCCGGTGCTCTGGCCCACGTCCAGGCAGCGCCAGCCCGCCACGTCCAGGCCCGTGGACACGAGCGCGCCTTCCAGCTTGAGGCCGCCGCGCGAGAGGTAGCGCGCCTCGGACTGGTCGAGCAGTTGCACTTCGGCGATGTCCGGAATCTCGTCACCGTTCTTGGCCACCTTGTGCCAGGGCAGGCTGGGTGCCAGCCGCCATTGCACGCCGGCCGCGATCAGGCGCTGCGCCTGCGACCGGGTCGCGGCGTGGCCCTTGTCCACCAGATACACGTCTGCGCGCATGCGCCCGTCCTTTTCAGAGTCAAAAAGGCCTCCAGCGCATATTCATCTAGCGCTAGAAGCTATTATTTTTATAGCAAGACAGGGCGAACCGGCCGGAGTCGCCGGCCGCCGCCCCGGGGCGGCGAAGCCCCGCCCGATCAGTAACGGTAGGTGTCGGGCTTGTAGGGGCCGCTCTTGCTCACACCGATGTAGGCGGCCTGCGAGTCCGTCAGTTCGGTCAGCATGGCGCCGACCTTCTTCAGGTGCAGGCGCGCGACCTTCTCGTCCAGCAGCTTGGGCAGCACGTAGACCTTGCCGGCCTCGTAGGCATCGGGCTTGGTGAAGAGCTCGATCTGCGCGATGGTCTGGTTGGCGAACGACGACGACATCACGAAGCTCGGATGGCCCGTGCCGCAGCCCAGGTTCACCAGGCGGCCCTTGGCCAGCAGGATGATCTTCTTGCCGTCCGGGAAGGTGATGTGGTCCACCTGGGGCTTGATCTCTTCCCATTCGTACTTCTCGATCGACGCGACGTCGATCTCGTTGTCGAAGTGGCCGATGTTGCAGACGATGGCCTGGTCCTTCATCTTCACCATGGTGTCGTGGGTGATGATGTCCTTGTTGCCGGTCGTCGTCACGAAGATGTCGGCCTTGTCGGCGGCGTAGTCCATCGTCACCACGCGGTAGCCTTCCATGGCGGCCTGCAGGGCGTTGATGGGGTCGATCTCGGTGACCCACACCTGGGCCGAAAGCGCGCGCAGTGCCTGGGCGGAGCCCTTGCCCACGTCGCCGTAGCCGGCCACCACGGCGACCTTGCCGGCGATCATGACGTCGGTGGCGCGCTTGATGCCGTCCACCAGCGATTCGCGGCAGCCGTACAGGTTGTCAAACTTGGACTTGGTGACCGAGTCGTTCACGTTGATCGCGCGGAACAGCAGCGTGCCCTTGGCGGACATCTCGTTCAGGCGGTGCACGCCGGTGGTGGTTTCTTCCGTCACGCCGATGATCTCGGCCGACTTGCGGGTGTACCAGGTCGCATCTTCCGACAGCTTCTTGCGGATGGCGGCGAACAGGATGCGCTCTTCCTCGCTGGCACCGTTGCCGGCGACCAGGGAAGCATCCTTCTCGGCGCGCTGGCCCAGGTGCATCAGCAGCGTGGCATCGCCGCCGTCGTCCAGGATCATGTTGGGGCCTTCGCCCGCGCTGCCCTTGGGCGCAAAGTCGAAGATGCGGTGGGTGTAGTCCCAATAGTCTTCCAGCGACTCGCCCTTGATGGCGAAGACCGGCGTGCCCGTGGCAGCGATGGCGGCAGCGGCATGGTCCTGCGTGGAGAAGATGTTGCACGAAGCCCAGCGCACGTCGGCACCCAGGGCCTTCAGCGTTTCGATCAGCACGGCGGTCTGGATCGTCATGTGCAGCGAGCCGGTGATGCGCGCGCCCTGGAGCGGCTGGCTGGCGGCGAACTCGTCGCGGATGGCCATCAGGCCGGGCATTTCCGTCTCGGCGATGCGGATTTCCTTGCGGCCCCACGCGGCAAGGGAAAGGTCGGCGATGGCCTGGTCGGCCTGGGGCTTGAGAACTGCGCTCATGGTTTTCTCCGGTAAAGAAGGTAAAAACCACGCATCGGAGGGGAATGGCTCACTCACCGCACAAGAAGCGTGGGCGAGCGTCGTTGCAAAATGATGATCCGAGCCTCGCGTCCCTGCCGCACACCGGGCACCGGGGGTAAAGACGCTGCAACGCTCCTCGGAAAGCGGCGATTATAAGGACATCGCGCTTCGCGCCCATACCAGCGCGCCGACCGTGGCGCGCTGCAGAACCGAGACCGGCATGGATTCGAGGTGCCGCCCATGACAACAAGACAACCAGCGATACGCCCGCAAAGGGCCAGAAGAACCCAGAGACAATGTCCACACAGCACCGGGGCAACCTGTTCGATCTGATGCGCATCTGCGCGGCGAGCGCAGTGATCTTCAGCCACCACTTCCACATCACGCACACCGCGTCGCCCACCTGGCTGCATTCCGACATGGTGGGTGGCGTGGCGGTGATGACGTTCTTCACGATCAGCGGCTACCTCGTCACCCAGAGCTGGCTGCGCCAGCCCAAGGCGCTGGCGTTCCTTTCCAAGCGGTTCCTGCGGATCTGGCCCGGGGTGCTGTTCGCCGTGCTCACCAACGTCTTTCTGTTCGGGATCTTCTTCAACTCGCTGCCGACCGCGGACTTTCTGGCCCACCCCGATACGCTCGGCTACTTTCGCAACCTGCTGCTGATCAGGGACTACCCCTATCTGCCGGGCGTGTTCGAAAACAACCCGATCAAGCACCTGATGAATGGGCCCTTGTGGACCATCCCGATAGAAAGCCTGTGCTACCTGGTGCTGGCGGGTGCGGGGTTGCTCGGCGTGTTCCGGTCTCGCTGGCTCGCCGGCCTCGCCGCTGTGGCCTACATCGCGTTCTTTCTCACCGCCCGCAATGCCGACCTGACGGGCGAGATGCAGCACTGGTTCGAATACCCCGCCTATTTCACCTATGGCGCGCTCATCGCCGTCTTCCGCGATGCGTTCCATGCTCGCTCCGGCCGGCTGCTGCTCCTGCTGGCGCCGCTGGCCGCCGTGCTGTTCTTCGGATTGCAGATGGAGCACACGGCGGGCCTGCTCCTGCTGCCGCCGCTGCTGATCCACATCGGCTCGCTGAACGTGCCCGCGCTGGCCTTCCTGCAGCGCGGCGGGGACCCGTCGTACGGCATCTATCTGTACGGCTGCCCGGTGCAGCAGTCGGTGTATGCGCTTTGGCCCGACCTGGCGTTCATTCCGAGCCTGATGCTGTCGGTGGCACTGGCCGCCGTGGCAGGCTATGCCTCCTGGCATCTGGTGGAATCACCGGCGCTGCGGTTCAAGCGGTGGTTCCAGCGAACGCCCGTGGCGCCCCAAGCGGCCCCCTGACCCTTGCGAGCGGCCAAGGCTGCGGCCACGGGGCCGGGCCGGTGCGGTCCCCACCGAGGTCCGGCACGAGGGCGGCCATTAGAATACGGCCACTTTTCCGCGGGCGCCCTCCGCGGCGGCACGCCAGCGCGCCGGCCCTGGCGCCCGTACTTCGGCCCACCCGCCTGCGCCGCGCCTTCACCAAAAAACACAGTGTCCTACGTCTCCGAAACACGGCGCCGCCGCACCTTCGCCATCATTTCCCACCCTGACGCGGGCAAGACCACGCTCACGGAAAAGCTGCTGCTGTTCTCGGGTGCGATCCAGATCGCCGGCGCCGTCAAGGGCCGCAAGGCCAGCCGCCACGCCACCAGCGACTGGATGGAGATCGAAAAGCAGCGTGGCATCTCGGTGGCCAGCTCGGTCATGCAGATGGCCTACCGCGAACACGTGGTGAACCTGCTGGACACGCCGGGCCACAAGGACTTCTCGGAAGACACCTACCGCGTGCTCACCGCGGTCGATTCGGCCCTGATGGTGATCGACGCGGCCAACGGCGTGGAGGCGCAGACGCGACGCCTGATCGAGGTCTGCCGCCAGCGCGACACGCCCATCATCACCTTCGTGAACAAGATGGACCGCGAAGTGCGCGAACCGCTGGACATCCTGGACGAGGTCGAGCGCGAGTTGGGCATGCCCTGCGTGCCCATGACCTGGCCCGTGGGCCAGGGCAAGGGTTTCGGCGGCATTATCAACCTGCGCACGCAGGCCATGACGGTGTTCGAGTCGGGCAGCGAGCGCCGCCCACAGGACTTCGAGACCATTCCCCTGTCGGACGCCGCCAACCTGCGCGCGCGCTTCGGTAGCGAATTCGACGCCGCCATCGAGAGCATGGAACTCGCCGTGGGCGCCTCGCCCACCTGGGACCACGAGGCCTTCCTCGCCGGCAAGCAGACGCCGGTGTTCTTCGGCTCCGGCGTGAACAACTTCGGGGTCATGGAAGTGCTGGATGCGCTGGTGGACCTGGCCCCCTCGCCGCGTCCCCGCCTGAGCAGCCTGCAGGTGAACAAGCAGCCGGTCGAGAAAACCGTGCAGCCCGAAGACCAGAATTTCTCGGGCGTGGTGTTCAAGGTGCAGGCGAATATGGACGCCAACCACCGCGACCGCATCGCCTTCGTGCGCGTGGCCTCGGGCCGGTACACGCCGGGCATGAAGCTCAAGGTGCAGCGCACCGCCAAGGAACTGCGCCCTACCAGCGTGGTGACCTTCATGTCGCAGCGCCGCGAGGCGGTGGAAGAGGCCTATGCCGGCGACATCATCGGCTTCACCACCCATGGCGGCGTGCAGCTGGGCGACACCATCACCGACGGCGCCAGCCTGCAGTTCACCGGCCTGCCGTTCTTCGCGCCCGAACTGTTCATGACGGTCATCCTGAAGAACCCCCTGCGCACCAAGCAGCTGCAGCAGGGCCTGGCCCAGCTCGGTGAAGAAGGCGCGATCCAGGTCTTCAAGCCCGACGCCGGCGGTGCCATGCTGCTGGGTGCGGTGGGCCAGCTGCAGTTCGAAGTGGTGCAGCACCGCCTCAAGACCGAATACGACGCCGACGTGCGGCTGGAGGGCTGCCAGTACACCGGCGCCCGCTGGATCACCGCCGACAGCCCGGCCGACCTGCGTGCGTTCACCGATGCCTACCCGCTGCGGCTCGCGCACGACGCGGCGGACACGCTGGCCTACCTGTGCACCTCTCCCTACGACGTGCGCCTGGCCCAGGAGCGGTTTCCCAAGATCCATTTCCATCCGTTGCGCGAGCACGCCGGCCTGGCGCTGCAGGCCGCCGGTTGAGCGCAGACCATCGCCCGACCGTGGGAGCGACGCTGCCATCCCCTTCCATGGCCCGCGCGGTCCGTGCCCCGCGGGATGGCTGGCGGGCAGCCGCCCCCTTTCTGGTGATCTGGAGCGCCCTGATGGCGCTGTACGGCACCTGGCTGATGGCCTTCTGGCCCGGCATCCTGGGGGAGGACTCGGTGTCCATCCTGCTGGAGGTGGAGCGCGGAGGCGACTTCCGCTCCGGCAAGACCGTCTTCTGGTACTACTTCGTGCGCCTGTTCTACGAGGGCACGCGGCGGGTGGAAGTGCCCGTGGCAGTGCTGCTGTGCCTGTGCGCGCTGATCTTCGCCCGCATGCTGGCGTGGTACTGGCGGCAGGGCCTGAGAAAGAGCTTCGCGGTGGTGCTGGTGCTGGTGTGCCTGGCGCCGCACATGGTTTACTTCATGGGCACGCTGTACCCGGACGGCATCTTCGCCGTGGCGTCCTGCGGCCTGCTGTTCGAGCTGTGGCTGGCGGCCCGCCAGCGCACGATGGGCGCGGCCTCGCTGACCATGGTGGCCGTGGCGCTGCCCTTCGCGGCCTTCGCCCGGCCGAACGGCATCGTCTTTCTGCTGCCGGCCGTGGCCGTGCTGCTGCTCCTGGACCGCCGCAGCCGCTGGACGCTGGCGGCGGTCATCGGTGCGGTGGGCGCGGCGATGTTCGCGGGCCACCAGCTGCATCCGTCCAGGACACAGGAAGCCGTCTATCCCATGGTGGTCTTCGAGACCGTGAACTTTCTCAAGCCCCGGGCCATGAACCGCCTGTGGGACCAGTACCCCCACATGAACGATCCCTGGGTGCTGGACCGTCCCAAGGTGTCGCCCGCCACGATCGAGATGCTCGGGCGCTACCGCCCCCTGCCGCAACTGCAGGCCTATGCCGACCCGGCGTACTGGGACATGCTCGTCTTCCATCCCGAAGGCCCGCAGATGCAAGGCCTGCCGCAGCCCGACCAGAAGGCCCTGGTGCGTGAATTCTTCACTTACAACCTTTGGCAGAACCTGCCCGACTTCATCGCCAGCCGGGTCAACGTCTTCCTGGCCGCCGCGCTCGCGCAGGGCGGCTTTCCCTCCGTGACCTACGCCACGTACGTGCTGCAGCGCACGCAGGGGGTGTCGGTCTTTCGCCAGTTCGACCTGCGCGGCGTGGAGCGCCGCTTCATCGCCCTGCAAAAGGCCAGCCATGCATGGCGATGGCTGCTGTGGACCCCTTGGCTCGGCATGATTTTGCTGGCGTGGGCCCTGTGCCGGGGCATCGCCCGGCGCGACCTGCCCCTGCTGATCGTGGCGTTGCCCATGGCCGTGCAGCTAGTGGCCATCTTCCTGCTGTCCACCGCGGGCGAGTACCGCTACCTCCTGCCGTTTTTCACCCTGCCCCTGGCCCTGCTTCCCGCTTTCGCCTTGCGCCGCCCCACCCCGGCCCGCCCCGTGTCGGCATGACACGCCCCCTGCCTTCTCACCATGTCCCTTTTACTCACGTCCCTGACCCTGTTGTGCGTGCTCGGCATCTCGCTCGGGCAACTGCTGTTCAAGAAGGCGGCCATGATGCTGCCGGCCCAGCCGGTGCTGACCGACTGGATCTTCAACGGCTGGCTCATCGTGGCCCTGGCGCTCTACGGCGTGACCACGCTGCTGTGGATCTGGGTGCTGCGCAGCGCACCGCTGCACCTGGCGTATCCGTTCATGGGCCTGGCCTTCCTGATCGTGCCGGCGCTGGGGTGGCTGTTCCTCGATGAGCCGCTGCATCTGCAGACCTTCATCGGGGGGGCGCTGATCCTGGCAGGCATCGCCGTGGCGGGGAGGGCTTCGGCATGACGAAGCACACCATGAGCGTCGCCGTCGCCATCCCCTGCTACAAGGTCACCCAGCATGTGCTGGAGGTGATCCGCACGATTCCGGCCAGCGTGTCCCGCATCTACGCGGTGGACGACGCCTGCCCCGACGGCAGCGGCGCCTTCGTCCAGCAGCACTGCACCGACCCGCGCGTGCAGGTGCTGTTCAACCCCGAGAACCAGGGCGTGGGCGGGGCCGTGGTCACGGCCTACCGCCAGGCCGTCGCGGACGGCATCGACATCGTGGTCAAGATCGACGGCGACGGCCAGATGAACCCCCGCCTGCTGCCGCTGTTCGTGCGCCCCATCCAGGACGGCCGGGCCGACTACACCAAGGGTAACCGCTTCTTCCGGCCCGAATCGGTGCGCGGCATGCCCGGGATGCGCCTGTTCGGCAACGCCGTGCTGTCGTTCATGACCAAGCTCAGCTGCGGCTACTGGTCCATCATGGACCCGACGAACGGCTACACCGCCATCCACACCAGCGTGCTGCGCGAGCTGCCGCTGGACAAGCTGGAGCGCCGCTATTTCTTCGAGACCGACATGCTGTTCCGCTTGAACACGCTGCGGGCGGTGGTGCGCGACGTGCCCATGGACGCCGTGTACGCGGACGAAGAATCGAACCTCAAGATCGGCAAGGTCCTGCCCGAATTCCTGAAGAAGCACGCCTCGCGCCTGGCCCGGCGCTATGTGTACAGCTACCTGGTGCGCGACTTCAACGTGGGCTCCATCTACAGCCTCTTCGGTGTGCTTTTGCTGCTGGCGGGGGGCCTGTTCGGGGCGATGCACTGGATCAACAGCGCCTACGGCACCCATCCGGCCACGAGCGGCACCGTGATGCTGGCGGCGCTGCCGGTGCTCATCGGCATCCAGTTCCTGGTGGCGTTCCTGCACTACGACGTGGGCAGCGTGCCCACCGAGCCGCTGAGCACCTACCTGCATCCGGACGACCTCGATGCCGCCGCCGACCTGGCGGGAAAGGCCACGCCATGAGCGTCTCCCAGGGCCACATCGCTCCCAACGCCAGCCACACCCTCGCACCGTCCGAGCGCGCCACCCTGCACTGGATGCTGTGGGGGCTGGTCGTGCCCCTCATCTTCTACGCGGCGCGCACGGTGGAAGTGCTCACGCGGGTGGAAATTCCGTTCGACTCGCTGCACACCTACCTGCCGCTGGCGCGCCAGTTGCTGGAGGATGCGGCGCAGCTGTTCAGCGATCCGAAGATGCTCAAGGTGGCGCCCGGCGCGGTCGTCTACATGGCGCTTTCGGGGGCGGACCCGGTGGCCGTCAAGGCCGCGAATCTCGCGATCTCGCTAGTGGCGCTGGTGCTCACGTTCGATGCCGCACGCAGGATCGGTGGCCGCGTGGCCGCCGCCGCCGCGGCCTGGCTGTTCGTGCTGCCCCACATGCTGGTGGAGGCCGGGGCGGTGCTCATGGGCGAAGCGCCCTTCGTGTTCCTGGTTGCCGTGTGGCTCTGGGCCACCACCTATGCGGTAGACACCACAGCCGGTACGCGCGCAGCGCGCTGGCGGATCGGCGCCGTGGTTTTGGCGGGCCTGGCCCTCGCCGCGGCCACCCTGACCCGCGGGACCTACATGTACTGGCTGCCGTTCGCCGTGGTGGCTTTCTTCGCCGCATCGCGCAAGCTGCAGGGCGCGCAACGCGGGGCGGCCGTGCGCATCGCGGCGGTGCACCTGATCGCCCTCGCACTGGTAGGCGCCTACATGGCGCGGCAGAACGAGGAATTCGGCCGGCCCATTGTCGCCACGGGCACAGGCGCGGCGCTGTACTTCGGCAGCAACCCCGTGCTGTCGGGCTACGAGCCGCCGTACTTCGGACTGGTCCATGACGAGTCCACCATCACGGACGGCCAGGGGCACCTCTCGATCGAGGGCGACCGCCGCCTGATGGCCGTGGCCAAGACCATGCTGCGCGAAACGCCCTTCCCGGTGCTGGCGCAGATGTACGTGCAAAAGCTCGGCGCCGTGCTGTTCTTCAGCCGCGCGCACCTGGACCGCCATGTCATGAACGACCGGTCCTGGCGCGTGGTGCTGGTGATCCTGGCGTGCCTGGGGGCGTGGGGCGGGCGCCGGCACCTGATGGTGTGGATGGTCACCGGCGCCGCGGCCTACCAGTGCGCGGTGCACGTGCCGGTGCTCTACAACCCGCGCTACAGCATCAGCGCGCTCGACATCCTGTTCGTGCTGCTGGCCGCGCAAGGCGTGGCGATGCTGTGGCGCCAGCCACGCCGGGGCATGGCCCTGGGCGGCGCCCTGGCCACCATCGTGGCGGGCGTGGCTCTGGGGGCCTATCACCTGCGCAACAGCGCGCCGCTCATGCCCGACCTGAGCCTCGGGCACCCCGTGC
Organism: Acidovorax sp. GBBC 1281; assembly: GCF_028473645.1. Classification (NCBI taxonomy): domain Bacteria; kingdom Pseudomonadati; phylum Pseudomonadota; class Betaproteobacteria; order Burkholderiales; family Comamonadaceae; genus Acidovorax; species Acidovorax sp. GBBC 1281. The sequence continues at coordinate 4,538,171 of NZ_CP097269.1, forward strand.
TGCTGCAGATGGCCGAGCCCGGCACGGTCCAGACCCAGGGGTGGGAGGGCGACCCGTTCGCGGCCGAGGTGCCCATGGCGTCCGGGAAAGCCCTGGTCGAGTGGCGCGCGAAGGTCTTCAAGATGGATGGCATCTCCATCCTGCGGCTGCCCCTGGAGCGCCTGGAAGGCCAGTGCCAGCGCCTGTGGGTGGGCTACACCCGGCCCGATGGTGCCGCACGCGCCAGCCTCGTGCGCCTGGACGGCCTGAAGGCCGGGCAGGACATCACCTGGGGCACGATGCCGCTGTTGATGCCCGGCCCGCCAGGGCGCCTGACGATGGAGTTCCACTGCAAGCCGGGCACGCGCATGCAGTTCGGCGAGCCGGGCCTGTACGAGGCCAGCGAGGGACGTTTCTACCGGGAGAAGGCGCTCAGCCCGCCCTGAGACTCCGCTTTTCCCAGCCCCACACCGGGGCCCTTCTGCACGGCCGGACATGGCCTTGCAGTTCTTTTCCTTGACGGACACTCTGCCATGCGCTTTTTCAACGCTCACCGGATTCTGGCAGCGGCACTGTCCCTGCTGGGAGCCGCTGCGCAGGCGGACACCACCGCCCCCCGCCCGGCGCGCGCGCCGTTCATCGTCGCCCCGACCATCGTCGGCACGATGGTGTGCGACGAGGCCGCCAACGACCCGCGGGTCAAGACCTACGAAGCCGCCATCGATCTGTGCCGCGCGCGCAAGCGCACGGGCGCGGCGGCGATCAACCGCCTGCTCGACACGCTGGAGCCCGGCGGCCCGCGGGGGCAGGTGCAGATCGGCTTCACGTCCACGCTCCAGCTGCTGGCGCTGTACCGCAGGACCGCCACGGGCTGGGAGATCGACACCGCGCGGGTCGATGAATTCCTGCAGCTCGTGGCCGATGTGAAGCGCCCCGTCGTGCTGTACCTGGCCGGGGACCACTTCGACTCCGCCGGCCCCCTGACCAACGAGCTGGAGAAAGACCCGCGCAACCTCATGCAACTGCCTGGGGGCAAGCCGCTGGAGCTGGGCTACTTCGGCTACCGCATCGCGCCCTACACGCTGGAGACGGATGCGAGCATTCCGGTCAACCGCTACCGCTACGAGGCCCTGCGCTACGTGGCCCGGCGCATCAAGGCCCTGCCTGCGGAGCAGCAGCAGCGCATCGTCGCCATCACGCTCGCGGGCGAACTGCACCACCTGTTCCCTGATTTCGAACACGGCATGGGCGAGTACCAGAACATCCGCACCACCGACTACAGCCCGGCCTCGGTGGCGGGCTTCCAGGCCTACCTGGCCAGGCAGTACGGCAGCATCGCGGCGCTCAACCGGCAGGCCGGGACGGCCTACGCCGCGTTCAACACCGTTCCCGCCCCGTCGCACGATGTGAGCCGCGAGCCGGCCAGCAGCCTGGGCGAGCACTACGACGCCTTCGCCGACGGCACCCTGCCGCTCTCCGGCTGGCTGTGGGACCCCGCAGGCCGCGTGACCGGCCTCGACCTGTACCTGGATGCGCGCTACATCGGCCCGGTGGGGCGCGGCTACAACCGGCTGGACGTGTACCGCGCGCTGGACGAGGTCACCACGCCGAACGTGGGCTTTCGCACCGACGTGGACTTCAGTGCCCTGCGCCCCGGCAAGCACATGGCGCAGATCGTGGCGCGCGTGGGCGGGGCGCGCTTCGAGGTGGCGCAAACCGAGTTCACGGTGATGCCGCGCGACCGCCGCGTGGCGCCGCCCACCCGCCGCCCGCCGGAGGTCTTCGGCATGAAGGCCGCGAGCGAGCTGCCCGGCGTGCGCTCGTGGCTCGACCTGCCCAAGCCGCAGCAGGGCGTGCTGTTCAACCCGCTGGCGCGGGACTGGAACCGTTACCGCGAGCAGCAGGTGGCGCGGCTGCTGGGCGAGTTCCATCGCATCGCCTCGAGCGAAGGGTTGCCGGCCGACAAGCTGTACTCCCACCAGATCGTGCCCAACGTGAACTCCTCCTGGAACCCGCAACTCTTCGCGGCGGACCAGACACTGCACGGCTCGCTGCCCTGGAAGCACGGCATCAACCTGTATGGCGGCGCCACGGACAGCGACTGGGTGCGGGGGTTCCTGGCCGAACGCAAGATCGCCGACTACGGCGTGCCGGAATTCAATCCGCAGCAGTGGAAGCGCGACGGTGCCCACCTGGCGGCCATGCAGTCGCACTACACCGGCGGCGCGCGCTTCATCAGCCCGTACTACTTTTCCGTGATTCCGAACCGGTTCAAGGGCAGCGCCGAAAACGGCGTGAACCGCATGGAGCTGGGACCGGACAACACGAAGGACGGCTCCGACCGCTTCTACCGGGCCATCATCGAGTTCGCCAAGCGCTGAGACCGCGCTCGCAATCGCGCAGGCAAGTTTGCTGATTAGTTACATCGCGCAACGCATTCATGCGCTTCGCCCGTCGAGATTTCCGTCGGCTTTGTTGCACAAATCGCGATGCTGATGCCCGTAGACTGACTGCGTGACAGAGACGAAGAACAGGCAGCGGAGCAAGTACCGCACGACGAACTGGAAGGCGTACAACGCGGCGCTGAAAGCGCGAGGCTCGTTGACGATGTGGCTAGATGAGGGCATGCAGTGGTTTGGCACGCCGACCGGCAGGCGTGGACGCAGCCGAACCTTCTCGGACGCAGCAATCCAGTTCTGCCTGAGCATCAAGTGCCTGTTCGGCCAGCCCTTGCGACAGGCGCTGGGCATGGTGCAGAGCCTGCTGCGGCTGGCAAAGCTGGACTGGCCGGTACCTGACTTCAGCACTGTTTGCCGGCGCCAAAAGACCTTGCAGGTCGAACTGAGCTACCAGCGAACCAACTCGCCGCTGCAGTTGCTGGTGGACAGCACCGGCATCAAGTTCCTGGGCGAAGGAGAGTGGAAACGCAAGAAGCATGGTGCTGAATACCGGCGCGAATGGCGCAAGGTCCATCTGGGCATCGACGCGCAGACGCTGGAAATACGCGCCATCGAGGTGACCAGCAACGCCATTGGGGATGCGCCGATGTTGCCCGGGTTGCTGGCTCAGATTCCCACTGACGAATCCATCGAAAGCGTCAGTGCCGATGGCGCCTACGACACGCGCGCCTGCCTGGACGCCATTGCCGAGCGGCACGCGATGGCGGTGATCCCGCCCCGCAAGAACGCCAGCCATTGGAAGAAGTCGAGTCCGGGCTCGGCGCATCGTAATGAGGCCATTCGGGCGTGCCAGCGCCTGGGTCGCGGCATTTGGAAGAAGTGGAGCGGCTACCACCGGCGCAGCCTTGTGGAGACGAAGATGCACTGCTTCAAGCGACTGGGCGAACGGGTGATCGCGCGCACGTTCGACCGCCAGGTTGTGGAGCTGCATGTCCGCGTGGCCTTGCTCAATCGGTTCAGTCAGATCGGCCGTCCTCACACCGTGTCGGTGACTGCTGTGGCATAGGTCCGTCTGGGGTTGGGGTCATGCCGTCTGCAATTCGATTTGTGCAACAGCGCCATTTCCGTCCTTCCTGCCCATAATCCGCGCCGGTCACGCATGCCTTCGCGTGCAACCAATAAAAGAGGAGAGGAAAAAACATGGTCGATCTTTTGAAAGCGCCGCAGAAGGCTCTTGATGCAATGCTCGGGCGCAAGAACACGCCGCAATACGCCACACGGTTATTCCAGTTGCGGGACATCCCCTCCGTGATGCGCTCGCGTTTGGGATGGCCGGTGGCGGCGGCGTTGATGGAGCGGTGGTTCAACGGGGCGCCCCTTGCCATGCCACAGGAGATGAAGGAAAGCCGTCCGCCGCATCGGTTAATCCAATTGGGCGCCGAACGCCTGGATGAAAACACCGTCTCGATGGCATGGGCGCTGGGGTTTGCCCGTGTGCAGACTGCAATGGCTAGTTTGCAAGCCAAATGGTCAAGCCCGGCAGGTATTGCCATGCTGAAACGACGAGTAGAAACGGAGAACAGAGGCCGCAATCATCAATGCTGGCGTTTCGGCAATTTGTCCCAGCCCGCCAAAATACTCGAAGACACCTGTCAGGTGAATTATCTGGCTTTCGGCCAATGGAGCGATCCCATGGATGACTTCTATGGCGCCATGGGCGAAGCGCAGATCAACGTGGCAGTTTCTGGAATGGTGACCCCTCAAGGTATGGGCAAAGCGACCATCGAAATCAATGAACTGGGCTTTTATCTGCGCGATGCCTACGATTTCAACGATGACAATTCTTTCATTTCCCAACCCCTGGGCTGTTGGGGCTTCAATGGCGTGGAATGCGGGGTTCGTACACAGTGGAGCGTGCCGCTCGAAGAAGTGCTGGTAAACGAATCTCCTGCTGCCGTTCAGGGCTACAAATACATCGTTCAGAACAAGGACTTTCGCGATTGGCGGGCCAAGCACCAAAGAGGAGGCGACTTCATGGTGTTGTCGGACGTACGCCGGGTGCGGCTGCCATTTCCGCAAAGAATTTCATGGTGAATGCGATGAAAAATGCGCCAAGGTACCGTCGGTGGGCAGGGTGGTCTGCCTTGATCGGAATGGGGGCGATCGCGGTTTGGTACGCATTCGCCCCGACGCTCAAAGGTGTTTACATCAGTCCTCGCCACGTCTATCGGGTTGAGTATTACGACGCTTCCCTCGTCCAGCGCCTCATCCACCCTGACTTCAAGATTCCCTCTTTCGTGCGCCTGTATCGGATCGCACCCGAAACGCTGCTGGGGGAAAGCGATGTGGTGGACCTCTGGATCAACGGACAGCTTTACTGGTGGCTGAATCCACCACTGAATGCCGTGCAGGTCGGGCGCGACATTGTTTTCGAAAATATCCCCCCGGAGTGCATCGACTGCCCACCGTTGCCCAGGTCGGCCGTCATGCCCTGAGCGCTCCACCTTTCACACTGCACCCAGCCATCCCACCGCAATGCTTTCCACCCTCCCCGCCACCTTGCAGCCGCTGGCCGCATGGCAGCCGCCCCCCACGCTCGCCGGGGTGTTCACCGACATCGACGACACCCTCACCACCGATGGCGCCATCACTGCCGATGCGCTGGCCGCCATTGCGGACCTGAAAGCGGCGGGCCTGCACGTGATCCCGATCACCGGGCGCCCCGTGGGCTGGAGCGAGCCCTTCGCGGCCGCGTGGCCCGTGGACGCCATCGTGGCGGAGAACGGCGCGGTGGCGCTGGTGGCGGAGCGGGACCAGAATGCCCTTGAGGGCAATGAAGACGCCGGCATCGTGCTATCGAAATGGTATCAACAGGATGCGCCGACGCGGGCGGCCAACCATGCGCGGATGCAGGCCGTGCTGGCGCAGATCGAGCGCGAAGTGCCGGGGGCGCGCCGCGCCACCGATTCCGCCGGGCGCGAGTGCGACATCGCCATCGACCACAGCGAGTTCGTGCACCTGCCGCAGGCCGCCATCGACCAGGTGGTGGGCCGCCTGCACGCGGCGGGCATGCACGCCACGGTGAGCAGCATCCACATCAACGGCTGGTTCGGGGCGCACAACAAGCTGGAGAGCGCCCGCTGGATCGTGCGCGAGCGCCTGGGGCGCGACCTGGACGCCGAGATCGACCGATGGGTCTACGTTGGCGACTCCACCAACGACCAGCTGATGTTCGAGCGCTTCGCCCACAGCGTGGGCGTGGCGAACGTGGCGCGCTTCGTGCCGCAGCTGCGCCACCGGCCGCGCTACGTCACCCGGGGCGAGCGCGGCGCGGGCTTCGCCGAGGTCGCGCAGGCCATTTTGGGTGCGATGGGCCGAACGCCCTAGAAGATATTGTCCTTGCAGCTATTATTTTCATAGCAAAACAACCCATCGCAAGCGGTGCCACGTCCCGGTGCGCGGGGGACTACAGCGGCTTGCCCAGGCCCAGCTTTTCCACCAGCGCCTTCTCGCGGGTGAAAGTGTCCTGCGCGAACTGGCGGTAGCGCGCGCTGTCCATGTAGATCGGCACCATGTCGTAGCGCGCCAGCGCGGTGCGGTAGGACTCCTGGTCCATCGCCTGCTTGAACGCATCGTGCAGGCGCTTGACCACGTCCGGCGGCGTGCCCTTGGGCGCGCCGATGCCGAAGGGCGAGTTCTGCACCACGTCGATGCCCAGTTCCTTGAGCGTGGGCGCATCGGGGAATTTCGCCAGGCGCTCGGCGCCCCAGGTGTTCAGCACGCGCAGCTTGCCCGCCTCGACCTGCGGTGCGAAGCCGGTGGAGTCGGCCGCGGCCATGATCTGCCCACCCAGGATGGACTGCATCAGGTCGGCGCTGCCCTTGTACGGCACGTGCAGCAGTTGCAGGCCCAGTTGCTGCGCCGCCAGTTCCATGGTGAGGTGCGGGCTGGTCAGCGTGCCGGTGGAGCCGTAGCTGAGCTTGCCGGGGTTGGCCCTGGCATAGGCCACGAAGTCCGCCCAGGTCTTGAACGGCGAATCGGCCGGCACCACCACGCCGAAGGCGTAGCCCGTGACGTTCAGCACATAGGTGATGTCCTTGACCGGGTCCCAGTTGATCTTGGTGGTGTAGGGCATGCGGAACACGCCCAGCGGGATCTGCGCCACGGTGTAGCCATCGGCCGCCGAGGACTGCAGCAGCTGCGCGGGCAGCGTGCCGCCGGCGCCGGGCTTGTTGTCCACGATGACCGGCTGGCCCAGCGCCTTGCCGGCGCTGTCGGCCAGCACGCGCATGGTGATGTCGGTGGGCCCGCCGGCCGGGAAGGCGACCACCAGTTTGATGGGCCGGGCGGGAAAGGATTGGGCACGGGCGGTGAGGGCGGGGGCGGCCAGGGCCGCGGCCCCGAGCTGCATGAGATGGCGGCGCTGCATGGTCGGTCGGTTCTCGCAAAGTAAGCAACCCCCATTGCAGCGCAGGGCAGCCCCATCCCTGCAGGCCGGAAACCCTGAGGCTCTGTCGCCCACGCGTCATGCACGGACCGCGGACAACGGCGCCGGCAGGGCCGGTGCGTTCGTCCTACATGGGCCGACGGGCGGAACCGACACGGCGGCGCGGGGTGCCCGCTTAACGTCACCCCCGGCGCACGCGACTTCCAGCGTGCCGCTTCCCAGCCCCAACACCCCGCACATCCGGCCCGCAGGCCATGCCCGGGAACTGCCTATTCAAGAGGAATGGTCATGCCCAACCAACGCCACGCGCCTGTTTTCCTGGGGGTGCTTCTCGTCGTGATCGGCCTGGCCATCGGCGTGGGCGGGGTCTGGCTCATCGCCCTGGGCGGCTCGTGGTACTACCTGCCCGCGGGCCTGGCCACTTTGCTCGCCGGCTGGATGCTGGCCCAGCGCAACCCCGCCGCCCTGTGGGTCTATGCCGGGCTGGTGCTGGTGACGCTGCTGTGGTCGCTGTGGGAGGCCGGGCTGGACTGGTGGCCGCTTGCCGCACGGGGCGACGTGTTCTTCGTGCTGGGCATGCTGCTGCTCACGCCCTGGGTGTCCCGCGGCTTGGTCTCGCCATCGCAGCGCGGCCCGCGCCGTGCGCTGGGCGTGACGCTGGCGGCCTTTCTGGCCGTGGCCGTGGCCTCGTGGTTCCATGACGCGCACGACGTGCCCGGCGCCTTCGCCGCGCATGCCGCCCCCACCCCCACCACCACGGTGCCTGCCGCGGCTGGCGGCCCTGGCGACAACAGCGCCATCCCGCCCGGCGAATGGCATGCCTACGGCCGCACCGGCGAGGGCCAGCGCTATTCCCCACTGGGCCAGATCACCCCCGACAACGTGCGCGGCCTGGAGGTCGCCTGGCAGTACCGCACCGGCGACGTGCGCGGCGAGCCCGGCGACCCGCAGGAGACGACCTTCGAGGTCACGCCGCTGAAGGTCGGCAACCGCCTGTACCTGTGCACCCCGCACCAATCGGTCATCGCGCTCGACGCGACCACCGGCGCGCAGGTCTGGCGGTACGACACCCAGGTGCAGGGCAAAGGCGAACTGGCGCTGCAGCACCTGACCTGCCGCGGCCTGTCGTACCAGCCGCCCGAGCCGGCCGCGGCCGGCGCCACGACTGTTCCGACGGCCGCGCCAGCGCCCTCTTCCCCACCCGCAGCCAAGCCCGCCACACCGGTGCCGGCCTCGGCACCCGCCCTGCCTACGGCGTCCTGCGAAGGGCGTTTGTTCATGCCCACGGCCGATGGCCGGCTGCTCGCGCTGGACCCTCGCACCGGCGGCCTATGCACCGATTTCGGCAACGGCACCGGGCAGATCGACCTGTGGACCGGCATGCCCAACCGCCGCCCCGGCGCCTACTACTCCACCTCGCCCGCGGTGGTCACGCGCGATCTCGTCATCATCGGCGGCACCGTGCTGGACAACGCCTCCACCAAGGAGCAGTCCGGCGTGATCCGCGCCTACGACGTGCACACCGGCGCGCTGGTGTGGAACTGGGATTCGGCCAAACCCGAGGCCACCGCGCCCATCGGCCCCGGCGAAACATACACCGCCAATTCGCCCAACAGCTGGTCGATCTCCAGCGTGGACGAAACCCTGGGCCTGGTCTATGTGCCCATGGGCAACCAGCCGCCCGACCAGTGGGGCGGCCGCCGCAGCCCCGAGGTGGAGCGCTATTCGTCCTCCGTCGTGGCGCTCGAACTGGCCACCGGCCGCGTGCGCTGGCACTTCCAGACCGTGCACCACGACCTGTGGGACTACGACGTGCCCGCGCAGCCCAGCCTGGTGGACCTGACCGTCAAGGGCGAGCGCGTGCCCGCGCTGGTGCAGCCCACCAAGCAGGGCGAGGTCTTCGTGCTCGACCGTCGCACCGGCACCCCCATCCTGCCGGTCACCGAGGTGCCCGCCCCGCAGGGCGCCGCCGAGGGCGACCGCACGGCGCCCACGCAGCCCAAATCGGCCCTGTCGTTCGACCCCGCGCCGCTCACCGGCGCGGACATGTGGGGCGTGACCCTCTTCGACCAGCTCATGTGCCGCATCGCGTTCGAGAAGCTGCGCTTCGAAGGCCGCTTCACCCCGCCCTCCACCCGCGGCACCCTGGTCTATCCCGGCAACTTCGGCGTGTTCAACTGGGGCGGCGTGGCCGTGGACCCGCAGCGTGAGATGGCGTTCACCACGCCCACCTACCTGGCCTTCACCTCGCAGCTGATCCCGCGCACCGACGACACCACCTTGCTGGTCCAGCCCGGCGGCGCGCCGCCACACGGCATGCTGCCCGCGCTGAATGAGAACGTGGGCGCGCCGTTCGCCGTGCGCCTGAAGCCCTTCGTCTCGGTGCTGGGCATTCCCTGCCAGGCGCCGCCCTGGGGCTATGTGGCCGGCGCGGACCTGACCACCGGCAAGATCGTCTGGAAGCACAAGAACGGCACCGTGCGCGACCTGGCCCCCGTGCCCGTGCCGTTCAAGATGGGCGTGCCCAACCTGGGCGGCCCGGTGACCACGGCCGGCGGCGTGGCCTTCCTGTCCGGTACGCTCGACTACTACGTGCGGGCCTACGACGTCTCCAACGGCAACGAGCTGTGGAAGAGCCGCCTGCCCGCGGGCGGCCAGGCCACCCCGATGACCTACACCGGGGCCGATGGCCGGCAGTACCTCGTGGTGGCGGCGGGCGGACACGGCTCGCTCGGCACGCGCACGGGGGACTGGCTGATCGCCTACGCCCTGCCGCGTACCTGACGAAGCTTTGAGACAAAAAGGCCTCCAGCGCAATCGATACTAGGGCATATCGCTATTATTTTTATAGCAAATTGCCCGGGTCCTTTTGGGGATGGACCGCCCCCTCAGGCACCCTCAGCGGCGGCGCATCGCAGCCGATGCCGGCCGCGATCCAGCGCCGGGCCAGCGCGCGCATCAGCCGCACGGCCCAGGCGCTGCGCCAGCCGGTGACCTCGCCGGGGTCCGCGACCATGCCGCAGACATAGCGGCCCGGTGCGGCATCGCCCCCAGCGCCTTCCTCCCGCCAGCGCAGCGCCGCGCACGGGCCATGCCGGCGGCGCGACACCAGCATGCCCAGCGGGCAGGGCTCGGCCAGGCAGCACAGGCCGCAGCCGTTGCAGGGCGCGCCTTGCGCCGGCTGCGGCGGGGCCGAGGGGTGCAGGTGCACGACCTGCCAATCCGGGCCATGCGCTCCCGCACCGGCATCCACCCCCCGACCCGCACCAGCGCCTGCACGCGCGCCGCCAGCGGCTGTATCGTCGGCCTGAACGTCATCGGGCAGTGGCATGGGCAATGGGAATCCAGGAAAGGCGGGCAACGGGCACGCAGGGGAAAAGGGAAGCGGACGGTCGCGAACCACGGCCCCATCCGCCAGGGCGCCCCATTGTTGCGCCGCCCCGCCGTCCCTGCCCGGATGCCCATGAAAAAAGCGCCCCGGGGGGCGCTTCTCGTTGTGCCCTGCTGCTGCCGACAGGGGCGCAAGGGCTCGGGGGCTCGCAGCGATCAGTGCTGCAGGATCTTGTTGAGGAAGTCCTTGGTGCGCGGCTGGCGGGCATCCGGGTTGTTGAAGAAATCGTCCTTGGAGCAGTCCTCCAGGATCTTTCCGCCCACGTCCATGAAGATCACGCGGTTGCTGACCTTGCGCGCGAAGCCCATTTCGTGGGTCACGCACATCATGGTCATGCCTTCGTTGGCCAGGCCCACCATCACGTCCAGCACTTCGCCCACCATTTCGGGGTCGAGAGCGGACGTGGGTTCGTCGAACAGCATCACGATGGGGTCCATCGACAGCGCACGGGCGATCGCCACGCGCTGCTGCTGGCCGCCCGACAGCTGGCCGGGGAACTTGTCCTTGTGCGCCGACAGGCCCACGCGGTCCAGCATCTTGAGGCCGCGCTTCTTGGCCTCGTCCGCGCCGCGGCCCAGCACCTTGATCTGCGCGATCGTCAGGTTCTCGGTCACCGACAGGTGGGGGAACAGTTCGAAGTGCTGGAACACCATGCCCACGCGGCTGCGCAGCTTGGGCAGGTTGGTCTTGGGGTCGTGCACGGCGATACCGTCCACGAAGATCTCGCCCTTCTGGAAGGGCTCGAGCGCGTTGATGGTCTTGATCAGCGTGGACTTGCCGGAGCCCGAAGGGCCGCACACCACCACGACTTCGCCCTTCTGGATGGAAGTGGAGCAGTCGGTCAGCACCTGGAAGCTGCCGTACCACTTCGAGACATTCTTCATTTCAATCATTGCTATTTCCTCACTCTTTCCGCTCAGCGGATGATGGCGATTTTCCGGTGCAGGCGCTTGACGACCCAGGACAGTGCGAAGCACATCGCGAAGTACACAACGGCTGCCAGCAGGTAGGCCTCGATCGGCCGCCCATAGTTCTTGCCCGCCGTCTCGAAGCCCTTGAGCATGTCGTAGGCGCCGATGGCGTAGACCAGCGAAGTGTCCTGGAACAGGATGATGGTCTGCGTGAGCAGCACGGGCAGCATGTTGCGGAACGCCTGCGGCAGGATCACGAGCTTCATGTTCTGGCCGTAGGTCATCCCGAGCGCCTGGCCCGCGAACACCTGTCCGCGGGAGATCGACTGGATGCCGGCCCGCATGATCTCGCTGAAGTACGCGGCCTCGAAGGCGATGAAGGTGATGATGGCCGACAGCTCCGAGCGGTAGCTCGTGCCGATTCCGCCGGGCAGGGCCGCGTAGAACGAGGCCGGCACCAGCAGGAAGAACCACAGGATCACCATCACCAGCGGGATGCTGCGCATGCCGTTGACGTAGAACGTGGCCGGCGCATCCAGCCACTTCTTGCCCGACAGGCGCATCAGCGCCAGCACGGTGCCCAGCAGGATGCCGCCGACCGTGGCGATCAGCGTCAGCATGATGCTGAAGTAAAAGCCCTTGACGACGAACTTGCTGATGATGTCCCAGCTGTAGAAGGAAAGGTCGAGATTCATCATGTCAGTGGCCTCCCCCCGTGCCGCCGGACACGATCAGGCCGGGAACGCGCGTGCGCTTTTCGATGAAGGCCATGATGCGGTTGATGGCGAAGGCCGAGATCACGTACAGGCCCGTCACGGCCAGGTAGATTTCGATGCCGCGCGAGGTCTCTTCCTGCGCCTGCATCGCGAACATCGTCAGTTCGGCCACCGACACGGCGAAGGCCACGGACGAGTTCTTGAAGATGTTCATCGTCTCGCTCGTGAGCGGCGGAATGATGATGCGAAACGCCATCGGCAGCAGCACGTAGCGGTAGTACTGCACGGTGGTGAAGCCCATGGCCATGCCCGCGTAGCGCTGGCCGCGCGGCAGGGCCTGGATGCCCGCCCTCACCTGCTCGGCGATCCGTGCCGAGGTGAAGAAGCCCAGCGCCAGCACCACGAGGATGAAGCCCGAGACGCCCTTGAGCACCGGGAAGATCGCCGGCAGCACGTGGTACCACAGAAAAATCTGCACCAGCAGCGGAATGTTGCGGAACAGCTCGACCCAGGCATTGCCGAAGCCGACCAGCACCTTGTTGTCGGGCAGCGTGCGCAGTGTCCCGACGATCGATCCCATCACCAGCGCAATGACCAGGGCCAGCAGGGCCACCGACACCGTCCAGCCCCAGGCAGAGAGCATCCACTGGAGGTAGGTCGGGTATTCACCCCCTGGGTCCTGCAGGAAGACTTGCCAATCCCAATTTGATCCCATGGGAAATCCTTCTCAAATCTCGTTGTCTTCAAACTTGGCGCCCCATCCCGGGCATCCCTGCCGGGGAAACAAACAAACGCCCACCGTCAGGTGGGCGTTTGCCGCATGCGAGCGCCGGGCGCTCAGTCCTTGGTGGCGTACTCTTCCATGGGCTTGTCGTTGGGGTTCGCCCAGGCCGCCTTCGTCGCTTCGCTCGCTGGCAGGCCGATCTTCACGTTGTTCGGGGGCACGGGTTGCAGGAACCACTTGTCGTACAGCTTGGCCATGTCGCCGGACTTGATCTGCGCCTTGATGCTGTCGTCCACGGCCTTCTTGAAGGCGGGGTCGTCCTTGCGGATCATGATCGCGATGGGTTCCACGCTCAGCACTTCGCCGACGATCTTGAAATCGTTGGGGCTCTTGGACTTGGCGATGTTGGAAGCCAGGATCGAGCCGTCCATGATGAAGGCGTCGGCGCGGCCGGACTCCAGCAGCAGGAAGCTGTCGGAATGGTCCTTGCCGAACACTTCCTTGAACGTCAGGCCTTCGGCGCGCTTGTTCTTGCGCAGCGTCTGCACCGAGGTGGTGCCCGTGGTGGTGGCGATGTTCTTGCCGTTCAGGTCCTTGATGCCGGTGATGCCCGAATCGGCCTTGACGGCGATGCGCACTTCCTCGACATAGGTCGTGACCGCGAAGGCGACGTCCTTCTGGCGGGCCGCGTTGTTGGTGGTGGAGCCGCACTCGATGTCCACGGTGCCGTTTTGCACCAGGGGGATGCGGTTTTGCGACGTGACGGGCTGGTACTTGACGTCCAGCTTGGCCAGGCCGAGCTGCTTTTGCACGTCGGCGATCACCTTGGCGCACACGTCGTAGTGGAAGCCCGTGTACTTGCCGTCACCCAGGGTGTACGACAGGCCGGAGGATTCGCGCACACCTTCGGTGATCGTGCCGGAGGCCTTGATCTTGGCCAGCGTGTCGTTGGCTTGCGCGAATGCGCTCCCTGCGGCCAGGGCGGTGATGGCGACTGCCAGCAAATGCTTCTTCATCAGGATCTCCTTAGAACTTACGGATACAACGGAAACAATCATTCTAGATAGTGGCACGGAGTGGAATTCGCCACCATGCCGAATACCCGGAACATCGGGTCAGCGCAGCTAAAAAACGGCGCTCAAAACGGAACCTGATCGGTGGGATAGCGCCAGAAATCCCGCAAGAGATAGCTCACCGGAAGATTGAGCGCGCGGTTGGACGGGGGGATGGGCTGGGCGAACCACTTGTCGTAGATGGGATAGATCTCGCGGCTGGTGATCAGCCGGCGCATCTCGTCGTCCACCAGCTTCTTGAACGCGGGGTCGTTCTTGGGCAGCATGATGGCCAGCGGCTCGGTGGTGATGAACTTGCCGACCACCTTCAAGGCGGCCGGATTGGGGCGGTTGGACGCCAGGCCGTAGAGCAGCACGTCGTCCATCGCGAAGGCGTCGGCCTCGCCCTTTTCCACCATCTCGACGGCCCGGGCATGGTCCGGGGCTTCGACGATGTTGATCTGCAGGAGCCGCTCGCGGTTGATCTGCTGTGCCGCCTTCAAGGGCGTGGTGCCCTTGGTGGACACGAGCTTCTTGCCGCTGAGGTCTTCGATGCGGTCCACGTTGCTCTGGGCCGGCACCAGCAGGCGGGCGCCGGTGATGAAGTGGGGCACGGTGAACGCCACGACCTGGCGGCGCTCGGCATTGTTGGTGGTGGAGCCGCACTCCATGTCGGCGCGGCCTTTCTCGATGGTCTCCATGCGGTTGGCCGAGGTGACCGGCACGAATTCCACGTCCATGTCCTTGCGGCCGGTCTTCTTGCGAACGACCTCGGCGATCCGCTGGCACAGCTCCACCGCATAGCCCACGGGCTTGCCGGCGTCCACATAGGAGAAGGGCACCGAGGATTCCCGGTAGGCCAGCACCAGCTTGCCGCCGGCGGTGACCCGCTCCAGTACCCCCTGCGCGGAGACAGCCATGCCCCAGCACAAGGCGGCAACGCCCCATACGGCCTTCCAATGGAATGTTTTCATGGCTTGTCTCAAAGTTCGTAAGTTCTAACCTGAGCAAACACCGTGCCAGGCCGGGCCTCTCTGTTGGGCGAAGGCTTGTGCACTTCGCTCCGGACGCCGGGACGGAATGTACGTCCCGTCACACGGTCTTTCCAATGCCAAATGCACGGTGGAATATGCATTTGACACATAACCTGACCCTGCGGTCAAAGGGGCTTGTCCGTACTGTGGGCCTGCAGGTAGGTCCACAGCGACTGCGCGATGCCCTTGGAGGGCTCCTTGCCGGACGGCTTTTCGCGGTAGGCCCGCACTTCCATCGCCATCTGCAGGTCTTCGACGCCCGGGGGCGCCGCACTGACCAGGCGGCGCGAGCGCAGTTCCTTCTTGACCGCGCTGTGCGGTAGGAAGGCCACCCCGTGCCCCTCGACCGCCATCGCCTTGAGCCCCTCGGCCATGTCGGTTTCATAGACGCGGTCCAGGTGGATGGCCGTGCCCGACTGCTTGAGTATCAAGTCCGTCACGCGGCCCAGATACGCCCCGGGTGCATACCCCAGGTAGGGCAGCGGCTCGCCCGCGCGGCCCGGCAGGCTGAACAGGGGCTGGCCATCGGCATTGGCGCGCGAATAGGGCGAGAGGATTTCCTGGCCCAGGGTCACCATTTCGTAGCGGTCGGCGTCGAGCTGAAAGGGCTGCGAGGGATGGTGGTAGGCGATCAGCAGGTCGCACCCCCCCTCCACCAGGCGCAGCACGGCATCGTGCACGTTGAGCGCGATGAGGCGGCTCTTGACCGGCCCAAAACGCTCGCGCAGGCTCGACAGCCAGGCGGGAAAGAACGTGAAGGCGAGCGTGTGCGGCACCGCGAACTCGATCATGTCCTTGCCGGCGCTGGTGTGGGCCCGCAGCATGGCGCGGGTGTTCTGCATGGCCTGCAGCATCTCCAGCGCTTCCTCGTAGAGCGTCTTGCCCGCGGGCGTGAGCCGGGTCGGGTAGGAGCTGCGGTCCACCAGATCGGTGCCGGCCCAGGCCTCCAGCGCCTGGATGCGGCGCGAGAACGCCGGCTGGGTCACGTGGCGCAATTGCGCTGAACGGCTGAAGCTGCGCGTTTCCGCGAGGCTGACGAAATCCTCGAGCCACTTGGTTTCCATGGCGCGCATTATCGGGGGCCGCGCGTGCCTGCGCCGCAAGGCCCCTTGGGGAAACCCTGCACCGGGCCCTGCCACGTTTGCTTGCAAAATGGCTTCGGCGCTCCGAGCGCCGCCCCGTCCGGGCCCCTGGCGCACAAGGCCGGCGGGCAGAGTGACCCGCATCGCCACGTTGTCCGTTCTCTCGACCCTCTGCCTCCCATGTCCTCACTTCCCCCGTCCGGGCCCGTGTCCCACGACGCGGCACGGCCTGCCGCACCGCCCGACGACGCTCCCCGCTCCCTGCGCATCGAAGACTGGCTCACCGTCATCGTGATGGCGGCGCTGGCCCTCATCACCTTCGCCAACGTGCTGGTGCGCTACTTCACCAACTCCTCCTTCGCCTGGACCGAGGAGATCTCGGTCTTCCTCATGATCGTCCTGGCGCTGGTGGCAGGCTCCGCCGCGGTCGCGCGCGACCAGCACATCCGCATCGAATGGTTCGCCGAGGGCGGCTCGGCGGCACGCCGGCACGCGCTGGCGCGCTTCGGTGCGCTGATGGTGGCACTGCTGTTCGGCGTGATCGCCGTGCTGAGCGTGCGGGTGGTGTGGGACGACTACCGCTTCGGCGAGACCTCTCCCGGCATCGGCGTGCCGCAGTGGTGGTACTCGGTGTGGCTGCCGCTGCTGTCCGCACTGATCACCTGGCGGGCGGTGGGGCTGTTCATCCGCCGGGGCCGCGCGGCCTCCTCGGCGGGCCGGCAGGACACTTCCGCATGATCGCGACCCTGCTGTTCGTGGCGTTCCTCGCCATGATGTTCGTGGGCGTGCCCATCGGCGCCGCGCTGGGGCTGGCGGGGGTGGCGGCCATTGCCCTGGCCAATGCCGACAGCCAATGGTTCGGCCTGCTGGCCGTGCCCCAGAACTTCTATGCAGGCCTGGGCAAGTACCCGCTGCTGGCCATTCCCATGTTCGTGCTCGTGGGCTCGATCTTCGACCGCTCCGGCGTGGCGCTTCGGCTCGTGAACTTCGCGGTGGCCATCGTGGGCCGCGGCCCGGGCATGCTGCCCCTGGTGGCCATCGCCGTGGCGATGTTCCTGGGCGGCATCTCCGGCTCGGGGCCGGCCAATGCGGCTGCGGTGGGTGGCGTGATGATCGCGGCCATGTCGCGGGCGGGCTATCCGGGCTCGTTCTCCGCCAGCGTGGTGGGCGCCGCGGCGGCCACCGACATCCTGATCCCGCCTTCCGTCGCGTTCATCATCTATTCGGTGCTGGTGCCGGGCGCCTCGGTGCCCGCGCTCTTCGCGGCCGGCATGATTCCCGGCGTGCTCGCCGGCGTCGCGCTGATCGTGCCAGCGGTGTGGCTGGCCCGCCGGCACAAGATGGGCGCGCTCGAATCCTCCATGCCGCGCCCGCCGTTCTGGCGCAGCCTGCGCGAGGCCTCCTGGGGCCTGGCCGCGCCGGTGCTGATCCTGGGCGGCATGCGGGCGGGCTGGTTCACGCCCACCGAGGCGGCCGTGGTGGCGGTGTTCTACGGCCTGTTCGTGGGCATGTGCATCCACCGGACCATCCGGGTGCGCGACCTGTTTCCCATCCTGCGCGAGGCAGGCGAGCTCTCGGCCGTGATCCTGCTGGTGGTGTCGCTGGCCGGCATCTTCGCGTTCTCGCTGTCCACGCTGGGCGTGATCGATCCGGTGGCCAAGGCCATCGTGAACTCGGGCCTGGGCGAATACGGCGTGATGGCGCTGCTGATCCTGCTGCTCATCACGGTGGGCATGTTCCTCGACGGCATCTCGATCTTCCTGATCTTCGTGCCGCTGCTGCTGCCCATCATGCAGCACTACCAGTGGGACCCGGTGTGGTTCGGCGTCATCCTCACGCTCAAGGTCGCCCTGGGCCAGTTCACGCCGCCGCTGGCCGTGAACCTCATGGTGTCGTGCCGCATCGCCGGCGTGCGCATGGAGTCCACCGTGCGCTGGGTGGGGCCGATGCTGCTGGCGATGTTCATCGTCATGGTGCTGGTCATCGCCTTCCCGCAGCTGGCGCTGTGGCTGCCCGCCCGCCTGGGCTACTGACCGATCGACCCCACCGCCCCCTTTTCACCGAGAACCAGGAGACCGAAACCATGAAACTGCGCACCTTCCTCACCAGCGCCGTCGCTGCCGCCGCCGCACTGGCCTTCGCCACACCGGCCCTGGCGCAAAACTACAAGAGCGAATACCGCATGTCGCTGGTGCTGGGCACCGCCTTCCCCTGGGGCAAGGGCGGCGAACTGTGGGCCAGCAAGGTCCGCGAACGCACGCAGGGCCGCATCAACATCAAGCTGTACCCCGGCGTTTCGCTGATCCAGGGCGACCAGACGCGCGAGTTCAGCGCCCTGCGCCAGGGCGTGATCGACATGGCCGTGGGCTCCACCATCAACTGGTCGCCCCAGGTCAAGCCGCTCAACCTGTTCTCGCTGCCCTTCCTGTTTCCGGACTACGCCGCCGTGGATGCGGTGACGCAAGGCGAAGTGGGCAAGAGCATCTTCCAGACGCTGGACAAGGCCGGCGTGGTGCCATTGGCCTGGGGCGAGAACGGCTACCGCGAAATCTCCAACTCCAAGCGCCCCATCAAGAGCCCCGAAGACCTCAAGGGCCTGAAGATCCGCGTGGTCGGCTCGCCGCTGTTCCTGGACACCTTCTCCGCACTGGGCGCCAACCCCACGCAGATGAGCTGGGCCGACGCCCAGCCCGCCATGGCCAGCAGCGCCGTGGACGGGCAGGAGAACCCGGTGTCGGTCTACATGGCCGCCAAGCTCTACACCGTGGCGCAGAAATACATGACCCTGTGGGGCTACATGAACGACCCGCTGATCTTCGTGGTCAACAAGGACATCTGGAATTCCTGGACGCCCGCCGACCGCGAAATCGTCAAGCAGGCCGCCATCGACGCCGGCAAGGAACAGATCGCCATCGCGCGCAAGGGCATGGTCGAGGCCGACAAGCCCCTGCTCAAGGAAATCGCCAGCCACGGGGTGACCGTCACCCAGCTCAGCCCCGCCGAGCGCACCGCCTTCGCCAAGGCCACGCGCCCGGTGTTCGACAAGTGGAAGGGCCAGATCGGCGCGGACCTGGTGGACCAGGCCGAGAAGGCGATCGCCGCGCGCAAGCCCTGACGGGCCGGGCCGGCCTGCGGCCCGACGCCCGCGCACCAGGGCGCGCTGCGGCGGCCCGTCAGCCGGCCTCTCCGCTTTGCTGCAGCGCCCACATGCTGGCGTAGCGGCCGCCCTGCTCCAAGAGCGCGGCATGGGTGCCGCGCTCGATGATGCGGCCGGCTTCCATCACCAGGATCTCGTGCGCATCCACCACCGTGGAGAGACGGTGCGCGATCACCAGGGCCGTCTTGTTGCGCGCTGCGCTTTTCAGCTCGGCCTGGATGGCCCGCTCATTGGCCGAATCGAGCGCGGAGGTGGCTTCGTCGAAGATCAGGATCGGCGGGTTCTTCAGCAGCGTGCGCGCGATCGCCACCCGCTGCTTCTCGCCGCCTGAGAGCTTGAGGCCGCGCTCGCCCACCTGCGTGGCGTAACCCAGCGGCGTGGCGGCGATGAAGCCATGGATGCGCGCGGCCTGGGCGGCGGCTTCCACGGCATCCTGTGCTGCGCCCGGGTGGCCGTAGGCAATGTTGTAGGCGATGGTGTCGTTGAACAGCACGGTGTCCTGCGGCACGATGCCGATGGCGCGCCGCAGGCTGTCCTGCGTCACGGCCCGGATGTCCTGCCCGGCCACCGTGATGCGGCCCGACTGGATGTCGTAGAAGCGAAAGAGCAGGCGCGCCAGCGTGGACTTGCCCGAGCCCGAAGGCCCCACCACCGCCACCGTCTTGCCGGCAGGAATCTCGAAGCTGATGCCGTGCAGGATGGGCCGCGCGCTGCCCGCACGGCTTTCGTAGGCGAAGTGCACGTCTTCAAAACGCACGGCCGGGTGCTCCAGGTGGACCAGCGGCTGTGCGCTGGGCGCATCGGCCACCTCGCGCTCCTTGTCCATCAGGGTGAACATCTTGTCGAGGTCGGTCAGGCTCTGCTTGATCTCTCGGTAGATCACGCCCAAAAAGTTGAGCGGAATGTAAAGCTGGATCATGAAGGCGTTCACCATGACCAGATCACCCAGCGTCATGCGGCCATCGGCCACGCCTTGCGCGGCGCGCCACAGCATGGCCACGAGGCCGGTGGCGATGATGAGCTGCTGCCCGGTGTTCAGCAGCGACAGCGAGGTCTGGCTCTTGAGGCGCGCATGGCGTAGCCGCTGCAGGCTTTCGTCGTAGCGCTGGGCTTCGAACGCCTCGTTGTTGAAGTACTTGACGGTCTCGTAGTTCAGCAGCGAGTCCACCGCCTTCGCGTGCGCGGCCGAGTCGAACTCGTTGGCCTGCCGGCGGAACTTCGTGCGCCACTCGGTCAGCAGCACGGTGAACGCGATGTACAGGCCCAGGGCACCCAGCGTGATCCAGGCGAACCACGCGTCGAACTTGACGGCCAGCACGGTGAGCACCAGGAACACCTCGATCAGGGTGGCGCCGATGTTGAACAGCGTGAACGAGATCAGCGATTCGATGCCGCGCACGCCGCGTTCGATGTCGCGCGTCATGCCACCCGTCTGCCGCTCCAGGTGAAAGCGCAGGCTCAAGGCATGCAGGTGCTCGAACGTCTGCAGCGCGATGCTGCGGGCCGCGCCCTGCGTGGCCTTGGCGAAGACCAGTTCCCGCAGTTCGGTCAGGATGGAGGTGGACAGGCGCAACCCGCCATAGGCCAGCAACAGGGCGATGGGCACGACCACCACGGCGACGGGGTCGCCCGGAGCGATCGACATGGCATCGATCAACTGCTTGAGCAGCAGCGGCACCCCGACGTTGGCCACCTTGGCCCCCACGACGAAGACCAGCGCCGCGATCACCCGCCATTTGTATTGCCAGAGATAGGGAACGAGCCGGCCGAGCGTGGCCCAGTCGGTGCGGGAGCCGGCGCCGGGGCGCGCGACGAGAGGGGGTGGGGATTCGCCGTGGGGGCGCATGAAGGACAATTCCGGTTGTTGTTTTTACCGAGATTGTGCCCATGACCGCCCTTACCAGCGCTGCGTTGACCGAATTGCCCACCGACAAGGAGCTGGTGCTCAAGGTGATTCCGATGCCGGCCGACTGCAACGCCAACGGCGACATCTTCGGCGGCTGGGTCATGGCCCAGGTGGATCTGGCGGGATCGGTGCTGCCGGCGCGCTATGTGCAGGGCCGCATGGCCACCGTGGCGGTGAACGAATTCGTATTCAAGCAGCCCGTTCGCGTGGGGGACATTCTTTCGTTCTTCTCGGCGGTCACGCGCACCGGACGCACCTCGGTCACGGTGGAGGTCGAGGTGTATGCAGAGCGCTTTTCAGCGCAGGGCCGGTATGTGAAGGTCACGGAAGCGCGACTGACCTATGTGGCCATCGATGCCGCAGGCAGGCCCCGCCCGCTACCGGCCAACGCAGCGCCCGAGGGTGGCGCGGCAGGCTGAGAACGTGGAGTAAACCCCGGCGCGAAACGCCTGGCCTGCCACGGGCCGTACGTGGCAGGTCGGTGAAGCGCGCCCTCGGCGCACGCCGGGGTTGGTTGCAATGCCCGCGGAGGCTCAGGCCGCGGCGAGTGCAGGCGCTTCGTTACGCGCGTTGGTGGTGTTGTTGTTGCTCACCGCATTGGCCCGGGGAGCGGGGCCCGACGTGCCGGCAAAGATTTCGCCGGCCAGTTGGCCGCCCTCTTCGATCACCACCTTGCCGTAGCGGATCTTGCCGGTCACCTTGCCGGTGCTGTAGATCACGAGCTTTTCGCGCACGGTGAGCGTGCCGTCGAACTCGCCGTGGATCTCGGCGATGTCGATCTCGGCGGAGCCGCGGAAGGCGCCCTGCTCGGCGATGTGGATCACGCGGGAGTCCATCGTGGCCTCCACTGTGCCTTCGACCACGAGCGTGTCGCAATCGGTGATCTCCACCCCCTTGAGCTTGATGTTCGGGCCCACCGTCAGCTTGCTGCCCACGCCGTCGGAAACGGCACTGCCGGGCGCCGTGCCCGTGGACACGGGCTTGGCGGAAGAAGGGGTGGCGGTCGTGGCACTGTTTCCACCGGGCACCACGGTGGTCGCACCGCCGAGGACGGAAGAAGGTTGGCGAGGCTGGAATGCGTCGGGTTCACGCTTGCCGAAGAAGGGGTTTTGCACGGCCATCAGATCTCCTTGAAAAAGAGCCATGCTAGAAGCGACGTTCCGCGAAAACTCCCCGCGTTACGCAAGAACGGTAACCAAACCATTCGATCGTTGCATGCACTTGCATGCTTTGCAGCGACATACATCGCCGCGATCGCGCGTAGGCTCCGGCTACGAAATGATGTAGGCCGCAGCGCCCGCCGACATGAGCGTGCCGTCCGGGCCGAAAAACTCCATGCGCGTGCTGGCCACGCGCGAGCCCAGGCGCAGCACTTCGGCCCGCAGGGTGAAGTGGCTCCCGATGCCCGGCCGCAGATAGTCGATGCGCAGGTCGATGGTGCCCAGCTTGCCGAAGCGGTGCAGGCGCTGCGCAGGCGGCTCGTCCATGTGGCGGGCACCGATGGCCGCCATCACGGCAAGCCCCCCCATGGCATCCAGCCCCGCGCTGATGACGCCGCCGTGCACGCGGTTGTAGGCGTAGTGTCCGACCAGCTCGGGCTTCATCTCGATGCGGGCCTCGACATGCTTGGCCCCCAGGTGCGTGACCTTGAGGCCGAGCAACTGGTTGAAGACGATGCGCTGCTCGAAGATGTCCTTCAAACCATCGATGAACTCGGCCTCGAACGGGGAGGGCTGGGCGGAATCAGGGGGTGGAGTCATCGAGGAAGGGGCAAGGGTTCAGGGCTGGAAGCCCGAATGGCGGACCACCGGCGCCCATTGCGCCTTGTAGGCCGTCAGCATTTTGGCGGTCTGGTCGCGCGAGCTGACCACGGGCACCATGTCGGCCGCCACGAAGCGGGCCTGCAAGGCCGGGTCCGCCATGACCTGGGTCACCGTGTCGGCGATGCGCCGGGCGCGGGCGGGCGGCAGCCACGCAGGCGCGTAGAGCACGTTCCAGCCGAGGGCGGACAGGCCCAGCCCCGCCTCCTTGAAGGTGGGCACCGTCGGCAGCGTGGACGACCGGTGATCGCCCGACACCGCCAGAATGCGCAGCTTGCCGGCCTTGTGCAGCGGCTCCAGCGCATCCAGCGTGTCCACGGCAATGGGCACATGGCCGCCCATCAGATCGTTGAGCAGCGGCGCGGACCCCCGATATCCGACGACGGGCAGTTGCAGGGAAAGCTTTTCCGCCAGCATCAGGGCAAAGAAATGCGGCAGGCTGCCAGTGGCCGGCACGCCGGCGGCCACCTTGTCCTGATTGGCCAGCATCCAGGCGTGCAGGTGGGCGAATTCCTTGACCGGCACGGCCGTGGACACGGCCAGACCGAACTGATAGCTCGTGATCTGGGACAGGGCCACATAGTCCTTGTCGGGGTCGTAGCCGTTGTCCTTGAAGACCAGGGGCGCCACCAGCATGGTGGCCGGGTTGGCCAGCACGACCTGGTTCTGGCCGGAACTGTCGCGGTGCAACTGCTGGACGGCCAGCCGCCCCCCCGCACCCACGCGGTTTTCCACCACCACCGGCACCGCCAGCCGGGGACCGAGGGCATCGGCCAGCAGGCGCGCGGCCCGGTCGGATGCGCCGCCGGCCGCATACGGCACCACCACCTTGAGGATGCCGCCTTCCAGCGGCACGGGTGCCGGAGCGACCGCCCCCTGCGCCAGGGCCGACGCCCCCAGGGCACCGCTGGCAAGCGATGCGCCCCATTGCACAAAGGCGCGGCGCGACGGCGCGCGGGGAGCAGCGAATGGCGAAGGTGGTTTGACAGCAGTCATGGCACGGTCCGGCAGGGGGTTTATGGATGAGCAGGAATGTACTGCCAGATTCATGCTGCCGGCATCTATCGTTATGCCCAGTTCCCAGGCAAAACGCCAAGCCGCCCCCCAGATGCTGTCACACCGCGCTGAAATCCGGCCGGCGTTTTTCGACGAAGGCGCTGAACGCCTCCCGCGCCGCGGGCTCCTGCAGCATGCGACCGAAGCTCGCACCCTCCTGCGCCATGCGCTCCAGCACCGCAGCCGTCTGGCCCTGCTTCATGAGCCGCTTGGTCTCGATGAGCGCGGAAAGCGGCTTGGCGGCCAGCTTGCGCGCCTGGGTCTGGGCCACCATGTTGCACTCGGTGGGCGGCACCACGCGGTTGACCAGTCCCACCTCCAGCGCCGCCTCGGCCAGGAAGGGCTCGCCCAGCAGCAGCGCCTCGGCGGCACGGTGGTAGCCCATCATCTGCGGCACGAGCAGGCTGGACGCGGCCTCAGGGCACAGCCCCAGGTTGACGAAGGGCATGGAGAACGCGGCGTTGTCGCCCGCATAGACCAGGTCGCAGTGAAAGAGCATGGTGGTGCCGATGCCCACGGCCGGGCCGCAGACCGCAGCCACCACCGGCTTCGGGAACGTGGCGATGCCGCGCAGAAAACGGAACACCGGCGAGTCCTGCGTGGACGGCGGCTTGTTCAGGAAGTCGCCGATGTCGTTGCCGGCGCTGAAGATGGCCACATCGCCCTGCAGCACGACCACGCGCACCGCGCTGTCGGCCGCGGCGGACTCCAGCGCATCCGCCAGCGCGGCGTACATCGCGGTGGTGATGGAGTTCTTTTTCTCCACGCGGTTGAAGGTGATGGTGGCCACGCCGGATTCGGTGTGAACGAGAATGTCCTGGGTCGGGGTATCGGTCATGGGAAAGCTCCTGCCATGGAAGGTCGTGGGCGGGGAAAGCGAACGGGACGCCGGGGGCGCCTCATTCCTTGTAATAAACGATCTGGTGGCTGCTGGCCAGCATGGTGCCGGCATCGTTCCACAACTGGGCCGTCTGATCGAAAAAGCCATTGCGGAATTCTTGCGCACGCGCCTGGCCCAGCAAGAATCCGGTGCCCGTGGCCGCCAGTTGCTCCCGGCCCGCGTGGAAATACACCGTGAGGGACACCGTGCCTGCCGGCACCCGGTGCGCACGGCGCAGCCAGACCCGCGGAAAGAACACATCGGCCAGTGCCGCCAGCGCGCAGAAGTCGAGCGGGCGGGCCGGCGCATCGCGCATCCACAGTTGCGAGAGGCTGCTGTCGCCGCTGCCGTCCCAGCGCTGCGGCAAGGCCCCCGCCACCGGCCGCAGTTCGTAGCGGTCGAGCCAGGCCACGCCCAGCCCTTTGGCCAGCGGCTCCAGGGTGTCGGGGCCGGGCGCTGTCGGCATGGGGGTGTCGGCCAGGCTCCAGGTTTCGCGGCGGGCGGCGGTCACGGCGGTGCCCGTGGTGGTGGTGACCCATTCGCCGTCGGCGCCGGGCTGCACGATGGACAGCTTCCAGTGCTGCGTGGACCGGTTGGTGCGCACCGGCATGGCCTGCACCGTGAAGGGGCCCTGCGACACCGCGCCGGCGTAATTGACGGTGAGCGACAGCGGCTCCCCCAGGCGGTCGGGGTGCTGCAGCACGGCCTGCAGCAGCACCGCGGCCGTCGCGCCGCCGAAAGGGCCGACCATGTTCCAGTACGCGGGCGTGGTCCGGCCGGTGTACCGGTGGGCACCGGCCGGCTCCAGGGCCAGCGCGTCGTCCAGGGGATGGAGATCGAGAGTCATGGTGTGCGAGTGTGCCGTGATTGCTTTCTCCGTCCCGTCGTGCCGGCGACTGCCTGAACCCCGGAATGCCGGGGCGCGCAATGCGCCCCCGACCTCAGACGCGCTCGAAGATGCCCGCAGCGCCCTGCCCCATGCCCACGCACATGGTCACCATGCCGTACTTGAGGTTCTTGCGGCGCAGCGCATGCACCACCGTGGCGGCGCGGATGGCGCCCGTGGCGCCCAGCGGGTGGCCCAGGGCGATGGCGCCGCCCATGGGATTGACCTTGGAAGGGTCCAGGCCCAATTGGCGCACGACCGCCAGCGACTGCGCGGCGAAGGCTTCGTTCAACTCGAACCAGTCGATGTCTTCATGCTTGAGGCCCGCATAGCGCAGCGCGGCCGGAATGGCCTCGATGGGGCCGATGCCCATGATGCTGGGCGGCACGCCCTTGCTGGCGAAGCTCACGAAGCGGGCCAACGGCGTGAGGCCGAAACGCTTCACGGCCGCCTCGCTCGCCAGGATCAGCGCGCCCGCACCGTCGCTGGTCTGCGAGCTGTTGCCGGCGGTGACCGAGCCCCGCGCGGCGAACACCGTCTTGAGCTTGGCCAGGCCTTCCAGGCTGGTGTCGGGCCGTGCGCCTTCGTCCAGCGCCACGGTGCGGGTCTTGGCGATGCTCTCGCCCGTCTCCAGGTTCGCCGTGCGGTCGGTCACCTCGATGGGCGTGATCTCGTCGGTGAACTCGCCGGCCTGCTGCGCGGCCAGCGCCTTCTGGTGCGACTGCAGCGCGAAGGCGTCCTGGTCCTCGCGCGACACCTTCCACTGCTGCGCCACCTTCTCGGCCGTGAGGCCCATGCCGTAGGCGATGCCCACGTCGCCGTCCTTGGCGAAGATGCTGGGCGACAGCGAGGGCGTGTTGCCCATCATGGGCACCATGCTCATGCTTTCCACTCCGGCGGCGATCATCACGTCGGCCTCGCCCACGCGGATGCGGTCCGCCGCCATCTGCACGGCCGACAGGCCCGAGGCGCAGAAGCGGTTCACGGTGATGCCGCCCACGCTGGTGGGCAGCCCCGCCAGCACGGCGCCGATGCGCGCCACGTTCAGTCCCTGGGCGCCTTCGGGAATCGCGCAGCCGCAGATGATGTCTTCGATGGAGGCCGGGTCCAGCCCGGGCACCTGGGCCAGGGCCGCCTTGAGGGTGGTCGCCAGCAGATCGTCGGGGCGGGTGTTGCGGAAGAAGCCGCGGTGCGACTTGCCGATGGGCGTGCGCGTGGCGGCGACGATGTAGGCGTCCTGCATTTGTTTTGCCATGGAGAAGGCTCCTTCAATCGATCAATCGATCGGTCAGTCAATCAGTCAGTTACTTGGCGGGGCGGCTGGAAGGAATCCAGGCCCACGTGAATTCGCATTCCACCGGCTCGATGCCGGCCTCGTCCGTAACGGTGACCTGCACCTGCATCTCGCCCTTGTCGCTGTCCTGCATGGCCTGGCGCTGCGCGTCGGTCAGCACCGCCACCGCGCGCAAGGCGCCCGTGGCGCGCTTGCGAAAGGCCATCTTCAAGTCCTTGGCCAGCGGCAGGCAGTCGTCGCGCACGTTCAGGCCCATCGCCATGCCCGTGGCCGTCTCGGCCAGCAGGTTCATGGCCGAGGCGTGGATGCTGCCGACGTGATTGCGCACGCGGTGCTCGTTGGGCAGGCGCACTTCCACGCGGTTCGGCGACATCTCGATGAACTCCACGCGCGCCGTGCGGGTGAACGGCACGGCGCGGCGCAGCACCAGGTTGCGCACCCAGGGGCGCAGGAACTTCGGGAACTCGTCCACCTGTTCCAGCTGGAGCTGCATGCGGTTGGGCGGGAATGCGCCGGTGGAGGTCGTCATGCGGTCGTCCGATGGCACATCAGTTGCGCAGGGGCTTGCCGGTGTTCAGCATGCCCAGGATGCGCTCCTGCGTCTTGGGGTGCTGGATGAGCGCGCAGAAGGCCTTGCGCTCCAGCGCCATCAGGTATTCCTCGCTCACCAGCGTGCCTGCGTCCACGTCGCCGCCGCACACGATCTCGGCGATCAGGGTGGCGATGTGCTGGTCGTGGTCGCTGATGAAGCCGCCGTCGCGCATGTTCACCAGCGAGCCGCGGATGGTGGCGATGCCGCTGCGACCGGCCACGGGGAACAGGCGCTTGTTCGGTGCGCGCCAGCCGCTGGCCGCCATCGCCTTGGCTTCGTTCAGGGCGACGAACAGCACCTCGTCCTTGTGCGGCACGACGATGTCGCTGTCCAGCAGGTAGCCGAGCTTCTTCGATTCCAGCGCGCTGGTGCCCACCTTGGCCATGGCCGCGGCGGTGAAGCCTTCGGTCAGGAAGGGCAGGATGTCCTTGCCCGTGGAGGCGGCGGCGTTCTCGGCCGCACGGCGCGCGATGTAGGTCAGACCGCCGGCGCCCGGCACCAGGCCCACGCCCACTTCGACGAGGCCGATGTAGCTTTCCATGTGCGCCACGCGGCGGGCCGAATACACGGCCAGCTCGCAGCCGCCACCCAGTGCCATGCCGTGGATGGCGGACACCACCGGCACCTGGGCGTAGCGCAGGCGCAGCATGAGGTTCTGCAGTTCCTGCTCGACACTTTCGATGGCCGAGATGCCGGCCACGACGAAGGCCGGCATGGTGGCGGCCAGATCGGCACCCACGCTGAACGGCGCGTCGCCGGACCAGATCACCAGGCCGTCGTATTCGCGCTCGGCGGTGTCGATGGCTTCGACGAGGCCCTCCATCACGTCGGGGCTGATCGCATGCATCTTGCTCTGGATGCTGGCGATCAGGATCCGGCTACCGGAGGGGCCTCCATCTTTGTCCAGCGTCCAGGTGCGCAGCGCATCGGACTCGGACACCGTGGTGCCGGCCGTGCGCCAGTCGGGCAGCGCCTCGCCCAGCAGCTTCTCGGGGAAGTGCTGGCGCTCGTACACGGGCAGCTGGCGGCGCGGCACGAACTTGGCGCGCGAAGCGCTCCACGATCCTTCGGCCGTGTGCACGCCGCCGGCCTCGGCCACCGGGCCCTTGAAAACCCAGTCGGGCAGCGGCGCCTTGCTGAGCGCCTTGCAGGCGTCGATGTCCTCCTGGATCATCTTCGCTACCTCCAGCCAGCCGGCTTCCTGCCACAGCTCGAAGGGGCCCTGCTTCATGCCGAAGCCCCATCGCATGGCCTGGTCCACGTCGCGCGCGTTGTCGGCGATGGTGCCCAGGTGCACGGCAGCGTAATGGAAGCTGTTGCGCAGGATGGCCCAGAGGAACCGGCCCTGCGCGCCCTCGGCATGGCGCAGCAGCTTCAGGCGCTCGCCGGCGGGCTTCTTCAGCATGCGGGCATACACCTCGTCGGCCTTCTGGCCACCGGGCACGTACTCGCCGCTTTCCAGGTCGAAGCGCAGGATGTCGCGGCCCACCTTCTTGTAGAAGCCCGCCTTGGCCTTCTGGCCCAGGTTCTTCATCTCGATGAGTTTGTTCAGCACCTCGGGCGTGCCGAAGCTGCCGTAGAACGGATCAAACTGCGCAGCCCCTTTGGTAGCGTCTTCGCTCAGGTTGTCCTGGAGCGTCTTGATGACGTGCGCCATGGTGTCCAGGCCCACCACGTCGGCGGTGCGGAAGGTGCCGCTGCTGGCGCGGCCCAGCTTCTTGCCCGTGAGATCGTCCACCACGTCGTAGGTCAGGCCGAAGTTCTCCACTTCCTTCATCGTCGCCAGCATGCCGGCGATGCCGACGCGATTGGCGATGAAGTTGGGCGTGTCGTGCGCGCGCACCACGCCCTTGCCGAGGCCGCTGGTCACGAAGGCTTCGAGCTGGTCGAGCACCTCGGGCCGGGTCGTCGGCGTGTCGATCAGTTCCACCAGCGTCATGTAGCGCGGCGGGTTGAAGAAGTGGATGCCGCAAAAGCGCGGCTTGATGGCGTCGGGCAGCGCCTCGCTCAGGCGGGTGATCGACAGGCCGGAGGTGTTCGAGGCCACGATGGCGCCGGGTGCAACGAAGGGCGCGATCTTCTTGTAGAGATCGAGCTTCCAGTCCATGCGCTCGGCAATCGCCTCGATGATGAGATCGCACCCGCGCAGCTGCTCCAGGTGCTCTTCATAGTTGGCCTGGCCGATCAGCGCGGCGTCTTCCGCCACGCCCAGCGGCGCGGGCTTGAGCTTCTTGAGCCCCTCGATGGCCTTGGTGACGATGCCGTTCTTCGGGCCTTCCTTGGCGGGCAGGTCGAACAGGACGACCGGCACTTTCACGTTGGCGAGGTGGGCGGCGATCTGCGCACCCATCACGCCCGCGCCGAGCACGGCGACTTTCTTCACTTGGAATCGGGACATGGTTGGTTTCTTTGGAATGGGTTACTGCATGCGCTGCCAGACCTGCGTGCGCCAGAACGGGCCGAGGTAGCCGCGCACCTCCAGCTTGGCGCCGCCGTCGATGGGCGTGAAGCTGGCGCGGTATTCCTTGCCGTTTTCGGGGTCGAGGATCTTGCCTCCCTCCCACACGTCCTTGCCTTCGGCCTTCTTGCCGCCCCGGATGATCTCCAGGCCGGCGATGGGCTGGCCCTTGCGGTCGTCCTGGCATTCGACGCAGACCGCATCGGCGGGCGTGTCCTTCTTCAGCGACTTCTCGATGCGGCCGGTGAGCGCGCCGCCCGTTTCGGTGATGCGGATCTCGGCCTTGGCCTCGCCCGTCTTGTCGTCGATGCTGCGCCACCCACCCACGGGCGACATCTGGGCCCACGCGGGGGCGGCCATGGCCACACACAACATCGCTGCTAGCGCTTTATTCATAACGGCTCCAGTGCAAAAAAGGCGGGGAAGGGGGCGGCCGGTGCGGTCAGGCCAGCGCGGCGTCGGTGTCCATCAGCGGCTTGGCGCCGGCACGCGCGGTGCGCATCAGCGTGGCCGTTTCGGGGAACAGCTTGGCGAAGTAGAAACGCGCCGTCTGTAGCTTGGCGACATAGAACGGGTCGGTGTTGCCGTTGGCGATCTCGCGCAGCGCCACCTGGGCCATGCGGGCGAAGAGATAGCCGAACACCAGGTGGCCGGCCACGCGCAGGTAGTCCACGGCGGCAGCGCCCACTTCGTCGGGGTTCTGGAAGCCCTTGAAGCCGATCTCGGTGGTGAACTTGGTCATCTGCTCGCCCAGGTAGGCGATGGGGTTGATGAACTCGGCCATCTTCTCGTTCACGCCCTCTTCCTGCACCAGCTGGCCCACCAGCTTGCCGAACTTCTTGAGCGTGGCGCCGTTGTTGCCCAGCACCTTGCGGCCCAGCAGGTCCAGCGATTGGATGGTGTTGGTGCCTTCATAGATCATGTTGATGCGGTTGTCGCGCACGAACTGCTCCATGCCCCATTCCTTTATGAAGCCGTGGCCGCCGAAGACCTGCATGCAGGCGTTCGTGGCGATGTGCCCGTTGTCGGTGATGAAGGCCTTGACGATGGGCGTGAGCAGCGCCACCAGTTCGTCCGCCTCCTGGCGCACCTTTTCGTCGGGGTGGCTGTGCGATTTGTCGAGCAGCAGCGTGCAGTAGATCTGCAGCGCGCGGGCGCCTTCGGCGTAGGCCTTGGCGGTCAGCAGCATCTTGCGCACGTCGGGGTGCACGATGATCGGGTCGGCATCCTTGTCCTTGGCTTTCGTGCCCGACAGGCTGCGCATCTGCGTGCGGTCCTTGGCGTAGGCCAGCGCGTTCTGGAACGCCACTTCGGTCAGGCCCAGCGACTGGTTGCCCACGCCCAGGCGCGCGGCATTCATCATCACGAACATGGCCTGCAGGCCCTTGTGCGGCTGGCCCACCAGCGTGCCGATGGCGCCGTCGATGGCGATCTGCGCCGTGGCGTTGCCGTGGATGCCCATCTTGTGCTCCAGCCCGGCGCAGAAGATCGGGTTGCGTTCGCCCAGCGAGCCGTCGGCGTTCACGTGGTACTTGGGCACGATGAACAGGCTGATGCCCTTGCTGCCCTTGGGCGCATCGGGCAGGCGGGCCAGCACCAGGTGGACGATGTTCTCGGTGAAATCGTGCTCACCCGCGCTGATGAAGATCTTGTTGCCGGTGATCTTGTAGGTGCCTTCGGGCGCGCCGGCCACGGGCTCGGCCTTGGTGCGCAACAGCCCCAGGTCGGTACCGCAATGGGGCTCGGTCAGGCACATGGTGCCGGTCCATTCGCCGCTGGTCAGCTTGGGCAGGTAGAGCTTCTTTTGCTCGGGCGTGCCGTGCGCGTGCAGCGCCTCGTAGGCGCCGTGCGACAGGCCGGGGTACATCGTCCAGGCCTGGTTGGCGCTGTTGAGCATTTCGTACAGGCACTGGTTCAGCACGAACGGCAGGCCCTGGCCGCCGTATTCGGTCTCGCAGCTCAGGGCCGCCCAGCCGCCTTCCACGTACTGCGCGTAGGCCTGCTTGAAACCCTTGGGCGTGGTCACCTCGTGCGTCGCCTTGTCGAGCGTGCAGCCTTCCTCGTCCCCGCTGATGTTGAGCGGGAACGCCACGCCGGTGGCGAACTTGCCCGCCTCTTCCAGCACGGCGTTGATGGTGTCCACGTCCACGTCGGCATGCTTGGGCAGGGCCTTCAGTTCTTCGGTCGCCTTGAACACCTCGTGCAGTACGAATTGCATGTCGCGAAGGGGCGGCGTGTAGGTCGGCATGGGGAGGCTCCTTGGATGGAAAGGGTGGGAAATGAAAAGGAAAGAGGGAGAGAGAGAAACGCGAAACGGGTCGGTCAATCCTGCGCGGGCGGCGGTGCGCCATAGCGGGTGAGGATGCTGTCGAAGCCGGCATTGGCCCGGTCGATGGAGCCGGGCGTCTGCAGGAAGCGCGCCTCGTAGTGCAGCGCCAGGATGAGGCCGTGGATCTCGAACAGCATCTGCTCGGCATTCACATCGCCGCGCAGTTCGCCCTGCTCCTTGCACTGGTCGATGGCGCGCTTCATGGCGGCCAGCCAGGTCAGCACCGAACTGGCCAGCGCATCGCGCACGGGGCCGGTGCGGTCGTCGAACTCCACGGCGCCGCTGATGTAGATGCAGCCTGAATCGATTTCGATGGAGGTGCGCTTCATCCAATTGCCGAACAGGGCCCGCAAGCGCGGCAGGCCCCGTGGGGCGGACACGGCCGGGTAGAACACTTCCTGCTCGAAGCGCGCGTGGTATTCGCGGATGACGGAGATCTGCAGCTCCTCGCGCGAACCGAAATGGGCGAACACGCCGGACTTGCTCATGCCCGTCACGTCCGCCAGCGCACCGATCGACAAGCCTTCCAGCCCGATGTGCGTGGCCAAGCCCAGCGCGGCCTCGACGATCGCCGCCTTGGTCTGCTGGCCCTTTTGCAAGGCGCGGCCTTCGCGGGTGCTGGCGGAGCGAACGGAGCGGGATGGGAGGGGGGTGACCGGCATGGAGAAAATAAAACGAACGATCGTGCTATTTTGCATGAAAACGCCGGGCCTGCCCATCCCGCGGGGCGATGAGGGGCTCCGCACCGGGAAAACCCCTAGCCGCGCGCGCAATGCTGGAATGCTGGAATGCTGGAATGCTGGAATGCTGGAATGCTGGAATGCTGGAATGCTGGAATGCTGGAATGCTGGAATGCTGGAATGCTGGAATGCTGGAACGGTGGGACGAAGCAACGCAGTGCGATCACACCGAGCGGCAACGCCAGCCCAGCCGGCCGGTCTTGCGCGCTTCGGGGGAAGTAGAAAGTCTGGAATGCCTGGCGTCACCCAGGCAGCACGACCCGCCGCAGCCGGCCTGGGGCAGCGGGTTAGAGCAGCAGCGCGAGCGTGGCCTCGAGGTGCTCGCTGGGCGCGCGCCGGAAGCCCGAGCGCGCGTGCCGCTGCAGCCGCCCGCGCACCAGGTCGCACAGCGCCGCGGCGCGCACCTGGGCATCGACCGTGGGCGCATCGGCCCCGGCGGCCTGCGCGGCGGGGCGCAGGCACTGCCGCAGACTCGATTCGATCTTGTCGAAGAACTGGTTCATGCGCTGCTGCAGGCGCTCGTTCTCCAGCACCAGGGCATCGCCCACCATCACGCGCACCATGCCCGGGTTGCGCTCGCCGAACTGCAGCACCATGGCGACGATGCGCGCGGCCTGCTGCGTGCCCGAGGTGTCGGACTGCGCACCGCGCTCCATGATCTGGTTCACCAGCGTGAGGACCGATTGCTCGATGAAATCGATCAATCCCTCGAACATTTGCGCCTTGCTGGCGAAGTGCCGGTAGAGCGCTGCCTCGCTGACCGAAAGGCGCGCCGCCAGCGCGGCGGTGGTGATGCGCTCCGAGCCGGGCTGCTCCAGCATGCCGGCCAGCGCCTGGAGGATCTGCACCCGCCGCTCCCCCGGCTTGGGACGTTTGCGGACCGCAGGGACGTCTTGCGCCACAGTGGTGGCGACAGGTTCAGGCAGGGACTGGAGTTCAGGCATGGGCAACAGATGTATGCAATTGATTCTCGCACACGGGTCCTGCCGGGCTTCGTGTGACAGCCCCCACCCTTTCCAGTGCAACGCTGCGCCGTCAGAGCGGCGAAACCATCAGCGCAACAGGCGGCTACCGAACCTTGCGCGCCGGAGCGAAAAACACCGTCACCATCAGCCCCCGGCCGGCCGGCCCGCGCCCCAGGCCCAGCGCCGCACCGTGCACGCGCGCGATCTCGTCGGCAATGGCCAGCCCCAGTCCGGTGCCCTCCCCCGCAGCCCCCGGCACCCGGTAAAAGCGCTGCAGCACCCGCGCCTGCTCCGCCTCGGGAATGCCCGGTCCGTCGTCCTCGACCTGCAGGAACGCGCCGCCGTTGGCAGCGCCGCCGCAGCGGATGGTCACGGCACCACCGGCCGGCGTGTATTTGATGGCGTTGTCCACCAGGTTGGTGAGCAGCTCGCGCAGCAGCCAGCCGTGGCCCACGGCGCGGGCCGGCGCGACCTCCAGCCCCAGGTCCAGCCCCTTGGCGGTGGCCGTGTCGAGGAACGCCTCCAGCAGGCTTTCGCACAGGTCCTTCAGATCCACGCTCTGCATGGCCTGTGCGTCCAGGCTGCGGGCATCCGCGCGCGACAGGGCCAGCAACTGGTGCGCCAGCTTGGAGGTGCGGCGCGTGGCCTGCCGCAGTTTCTCGATCTGATCCGCTCCTAAATATATAGCACCATGCCCTAGTACCATTTGCACTGACGCCTGTTTTGACCCATTGCCCTCCCGACCGCTGCCCGACTGCGCGGACAGCGCCCAGGCTTCCACCTGCGCCTGCAGGCTGGCCAGCGGCGTGCGCAGCTGGTGAGCGGCGTCGGCCACGAAGCGGCGCTGCCCCTCGGCCTGCTCGTTCACCAGGGCGAACAGCCGGTTCAGCGAATACACCAGGGGCCGCACCTCCACGGGCGACGCCGCTTCGTCGATCGGGTTCAAGTCCCGGGGCGAGCGCCGGGCGACGGCCTCGGCCAGGTCCACCAGCGGCTTGAACGCGCGGCGCACGGCCCAGTGGATCGCCAGCGCCGCGGCCGCCACCAGCACCAGATTGGGCAGCAGCACGCGCAGCAGCATCTGCTTGCCCCACTGCTGGCGCGGATCGGAGCCGTCGGCCAGCGCCACCACCAGCTCGCCCGCCCCCGTGCGGCTGCGCTGGACGGCCACGCGGTAGGTGACGCTGTCGTACTCGACGCTGTGGAACTCGGGGTCGTGCGTGGCCGGCACGGCGCTCTGCACCCAGTCCTCGCCCAGCAGCACGCGGCCGGACAGGTCCTGCACGCTGTAGCCGGAAAAGCCGCTGTTCTGGCGCAGGAACTCCTCCACCGGGGGCGCGAGCAGCAGCAGCGGCGGGCCGCCGTCGCTCACGGGCGGGGCCACCACCGAGTCGGCCAGCGCCGGCAGCAGCCGCAGCAGGCGCTGGTCGTGCCGGCTGGCGGCCTCGTCCGCCGAGCGGTAGTCGAGCCACGCGCCCGCCAGCGCCAGGGCGCACAGCGGGAGGATCAGCAGCAGCAGCAGCCGGATGCGCAGCGCGGAGGTCATGGCGGCGGCCGGGGTGTGCGGGTGCAGGGGTGGGCGGGCGCGGAGACGGCGGGGCGCGCTCAGCCGCGCGGGGGCTGCAGTTCCAGCCGGTAGCCGAAGCCACGGATGGAGCGCAGCGCCACGCCATTGGGCTCCAGCTTGCTGCGCAGGCGGGACACGTACACCTCCACCGCATTGGGCGTGATTTCCTTGTCCCAGCCGGTCAGGGCCTGCAGCAGCTTTTCCTTGCTGGCCGGCTTGGGCGCGTGGATCAGCAGGTATTCCAGCACCGTCCACTCGCGCGGGCCCAGTTCGATGGGCTGGCGCGCATGGGGATCGCTGGCCGTGCGGATGCTCACGGTACGGCCGGCGGTGTCCAGCTCCAGCGGCCCGAAGCTCAGGATGGCCGTGGTCGCGGCCTGAGAGCGCCGCAGCAGGGCGCGCAGCCGCGCCAGCAGTTCGGGCAGTTCGTAGGGCTTGACCATGTAGTCGTCGGCGCCCAGGTCGAGCCCCTGCACGCGGTCGTGCAGGGCGTCGCGCGCCGTGAGGATGAGCACCGGCATGGCCGGATGGGCCATCTCGGGGCGGCGCAGGCAGCGTGTGAGCTCCAGCCCGTCCATGCCCGGCAGGCCGATGTCGATGATCGCGGCGTCGAACGATTCGGTGCGCAGCACCTCTTCGGCGCGCTCGCCGCTGCCCACCCAGTCCACCGCATAGCCCGCGTCGGTCAGGCCCAGCTTGATGCCGCTGGCCAGCATGACGTCGTCCTCGACCAGCAGCAGGCGCATCGCCCTGTCACCCGCTCAGGAACGGACCGGCACGGCACCGCCGGGGACGGCGCGCTGCACGGCGGGCGAGGCGCAAACCGGCATCTCAGTGGCTGCGGATCATGGTGCCGTAGGCCTGCTCGGTCAGGATTTCCAGCAGCATGGCGTGCGGCACGCGGCCGTCGATGATGTGCACCGCGTTCACCCCGGCCTTGGCGGCATCGAGGGCGCCGGCGATCTTGGGCAGCATGCCGCCGGAGATGGTGCCGTCGGCGAACAGCGTGTCGATCTCGCGGGCGGTGAGGTCGGTGAGCAGTTCGCCCGCCTTGTTCAGCACGCCCGGGATGTTGGTGAGCAGCACGAGCTTTTCGGCCTGCAGCACGGTGGCGAGCTTGCTGGCCACGACGTCGGCGTTGATGTTGTAGCTCTCGTTGTTCTCGCCGAAGCCGATGGGGCTGATGACGGGGATGAACGCATCGTCCTGCAGCGCCTTGACCACGCTCGGGTCGATGGAGACGATGTCGCCCACCTGGCCAATGTCGTGCTCGATGCTCGGGTCCTTGTTGTCCACCATCTTGAGCTTCTGGGCGCGGATCATGCCGCCGTCGCGCCCCGTGAGGCCCACGGCCTTGCCGCCCGCCTGGTTGATCAGGCCCACGATGTCCTGCTGGACTTCGCCCGCCAGCACCCACTCCACGACTTCCATGGTTTCGGCGTCGGTCACCCGCATGCCCTGGATGAACTGCCCCTTCTTGCCCAGGCGGTTGAGCGCGGTCTCGATCTGCGGGCCGCCGCCGTGCACCACCACCGGGTTCATGCCCACCAGTTTGAGCAGCACCACGTCCTCGGCGAAGTCGGCCTGCAGCGCCGGGTCGGTCATGGCGTTGCCGCCGTATTTGATGACCATGGTCTTGCCATGGAACTTGCGGATGTAGGGCAGCGCCTGGGCCAGGATTTCGGCCTTGTCGCGCGGAGCAATCGAAAGAAGGTCGGTCGTCATGAAGAGCTCGCGGCTGAAGGAGCGGTTAAGCGATGGAGATGCGCATTGTGCCTTGCCCTAGCCCCCGGACGGCGCTGGGGCGGGACGGGCGAGGGCGAGGGCCAGGGCGGCGCCGTTCAGCAGCGGCCCGCGGGTGACCTTCAGTGCCGCAGCCAGCTGGGCACCTTGAAGCGCACGATGGCCAGGTAGGCGGAGACGTAGGCGATCATGAACAGGGCGCAGAAGATCGCCAGCACGACCGTGTTGCTCCAGAACAGCACCGCGGGCACCACCGTCAGCAGGGTGAAGCCCCACAGGTAGGGCGAGGTGCGGTTGTTGCGCATGAGCACCCGGCGGGACTCGTCGTCGTGGAACACCCCGCGCACGATGCGCCGGTAGATGAGCTGATGAAAGTGCAGCGCGTCCGCCACGCCGGGCGAGACCCCGCGCACCAGCTTGCGGTAGATGGAGAAGACAGTCTCCCAGACCGGGTAGATCAGCAACAGCATCGGGAACCAGGGCGACACGTCCTGGTTGCGCTGCACGAGCGAGATGCTGCCCAGCGCGATCACCACGCCCCAGATATAGGAGCCCCCGTCGCCGGCGAAGATCATGCCGCGCGGGTAGTTCCATACCAGGAACCCGGCCGTGGCCGCCGCCGTGCAAACGAACAGCGTCGCGAGCGACCGGTCCCCCACCTGCAGGCTGACGTGCGCCAGCGCCAGGCAGACGATGAACGCCACCATGCCCGCCAGGCCGTTGTAGCCGTCGATGATGTTGAAGGCGTGTGGCAGGCCGGCCACCGCCAGCACCACGATCACCATGCCCAGCCAGGGCGTCTGGGCCAGGAAGCCGTCCAGCCAGGGCAGGCCCATGCGCTGCACGTTCAGCTGCAGCACCATCAGCGCCAGCCCACCCGACAGCGCCGTGAGCAGCAGGCGGTAGCGCACGGTCAGGCGCTGCGTCAGGTCTTCTACGATGCCGCCCACCGCCGACGGCAGGAGCGCCACGATCCACCAGACCACCCAGGCGCCGAGCCGCAGCGAGCCTGGATCGCCCATCCACGACGTCTGAACCACCCCCAGCATCCAGCTGCAGGCCATGCCGGCCAGCAGCGCCGCCCCGCCCAGCCGGGGCACATCCCCCAGGTGGAACCGCTGCGGCATGGTGTCGCCGTATACGGACGCGTGGTCGCGCCCCCATCGGACGATGCCCGCAGCCACCAGCGTGGAAACCAGAAACGCAACCAGAGACAACCAGATCATGGAGCGCCGATGGTATGCGGGCCGCGGGGGCCCTCCGGTAACAAAGATCGTGCCTGCCGGTACACCGGCGAGCGCCACAGCCGCCACAGGCTGCGCACATGCCAGGCGAGGTAGGCCATGCGGCGCTGGCTGTCGCGCTGCCCGACATGGCCCACGCGGGCCGCGCCCTTGTGTAGCCGCAGGCCCCTCAGCCGCATGCGCAAGCTCAAATCCACATCCTCGCAATACATGAAATACCCTTCATCGAATCCCTCCAGCGCGTCCCACACCGCGCGCCGCATCACCAGGAACGCCGCGTTCACCCAGTCCACCCGGTGCTCCCGTTGCCCGAGCACGCGGCGGCGCCACAGCGCGGCGGGCGACGGCAGCTCGCGCTCGGAATCCTGCAACTGGCCGCGGCCGTCCACCTGCTCCGGGTAGGCGCAGCCCACGTCCGCCGGCAGGGCGGCCTCGCACAGCGCAGGAAACGGGTTCGCGCCGAGCAGGCTGACGTCGGGGTTCAGCACGCACACCATCGGTTCGACCGCGCCGCGCAATGCGCGGTTGTGGTTGGCCCCGAATCCCAGGGGCGTCTCGTTGCGGCGGATCTCCAGCACGAAAGGCCAGCCCCCCGCAGGGGCCTGCGGCTCGGCTTCGGGCAGGTTGAGCGTGAGCACCACGCGCGACACGTCGGCCCGGCACAGGCGCGCCAGATCGTGCAGCAAAGCCTGCACCCACGGCCCGTGCCCGTGGCTGATCAGCGAGACCACCAGGCCCCGTTCCGCATTGAGAGATGACGTCATGAACCCGGTATTGTCGTCTGCCTCGCACACCGTCCCGCCCGAAGGACCGCTGCCATGCGCCCGTCATAATCCGGAGATGACCCAAACAATCGAGGATTTGCACGTCTATCTGCGCACCATCAAGCAAGACGAACGCACCTCCCTTTCCGTGCTGGCGAGCCTTGTCCGCGAGGGATCCACGGTGCTCGACCTGGGCTGCGGCAGCGGCGCACTCGGGCAATATCTGGCAGAAACCCGGGGCTGCACCAGCGATGGCGTGACGCTCAGCGAAGCCGAGGCCGAACACGCCCGCCCCCACTACCGGCGCGTGGAAGTGTCCGATCTGGAGACATGCGATCTGGTTACCCTTTTTACTGGCCAGCGCTACGACTACATCGTGTGTGCCGACGTGCTCGAGCACCTGCGCCGCCCGGAGGGCATCCTGGCCCAGTGCCGCGAACTGCTGGCAAACGGCGGTCAACTGCTGATTTCGGTGCCCAACGCCGGCTACTGCGGCCTGGTGGCCGAATTGCTGCAGGGTGAATTCCGCTACCGCGAGGAAGGCCTGCTGGACCGCACCCACCTTCGCTTCTTCACCCGGCGGTCGCTGGGACGGTTCCTGGGCGAGCAGCGCTGGGCCGTCGACCAGATCGACACCGTGCGCCGCGAAGTGCCCGAATCGGAGTTCAAGGCCGCCTTCGACCTGTTGCCACCGGTCGTGTCCCGCCATCTGCTCGGCGCACCCGATGCCATGGCCTACCAGTTCATCGCCGCGGCGCAGCCTGCCGCCCAGGCCATCGCCGTGGACCAGAGCGGTACGCCGGACCCGGAGGAAGCCCATGCCCTGTTCACCGCCCAGCTCTACCTGGGCCAGAACGGCGAATACGCCGAAGACCGCAAGCTGACCGCCACCGGCATCATCGGCCGCGAACGCCAGACGGTGCGCTTCACCCTGCCCGAGACGCCCAGCCCCCTCACCAACCTGAGGCTCGACCCGGCGGACCGCCCCGGCTTCATGCACCTGCACGGCATCACCCTGCGCAATGCCCAGGGCGATGCGGTGTGGACGTGGCAGGCCGACACCGCATCGCGTTCGCTGCTGGCCCGCTCGCCCCACAGCCAGATCGTGTGGGAGCAGCCCATGCCGGCCGCCTCCCCCGCCACCCTGCTGCTGCTCACCGGGGACGACCCCTGGCTGGAACTGCCGATCCCCCGGGATGTGCTGGCCGCCCACGCCGGCCGCGGGGCCGCGCTGGACATCGACCTGGGATGGCCCATGTCCGCCGACTACCTGACCTTGTCGGGCGCCGTGTTCCCCTTGCAGGACCGCATCGCCATGCTGGAAAAGGACGCGGCCCGGGCCCGGCACGAGGCCGAGCAGCGGCTGAACCAGACCCGCGAGGCGCTCGAACTGGAAAAGCGCGCTTTGGGCGAGCAAAAGGAAGTGCTCGAGGGCGACAAGCGCACCCTGGAGTACACCAACCAGGCCTTGCAGGAACACAACGCCACGCTCAAGGACAGCACCCAGACGCTGCTGCGCCAGCGGGCCGACCTGCAGCAGGAGTCCGCCCAGTTCCAGCGCAACGCCACCCGTTTGCAGCATGAACTGGGCCGCCTGCAGCACGACTACGGCGCCCTCGCCCACCACTTGAAAACGATCGAAAACTCCACCGTGTTCCGCGCGACCCGCCCCCTCGTCCACACCAAGATGCGCGTGGACCGCCTTCTGGGCCGTGCGCCCAAGCATGCCGCCGCAGCGGCGGCAACGCAGGGGCCCGTGCAGGTCACGCCGCCGCAGCACCCCGTGGATGTGATCGTGCCCGTCTACCGGGGCCTGGCCGACACGCAGATGTGCGTCGATTCCGTGCTGGCCAGCCCGTGCGCCACGCCCTACCGCCTCATCGTCATCAACGACGCCAGCCCCGAACCCGAAGTCACCGCGTGGCTGCGCGAGCGGGCCACGCAGGACGAGCGCATCGTGCTGCTGGAAAACGAGGAGAACCTCGGCTTCGTCGGCACCGTCAATCGCGGCATGGCGCTGAGCGGCAGCAACGACGTGCTGCTGCTCAACAGCGACACGGAGGTCGCCAACGACTG
This sequence comes from Acidovorax sp. GBBC 1281, assembly GCF_028473645.1. Classification (NCBI taxonomy): domain Bacteria; kingdom Pseudomonadati; phylum Pseudomonadota; class Betaproteobacteria; order Burkholderiales; family Comamonadaceae; genus Acidovorax; species Acidovorax sp. GBBC 1281. The sequence goes on from NZ_CP097269.1 coordinate 4,579,383, forward strand.
GCTCGACCGCATCCGCAACGCCGCCTACGGCGACGCCAAGGTGGCCTCGGTCACCCCGTTCTCCAACAACGCCACCATCTGCAGCTACCCGCGCTTTTGCAAGGACAACGACCTGCCGCCCGGCTACGACACGGCCCGCCTGGACGCGCTGTGCGCCAGGACCAACCCGGGCGCGGTCGTGGACGTGCCCACGGGCGTCGGCTTTTGCATGTACATCCGGCGCGATTGCCTGGTGCAACTGGGCCTGTTCGATACCGAGCACTTCGGCAAGGGCTACGGCGAGGAAAACGATTTCTGCCAGCGCGCGCGCGCGGCCGGCTGGCGCAACCTGCACCTGCTGGACACCTTCGTGCTGCACACCGGCGGGGTCAGCTTCGGCGACAGCAAGAGCCCGCGCGAACTCGCGGCCATGGAAACCCTGCGCCGCCTGCATCCGCGCTACGAGCGCGACGTGCACGCGTTCGTGCAGGCCGATCCGGCGCAGCCCTACCGCCTGGCGCTCGACGTGGCCCGCATCGCCGAGGCCGGCGTGCCGGCCGTGCTCGCCGTGCTGCACGACCGGGCCGGTGGCACGGTCCGGCATGTCCGCGAACTGGCCGTGCACCTGGCGGACCAGGCCACCTTCCTGACCCTCACGCCCGCGCCCGGGCACAGCGTGCGGCTGCGCATGGCGGGGCAGGACGAGGGCTTCGAGCTCACCTTCCGCCTGAACGACCAGTACGACGACCTGCTCGGCGTGCTGCGGCAGTTGGGCGTGCGGCAGGTGCACTTCCACCACCTGCTGGGCCACGGCCAGGAAGTGCGCAATATCCCGCACCTGCTGGATGTGCCCTACGACTTCACCGCGCACGACTACTACAGCTATTGCACGCACATCTCGATGACCGACACGACCAACCGGTACGCCGGCGAGATCGGTCCCGGGCAATGCAAGTGCTGCACGCCAGAAATGCATTCCCCCCTGGGCGGCACCGTCGCCGAATGGCGTGGCGCGAATGCGCGCCTGCTCACCGGCGCACGCCGGGTGCTGGTGCCCAGCCACGACACGGCGCGGCGCATCGCCGGCTTCGCGCCGGCGGCGCACGTGCACGCCGTGCCGCACACCGATCTGCCCGACAGCGCGGCGCTGCCGCTGCCCGCGCCGCGCACGCTGCAGCCTGGCCAACGGCTGCGGGTGGTCGTGATCGGCGCCTTGAGCGCCATCAAGGGCGCAGACGTGCTGGAAGCCGTGGCCGCCGAGGCGGCCCGCCGCAACGCCCTCGTGGATTTCCACCTGATCGGCTACGGCTACCGCCACCTTCAGACGCAGCCCCGCGCCCGCCTGACCATCCATGGCGAGTACGAAGAGAAGGACCTGCCCGGCCTGCTGCAATGGCTGGAGCCGGACCTGGTCTGGTTCCCCGCCCAGTGGCCGGAGACCTACAGCTACACCCTGAGCGCCGCGCTGCTGGCCGGCCTGCCGGTGGTCGTGCCCGACATCGGCGCCTTCGCCGAGCGGCTGGCGGGCCGGCCCTGGAGCTGGGTGCACCCCTGGGATGCCACGCCCGCCCAATGGCTGGCCTGGTTCACCGAGGTCCGCGACCGGCATTTCGCCCAGGGCGAGGCCCCAGCTCTGGCCGAGGCGCAGCCGCAAGCACCCGTGCCGCACGAATCCTCTGCGCCGTTCCGCTATGCAACCGATTACCTGGCAGGCATCGCTCCCGCCAACGCCCTGCCCCCCATGACCCTGGCCGACCTGCAGCCCTACCTGCCCCAGGCCACGCCCAGCGCCGCTGCCAAGTCGGGCATGCTGTCGGCGGTGGTCTATCTGCGCTCGCTGCCGGTGCTGCGCGGCGTGGCACGGCGCATCCCGGCGCAGTGGCAACGCCGGGTCAAGAACTGGCTGCAAGCCTGAGCCGGCTTCGCGCCGCGCGGCGCCGGAACGAAAAAAGGGCTGCCCTCTCCGGCAGCCCTTTTTGTTTTCGGAAGACCCGTCGGCGCCCTCGTGCGATGGATGGCGGCGAAGGGCGATCCGGGCCCTATTTGCCCAGCAGCAGAAAGATCTCGTTGTTGAGCAGCAGTTCGTCCGGGTATTGGCCGTGCAGGGCCGATGGAATGTCCATCTGCACACTGCGCCGCTCCTGGCGGATGACGTGGAAGCCCGCCCGGGTCATCAAGGCCACCAGCTCGTCCGCCGTCAGCCGGTTCAACGCCTTGTACTCGTTGAAGACGAACTTCTTGTACCCCTCGACACCGAAGTCGTCGAAGCCGAAATCACGTTCGGCGCCATCGATCGGCCCTTCGTGCGCCTGGATGATGGCCCACAGCTCGTCATCGCTCACCAGCAGGTGGTGCCAGGGCACCTCGTCATAGCGCCGCAGGTGCGAGCCATAGGGAGAAAAGTACAGCGGCTCGATCTGCAGGAAAAAGACGCCCCCGGGATTCAGTGCGGCGTACAGGTCGCGGGCGATGGGTTCGAGCTGGTCCTGGCTCACATGCTCGAACGTGGACCAGCTGAAAATCCCGTCCACCGGCCGCCGGCCCGCCAGCGGTGTGGCGGGTGCGATGGTCTCGAAGCTCAGGGCCTTCGGCACGCGGCGAAGGCCCAACTGCTCCTTCGCGATGCGCGGCAGCTTGGCGTACTCCTGCCGGATGTCGATGCCGTGGATCGACGTCGCCCCGTGGCGCAGGGCCAGCGCCAGGTCCGTGATGCCGTCGCCGCAGCCGAAGTTGAGCAGCCGCGCCGTCTTCACATCCAGCGCCGAACCCAGCCAATGCTGGACCACGTCGGCCGCATAGTGGAAGTGCGCCCGGAACCACTCGTCGGAAATGCGCTCGGCATCCCACTGGGGCGGTCCCCAAAATCGTTGCTGGATGCGATCGAACAGAGTGGTCATGGAGAAAAACGCCTGTCGCGGGATTTCAATCAGTCATAAGGCTCAGTGCCAGGAAGGGGGTCAAGCCCACCACACCCTGCGCTCAGGGCTTGGCGAGCACATAGGCATCCTGGTGGTTCCAGAAATGCACCAGCGAGCGATGAACGAGCTTGTCCGCACCCACCGTCTCCGCGATGCGCGCGACGACGAAGTCCTCGGACGTGAACGCGGTGCCGTATTCCTGCACGTCGATGGCCTGGGATTCGCTGGAGGGAGCGAAGAAGAAACCGTCCTCGTCCAGCGCAACGCTGTCGTGCGCCGCCGCTTTCAAGCCATGGGTGGAGAACACCAGAACCCCTCCGGGCGCCACGCCGTCGTACAGGCACTGCAGCCAGCGGGCCCAGGTGCGGCGCGGCAGGTGGCTGAACAGCGACAGCACGAACACCACGTCGTACTGCTGGTCCCACACCAGACTCTCCGGTACGGTGGACGACAGCACGCTCCGCACGCCGAAGGTGCGCTGCGCGAACGCCATGGCGTCCGGCACGACGTCGGACACCGTCACCCGGTCCGCGCCTAGGGCCTTCACCAGGTGCCGCGTGAAGCGGCCGTGCCCGCTCGCGAATTCCATGAACCGCGGAGTCTTGAGCAAAGGCCGGTCCACCGCTTCCAGCAGCGTCATCAGCTCGGACAGCGTGCGCCAGCCGTCCGCGAGATAGTCCCGCAGGGGGTTGGTGCTGGAGGGATGGCCCTCGAAGAAACGGAAGATGTCGTCGGCGCGCGCGATCTCGCAATTCAGCCCCATCATCTGGGAGAAGGCGCCCGGCAACGTGTGCTGCTCGATGAGCTGGTGGGCGGTGAGGCGCGTTTCGCGGTCCTGCAAGGCATGGCGCAGAGCCTCTGCGGCCAGGACGCGCTCGTCGCGTTCGAGGTGCTGGATTCCGAGGGCCAGCCAGTCGGAGGCCTTTTGAGGAGGGGCGGTCAGATCGTTCATGGGGTCAAGGGCCGGTGGAAGATCATGCCGAAAGGCGGAAAACCGTCATTGGCAAAAAATGGCTCCAGCGCATATTCTACTAGGGCATTAAGCTATCAAAAATATAGCACATCATTAAAGGGATATCCCAGCCGTCCACGGCGGCAGAACGCAAGCGCCCTGCAGTGGGCCGGCCGGCATGCTCACCCCCAGTGGTGCGGCAATTTCACCAGCCCCGGCATGAGGGTCGGTGCGGCCCAGTTGAAGTTCAGGAACTGGAACCACTCGTCGTACACCACCAGGCCGCTCTCGTCGAAGAGGAAGGCACTGATCACGTAGTCCCCGCTGTGCAGCGGCAGGCCGGGAAACGTCAGCACCGAGCGCCACAGGCCATCGCCCAGCGACACGGGCGCCGCGCCCTCTTCGTGGGTGGCCAGCGACGTGATGCCGACCCCTTTGGACTGCTCGATCATGAAGCCGACATTGGGCCGCTCACTCCCCCGGCCGCGCACGGTGATGTGGGCGATCAGGTCTTTGCCGGACAGCCGGCCGTAGCCGCCGTCCTGCGGCTCACTCAGGTTCTGGATCTCCACCGAGAGAATGCGGGCGGAGCCATCGTCGCGGGCCGGGGCATTGCCATTGCGCTGCCGGCGGCCGGCGGCGGAAGCCGCCTCGGCGCCCGCAGCCTCGGAGGCGGCTTCGCCGTCGTCCAGCGGAGCGCCGTTGTCGGGCGCGGGTGCATCGCTGGCGCCCTCCTGCCCCGCTGCCGCGTGGTGCTGGCTCTCTGCATTGCGCAGGCGGGAGTGCACGTCATAGGCGCCCAGCACGGGCTCCGTCAGGCCGAACTGCTTGACGCGCCCCCCGTCCAGCCAAAGCGCCAGATCGCACAGATGGCGGATGTGGTACGGGCTGTGCGAGCAGAACAGGATCGTGCAGCCGGCATTGCGGAACGCCATGATGCGGTCCACGCATTTCTTCTGGAAATGCTGATCGCCCACCGCCAGGGCTTCGTCGATGATCAGCACGTCGGGCTGCACCGCGGTCACGAGTGCGAAGGCCAGCCGGACCGACATGCCCGAAGAGTAGGTCTTGACCGGCCGATCCAGCGCCTCGCCCAGCTCGCAGAATTCGACGATCTCCGGCTCCAGTCGCTCCATCTCTTCGCGGTCGATACCGATCAGGCTGCCGCCGAAGTACAGGTTGTCGCGACCGCTGAAGTCGGGGTGGAAACCCGCGCCCAACTCCAGAATGGCAGTGACCCGGCCCACCCGCTCGATCGAGCCCGTGGAGGGCTGCAGCGTGCCGGCCAGCAGCTTGAGCAGCGAGCTCTTGCCTGCGCCGTTGTCGCCGATGACGCCGATGCACTGGCCACGCTGCAGCTCGAAGGACACGCCTTTCAAGGCCCAATGGCTGCGGTGCGCCGATCGCCCGGTGATCAAGGACTTGAGCCGCTGGCGGGGAGAGGCGTAGAGCTTGTACTCCTTGCCCACGTCCTGCACTTTCAGAACGGTCTCAGAGGTGCGTTCGATCATCGTCATAGCCAGTCCACCAACTGATCACGGCTGCGTTTGACCAACGTGTTCAAAGCCAGCGCCAGGACGACGAGCCAGACCACGCCCGCCACCCAGACACCCATCGGCGGCCAATTGCCTTGCAGCAGCACTTGCTGGTAGCCGATCACCAGGGCCGTCATGGGATTGAGCCAAAGGACCCAGCGCCAGTTGGCCGGGAACATCGTCAGGGGGAAAAGAATGGGCGTGAGGTAGATCCCCACGGACAGCAGGAAGCCGACGATCTGAACGGTGTCTCTCAGCGCCGCCGCCAGGATGGCCAGCAGGTGACCCAGCAGCACGCAAAGGACCAGTTGCAGGGCCATGAGAGGCACCATGGCCAGCATGGCAGGGCGGAACCCGTGCAGCGGCGTGTACACCAGCGCCACGAGACACAGAAGCGGCCCGAAAATCACCGCGCTCGCCAGCACCGAACGGGTGGTGAAGAGCACCGGGGGCAGCGGGTTTTTCTGCAGCATGCTGCCCGCCTCGATGAGGCTGTTCATGCCACGCGACACAGCATCGCAGAAAGCCATCCAGGGCAGCGCACCCACGACCAGGAACGTGCCCACGGCATGTGTCGGCGCGCCTTCTCCCAAACGCATGGAAAAGACCACGTCGAAGACAAGATAGTAGGCAGCCACCGTCAGCAGGGGCTGAAGATAGGGCCACAACACGCCGACAGCGGTGCCTGCGTGGCGCGCGGCCACCTCGCGTTGCACCAGAACCCACACCAGAGAGCGCGCACTCCAGATCGCGCGCCATTCATTCCACAAAGTTTGCATGCAGCTTGTTCAGAGGATGGCAGTCGGCCCACCAGAAATAAAAGAAGCAAGTACCCGAAAGGGCACTTGCTTCACCTCCACCAACGTGAAGCTTCAGGGAGCGATCTTAGCGGGCGGAATTTTCGCCGCGTAAGACTGGGAGTAAGAAGCGATGGCGGAGGCATCGATCTTTGCTTCTTTCTGCATCTTCTGCGCTTCGGCAACACGTGCTTCTTGGCGAATGTTGTTGCGCACTTCGTTCATCAACTCTTCGCGAACTTCGCTGAATGCCCGGGTGCGCGCAGGAATGCGTTCTTCGAGCTTGAGGATGTGAAACCCGAACTGGGTCTCGACGACATCGCTGAGCTGACCAGGCTTGGTCAACGCAAAAGCGGCTTCATCGAATTGTGGTGCCATGCGGCCACGTTCGAAGGCGCCCAAGTCTCCGCCCTTTTCGGCAGAGCCCTTGTCTGCGGAACGCTCTTGGGCCAGCTTGGCGAAGTCTGTACCGGCTTTGAGTTCCTGCATGATCTTTTCGATCTGTGCGCGAGAATTCGCGTCGGAACCCTCGACAAGAATGTGCCTCACACGAACTTGTTCCGGCACCTTGAAACGCTCAGGCTTGGCCTTGTAGATGTCTCGCGCCATGCCTTCAGCGGCGACATCGTTCGGCGTGCTTTGCTTGTCGATTTTTGCGATGTAAGCATCTGACAGCACTTTGTCCCGTGCAATCTTCAGGGCTGCTGCAACCTCTGGGTCCTTCTCCACCCCTTCCGTTTCGGCCCGTGCGGCCATCACCCGGCGTGCGTAAAGATTAGAGGCAATCTGCGTGACGGTCTGCGGACGTGCCAGAACGGTGTCGCGCATCTCGGGAGGCATGCGAAGAGAGTCCGCTTGAATGTCCAGCGTATCGATCGCGACTTTCGGCCCCTGAATCAACACCGGAGCTTGGGCGTGGACCGAAAGAGCGGTTGCGGAAAGTGCTGCCAAAGCAAGCAGGCGATAGGTTGAGCGAATCATGTGCAAATCCAACACTCCATCAAAAAAGCATTAAAAAAAAAGGCGGGGTTACCCCCGCCTTTTTTGGTTCACATTACTGTGAAAAGTGCCGCACGAATTACGGAGTAACCGTAGGGAACGTGAAGCGGTGGGGCCACGTGATACCGTAGGTACCGGACGTGCCAGCCGCAGCGCTGGGGTTCGACAGCTTGATGAACGAAGCGCCCAGGATTGGCAGACCCAGGGATTGGCCAGCCACCACGTTAGGCACATCCACGCGGCTCCAGCCGTTGGTGAACGAACCGCTCGACAGATCTTGACGGGCCACCGAAGCGCCCAGCACAGAGGTGCCGCCATCGCGGAAGCTCAGCACGCTGGTTTCGCCGCAGAAACGGGTCTGCGTGATGGAACCAGGCGAGAACACAGCGCCGGTCGTGGTCGTGGTTTCTTCGCGGTCGAAGAACGCTTGGCCCGTCGAGCTCACGCAGATGGCACCACCGGTGGTAGCCAGCGACGTGTTGCCTGGGTTGAAACGCTCGTCAGCAACACCGTTGCCGGTGGCGATCAGGTCGGAGAAGTAGCGAACTTGAGCAGCGTTGCCACCGGTTTGCGCAGCAGCGTAGTTAGACGCCACGTTGTAACGACGGGTAGGCATAGAGAACACCCAGTCCGTCTTGGCGGAGATGCTCGTGTCGTTAGCGTACTGGTTAGCGATCGACGTCACAGCCAGGGCGTTCGTCAGCAAGCGAGCTTGCGTCAGAGGAGCCGTAGGGTTAGGAGCCGTCACGTAAGGCGTCGACATGTCGGGCAGGTCATAGTTCGCGGCAGCGATTGCTGGCACGGTCGTAGGAGCCGTCGTACCCGTGGTGAACACGTTCACCGTACGGAACAGCGGGTCAGCCGTGTACGTGTCAGGCGTAGGTGCTGCGCTGGCCGATTGCGGGAAGTGCACGAAGTTAGCAATGGCTTGAGCGCCGTTGTTTTCAGCACGGATTGCGGTAGCGCCACCCGAGAACGTCGTCGTTTGAGCGACGTTGATGATGTACCAGTCGCCCAGCAGGCCGGTCGAAGGCGTGTCGAAACCAGCTGCAGCCACGGCGGCAGGCGTCGTGAAGTTTTGCAGCGTAGCGTTCAGGGTGGAGGACGTGCAAGGTGCAACGCCGTTCACGTGCTTGATAGCCGTGTACAGGGGATTGACCGTGGTCGTGCCAGCCAGCAGCTGAGGAATGTCAGCCATGTTGAAGATTTCAACGTAGCCTTCACGCGTGTTGTTGGCCTTGTCAGCTTCCGAGATGCCAGGATTCAGACGGTCGGTCACGAAACGTTGGTTCACACCCTTGGCCAGCGTAGGCAGCGTGCAGGTACCGTCAGCGGTCACAATTTGTGCCACGCCATCGGAACCAGCCGTCACGGCAGCAGTCCACACGTCACCAGGCGACATGAAGACTTGGAAGTCAAGAATGTCGTCGGAGTTCAGGGCGCCGCGGAAACGAACCTTCACGGCCTTGCCGTTGGAGGTGTCGGTGTTCACAACGTGCATCACGGTCATGTTGCCGTTTTGTGCGTTGAAGTAAGGAACCAGCAGTGCATGACCCACGCCGCCTTCCGCGAACGACATCGTCGTAGCGGTCGTCGTCTTCAGCGGAGCCGTACCAACGACCACATCAGCAGATGCGGCGCCAGCAAAGCCCAGGCCACCAATCATGGCAGCAATGCTCAGGGCCAGAACATTTTTTCTCATATCAAGAACTCCAGTTAAAAAGTTGGTAAGCGCAACTACCACGATTGATTACGCTAAGGGATGGTAGCACAGCGCTCTGACGTGTTGTACAACGGAACCGCTGTAACAAAACCTGTTGTTGAGGAAATGCAACACCGTATATGGTGAGGTGAATCTTGCTTCGCAAGACTGCTTGCCAACGCCCTCGAAGACCCGTATCAAAGATCTTGATAGTGCCACCACTGGCCATCTTCAAGCAGCCATGTCTCGTTCAGGTAGCTGTCGATCGTACCAAGCTTTGACCCGATCACGGCAGGCTGAACTCCCAATTTCACCTGGGTGGTGCACTTCTCACTCTCACAAGTGACTTTCGTGACCTCCACGCTCTTGACGGCAACACCAGCACCAAATTGCATCTTGAATTGGTCGGCTGTCTTGGTTTTGCGATAAGAAGGCGTAGACAAGGCATAGGCCTTGTCATACTGCCCCGCCACTCTCGCTTTCCAATACTCTGTCGCCCGCTGCTCGACGATCTGCTCTGGGGTGGCAGGCTTGAAAGCGGCGCATCCCGAGAGTGCCATGACGCCTGCGGCCAAGAAAATGGTGCCCATCCGGCGGCGGAAAGTGGTGTTTTGAACCATGGTTGAGTTGATCTCCTGTTAACGATCTGGTTGAACGACGCTGTTCGACTCAGTTTGGCTGGACTGGTTGCACTGGGGCCTGAGGCGCCTTGAGGGGGTTACGGCTGCCCTGCTCCTTGAGTTCGATGACTCTCAAGCCCTTCATCCGGTCACGCAAGTCTTCACTCACTTCACGGATGTCGATGTCTGTGCGAACGACGCGAGGCGTGAGAACAACCAGCAGTTCCGTCCGATTGCTGGTATTGCTATTGGTGCCGAACAAGTTCCCAAGGACCGGAATGTCTTGCAACAGAGGTACGCCTGCCTTGCCGACTGTACTGTTGTCCTTGATCAAACCACCCAGCACGATGGTCTCGCCCGACCGGACGGCCACCTTGCTGCTAATCTGACGCTGCAAAAACGCAGGCTGATTGTTGGCATTGCTTCTGACGGCCCCCAAATCGGTCACCGTCTGGTCCACCTGCATGTTCACGATGTTGCCAGCGTTGACGGAGGGCGTGACGACAAGGTTTACGCCCGTATCCTTATATTGAACAGAGCTGGTGGACGCGTTGGCATTGTCCACAAAACTAACCGTCGTCGTGCTGACCGGCTCCTGGTTGCCAACATTGATGGACGCGGTGTGATTGTCAAGCACCATGAGCGAAGGGCTGGAGATGACCTTCAAGAGCGACTTGTCAGCCAGGGCATTGAGCACCGCTTGCACGCCCGTTGAACTTCTGAGCACATAGGAGAAGCCTTGAGCTGCGCCTCCCAGCAAGGTGTCTCTGTTAACAGTGGTCGGATTGCGCCCGCTGATCAGTCCCTCGCCGGTGTATCCATTCCGACTGTTGTTGAACGACCATTGCAAGCCGTACTGGAGATCATCGTTCAAGGTCACTTCAATGATGCTGGCCTCGATCAGAACCTGAGTGGGGGGAAGATCCAGTCTCTTCAGCGCGGCTTCAATCTTTGAATACTCAGCACGCGTACCCCAGATGAGCACTGAATTGTTCAGTTCATCAGCCATCACCCGGACACTGCCCAGATTGGCACTCAGGGTACCCTGCTGCTGCGTACCCTGTGAGTTGGTATTGCGGTTGCCGAAGGCCCCGGTTCCGGAACCACTGGAGAAAGCACTGCCCGTCAGACCCGAAGAGCGGACACTGCTGCCGCCCATGTAATTGGACCCGCTGCCGCTGAACGTGCTGCCCACGCCGCCGAATCCGCTTTGCGTCTGGCCGAAAGAGTTCCCCGTCGCGCTTCCAAACCCGGGTGCCACACCGCTGTTGGCCACGTTCGATCCACCGGTCTGCCCCCCGAAAATCCCGCTCAGCACGCTCGCAAGGTGCTTGGCATTGACGTTCTGCACCTGATAAATGAAGAGCTGTGGCTCAGACCCGTTGTCGCTGGGCTGGTCCAACTTTTCGATCCAGCGGCGCGCTTCCTCCAAATAGGAAGCGCGTGGTGTTACCACCAAAATGCTGTTGAGCCGCTCGATGGGCATGATGCGCAGAGCGCCGAAGAGGGGATTGCCTTCACCCAACATGGCTTGCGCCGCGCTGGCCGCATTCGCCTGCGCCGCGCCCGGTGTGCCTGCAGCAACGGCTCCTCCGGCATTCGGGGAAGCCGCTGCGGCACCACCTCCACTGACCAGACGCAGCGCAGTTTCCACTTCCTTGATCGACGCATGCTTCAAGGGGAACACCCCAACCGACATGCCTTTGAGCAGGTCAATGTCAAAGGTGTTCACCAGATCGAGCCACCCCTCGGCCTGGGTGCGTGTGCCACTCAGAATCAGCAGATTGCGCACGTTGTCTACCCGCACGACGGCATCGGGAGGCATCATCGGCCGAAGGATGGATGCCATTTCGCTCGCACCGATGTATTGCAGCGGCACGATGATGGCGCCCGAGCCCGGAGGCAGTGGACCGTTGCCTACCTGGCGAACGGATCCACCGATGCTCCGCAATGCATCAGGCCGCCCGACGTGATAAGTGCCGCGGGCATCGCGCAACATGGCGAGTCCGTTGGCCTGCAAGGAACTCTCCAGCAGGAAAACCGCTTGATCTGGCGCAATGGGCGTGCGTGTCGCCAACGTCACCGTTCCGCTCAACGGCGGGTGAAGTACGTAGTCCGTCTTGAGGATATCTCCCAAAATGGTGCGCACCACCTCTGCCACCGGCGCCTCTTCGAAATTGAAGGACAACGGAGCGCCTTGTACGGCAGCCACCGGTTTGGCCGGGGCGATCACACGATCGTTTCCGATGATGAAGCGCGGCTCCGCTGCAGGAAGCTCGCCCTCTGCGGAAGGCTTGTCCGCCTTCTTCGACGCCGCATTGGCGGACGAATCAGACGCAGAGCTCGGCATTACTGCACCGCTCGACTCCGTGACGAGGTTGCTGCTACCGGTTGCGGGTGCGGACTGCTGCGACTGGGCTATGGCCAATTGACTAGTGGCCAGCGCAATAGCGGTGAGTGCGTGTCGGTAAGGGGTCATGACTGCTTGCCTGGAAACGGGGAGAAACGAACAGATAGGAGGCACGTTCATTAAGAACGACCGCCAAATGTTGCGCGAGGGGGCGCGGACCGGGCTGGAGGTTGAACCGCCCCTCGTCCGATCGATGTGGGAGCGCTGACCGGTGCTGCTGGAGCCATGCCGGTATACGAAGTAACGGCCGCACGAGGCAGCTGTAGGACACGGCTTTGGTCACCCTTGATGAAGGTGACATTGCGACCGTTGATGGACTGGAGCGTCCACCCTTCGATGTTGTCATTCAAGCGTGCACGGCGGTGCTTGCCTGCCACTTCGATGATGATGCCTCCTGCGCCATCGCCGACAAAGACGCCTGACAGGCGAGCGGTGCTGAGGTTGTCGACTTGCACCTCCTCGGCAGCCTTGGGCGGCGGAGGCGGTGGAGGGGGCCTGCGTGTGAAAGCAAACAATGGACGATCCAGCATCGCAATGAATTGCCCGGTGTCTGCATTGGTCACCCCTGGCAACGCAGGAAGCATGGCAGCAAAATCCGTGCGGTGTGGCGTTGGTTCTTGCCAATGCACATTGCGAACGCTTCCATCCGGTGCAACCCACATCCATGCCAGAAGAATCAGCAACGCTGCATTGGCCAGCAGCAGCAGATGCAAGGCATACCGCTTCATGTGCGCTCCCGCAATACGCTGAGGCCGAACTGCGCCGACAGCCGGGGGGCGACCTTGGGATCTGAGTTGGCATAGCCACCCTGAAGCTGAATGTCCAGATCATTGATGACGATGATGGGCATTTGACTGGTCAGAACGGCCAGTGCACTTTGCAGGGCCAGCATTTCGCCCTCGGTCCGCACCGTCAGTGGAATGCGATCAAAGCCCTTCTCGTCCTTGGCAGGCAGCACCTGACTGCTGATCACCTGCAAGCCCGCCGCGCTGAAGATATCCCGGATCCGCTGCTGGGCCGCGTTGCCAGTCTGGTTGGCATCCTGGGATGCCGGATAGATGTACTGCGTTCTTGCTGCATTGGCCTGCGCAAGCACGGCTTCAATATCCGTCCGCTGCGACTCCAACCCCAGAAGCCGCGCATAGCGCGGCTCCATTTGCGCCAGTTGAGATTCGGCACCTTGGTGCTTTTCAGCGATGCACCAGCCCAACATGACCAGGGGAAGGATCACCAGAGCCAGGGTACAGGCGAGGATCAGCCCCTCACGGGATGAAATGCGTTTCATGGCTTGGTACGGTTCGCAGGCGAAGAAGCGGGCAATGCAGGCGCAGTGGTGGTACGGCCACCGAATGTGGCGACCGATCCACCAAAGGCAGCTCCACCGGCCGATGGAGGGGCACTGGCCGGCGGCGGTGCGACTGCGCTGGAGGATGAATTGGCGGGCAACGAAGCGGGGGCGACAGGCACTCCGGCCACGCTGGCGCCCGAGGCAGCAGCGCTGGCCACACCCCCCGAGGCAAGGGCCGGCGTCACGGCCCCAGCGGAGGGTACCGCGGCCTTGCCTGCGGCCGCACTTCCTACCACCCCGAAAAACTGAGGATCCAGCGTGAATTCAATGGCAAACGTTTCCTTGGGGGAATTCCCCATCCGGGTGGCAGCGGATGGGGCACGGACCTCTCGCAACCCCGGCTCATTGCCCAGCACCTGCATCAGGGCGGCCGCATTTCCGGTCATTCCCACGATGGTCACTTTGGCACCTTGCATGCGAAAACTCTGCAGGTAGGTATCGTCCGGCAGCAGTTGGGTCAGCTTGTCCAGCACACGCAAAGGCTCAATGCGCGTGGCAAGCACTTCCGACAGCATTCCGAGCTTTTCTGCCGATTGCATGAGCGCATCCCGCTTGGCGACGACCGGGGCCGTGCGCTTGGCCGCATCCTGGTAGCTTTGCGCCGCCTCGATCGCGCGCTCACGCAATTGGAGCGTAGGGGTCACCGCAATGACCATGGTCAGTACGGCCATTGAGAGCAAAAGCCCATAGCCCGCGCGTCTCCATCTCAGTGCATGCGCATGGCGCAAGCCTTCACCATAGCCACCAAGCACGATGGGGCGCTGTTGATTGCTACGCACCCAGACTTCCGGGTTTGACACGCCGCCAAGGCGAGCGGCCTGGGAGGCGAGGTATTGGGCGACCTGCTTGCGAGATGCCAAAGCCAGCTCGATTCGGGAACTGCCCGTGGAGCCTTCGATCAAGCGATAGCCCCACACCAGATCCGCCTCAGGAAAGGGACTGATGGCACGCACTTCCAAAGCACCGGCTTTGGCGATGTCCGATTCAGCCATGGGCGGCAAGGTCAGCGTCCTGCGAAGCACGAATTCTTCAGGCAGTTCAACGGCGGTGAAGCTGGCTTTGACCGGGCCCGCCACCTTGGACTGCTTTTCATCCCCCAGCCAGAAAGAGAGGCCGTCCTCGGGATGGAGCAGCACGACCGGCGCGGACGGCGTCAGCCAGGAAAACAGCGGCCACGCATGCATGCCCTGCCAGGGGCTGCGGACATCACGCCAGAGTGCGTGCAAGTCGATTCCCAGGAAACGGGCATCGGAGGAAATGGAAGGCATGGGTGGCTCAGGAGTTTTTACGTATCACGGGCTCAACGCCTGAACTGGCACGGAAGGTCTGCCACGGCAAACCGCCCTTCGCACGTACGTTGAAATCGATGCTGCGCGATACGCGCAACCAAACACCGTCCGGCATGGGAACCCTTGCCTGGATTCGCAGCCGCCGAACCGTCGAGTTATCTAAAAATGCGGCCTCCAGGGCCGTGGTGTCGATGCCTTCAGCCCCGGCATCCCGGTCCGCTACGATGCGCATGGCGACTGCAGCGTTTCCTCCGGCAAGGACCGTCAGCACTTCCATGGGCGCAGCCATCGGATTGACCAAGCCTCGCCCTCGAAGATCTGCAGTGATGAGCGGCGAAAGTCTAGCATAGAGGGTGTAGTCCACCCCGGGCACCTTGAGCAGGTCTTCTTCCGATTCGAAACGCTGCGGCGCACCACGTGGATCACGCCGCTCACGCATTTCCACCGTGGCTTGCGCGAGCCCCTGGGCCGCCTCTGCCGGCATTTCGCCCGCAACGGAAAAGAGCTTCGCCAGCAAGGCAACAGGCGCACCATTGATGTCGATCAAGCCGTTCAAAGGCATGGCCTGGACCTGCATCGTGACCCCGCGATAGTCGATCTGTGCCTGCCGGGTGCGGGCCAGGGGGGTGTTGCTGGCCACCAGCGCCTGCAATGCCAGTTGAATCGCCGCATCGCCCAGCGCTTGGGCCTGGACGTTCTGGCGCGACAAGGACATGACGCGCGCCTCTTCCCGGATGGACCGTGTCAGGCCAGACACGATGATGGTGAGGGCAGCGACCATCCAGAGCACGGCCAACAGCGCCATGCCGCGCTGTTTCTTGTTACGGTGCTTACCTGGCTTGCACTGATTCACGAGCGGCTCCCGCCAAAAGTGGCTCCGTCGCTGGCCGGATCGCTGGCTGGCAGAACGCGCATCGGAATGACGATGTCCGGCCAAACGCCTGTGGAGGTCCGGATCGCAATCGAAACCCGTTGAGGCAGCCGATCAACCGCCTTCCAGGGAGCGCCCCAAACAGGAGGCTCCTCGTTGGCGTCTTCGTACCGAAGTGAAAAGCCGGTCATCCCATCCACCAGCACGTAGCTGGCGGCCTGGCTCCAATCCGGCGCCAAGCCTCCATCGATCCAAGGCAAGTACCGCAATACCAAAGCAGGCCCCGATGCCTGGTCCAGCACGCCCAATCGAAAATGGTAGCGCCCACCCACACCGTAACGGGCTGGCATCACCCCCACCCAAGCCATCTCCTCGGGCAGCCCGATAAAAAAGTACGGGCTCTCGTCGATGGAGACGACCGCCGCCCGCTTTTGCAGAGACACCCGGCCCAGCACCGAGCGCAGAAACCCGTTGGCCACCCGCAGTTCATCGGTCCGCAGCATCCGGCGATCCACCCTCTCTTCCGTTTGTGCCGTGGTACGCAATGCGGACCCCAGGGCCAGCATCACGAGCGACAGCAAGGTGATGACCACCAGCAGCTCCACCAAGGTGAAGCCGTGCTGGCACGGCGCCTTCGAGCCTTCGGGCAACCGCTTCATCATCCACGCCCCGGCTCGGGCGGCTTGCGCTGTGGCCGCAAGGTACTCAATTCGAAGTTGCGCAGGCGCACACCGTCCGACCAGGAGATGACGATGTTCAACTCGTGCAAAGGCGGAATGGCCGGTCCTTTGAACTCCGTCGCATAGGGCGCCGTGGTGATGCGCCACTGGTAGCCGGCGGACTCACCCGACTGGTTCAAGCCCTGTTCGGGTATGGCATCGCGCAGAGCAAGCAGCGACTCGGCCAGCACCACTGCGCGTTGATACCGATCCACGTCCGCAACGCTGCGCGCGCTGCTGCCCATGGCGCGGTAAAGCATGCCGAGCGACAACGCCATGATGGCGAAGGCCACCAGCAACTCCAGCAAGGTCAAGCCCCGCTGTCGGCGATGCAGGCCCCGCATCATCGGGTGAGGGCCTCTTGCGTCACGCGCCCCGACAGCCAGTCCACCCGCAGCCGAGTGCCGACGCCGGGCGCCCTCAGGATTTCGATGCTGCCGCCCGTGGCGCCGCCACCCGGCAGGAAGCGGATGGCCGCCTGGCTCTGCGCATTCAATTCGGTGCCGGCCACGATGGCACGCAACTGCAACGGCTGCGGCAACGGCTTCAAGGCAGAGTCGTTGCCATACATGCGGTTTTTCAAGTCCACAGAGAAGAGGACCTCCCGCCCTTCCGCCATGGCGGTGACACGGGCGACACGCATCTGGCTGATCATCGTGCGGACCGTGTCACGGTACTGCGCCGAGTCTCGCAGCCGATCAAAGGCCAGCGGTGCGAGGCCGATCACGAGCGCCAGGATCGCGAACACGACCAGCAACTCGACCAGCGTAAAGCCGCGCTCGCGCCGCATGGCAGGACGCCTGGGGATGCAGGCGATCAGGGCGTGTTGCGGATGTCGGCCGCTTCGCCTTCACCGCCAGGGGCGCCATCGGAGCCGAGCGACAGGATCTCGATGCCACCATTCGGGCCCGGGTTGGCATAGCGGTAAGGATGGCCCCAAGGGTCCGAAGGCACGCCGCCCTTGAGGTAAGGGCCTGTCCAGCCGTTCACGGAGCCGGGGCGCTTCACCAGCGCCTCCAGACCTTCTTCGGTCGAAGGGTAGCGGCCCACATCGAGCTTGAACAACTCCAGCGATTTGTCCAGGTCGGCGATCTGCACACCGGCCGTCTTGGCCTTGGCGCCGCCCAGTTGGTTCAGCACACGAGGGCCGACGAGGCCTGCCAGCAGCGTCAGGATGGCCAGAACGACCAACAGTTCGATGAGGGTGAAGCCGCGGGCGGATTTGCGTTTCATAGGGGTGCCACAGGAGCGGCCAGCACGGGAATGCGCCATGGAAGAGGACTCCTTGGACAAACAAAAATTATACGGCGAGGTCATTGATGGACAGGATCCCGAGAAGGATGGAAACAATGATGGCGGCGATCAAAATACCCAGCACCAGAATGAGCACCGGCTCCACCAGCGTGAGAAGGCGTTTGATACCGGTTTCGACTTCCCGGTTCAATATATTGGACAGCTCGAGCATCATCTGACCGATGCGGCCGGTTTCCTCGCCCACCCGGATCAGGTTGATCGCCAACGGTTCGAAGATGCCCGTCGCGGAAACGGCCTGGACCACTTTGCCCCCTTCTTTCACGATGGGCGCGACACGGGACAGGGCCTGCTGCAAGACCGTGTTGCTGACGGTTTCGGTCGCGATGTGCAGGGCCGTCAGCATGGGCACGCCATTGCCGAGCAGGGTGCCCAGGGAGCGCGAGAACAGCGTGAGCTGGTACTTCAGCGCCAGGCGGCCCATGAGCGGCAGCTTCAGCAGCCGCGCCTGCCACCATTGGCGACCGGCGGGGGAGGCCGCCCAGCGGCGCACCATCAGGCCCAAGCCCAACGCCACGATGCCGATGAAAAGGCCATAGCGCGTGAAGGCGTGGCCCAGCGCCATGACGATCTGGGTCGGCATCGGGAGCGCATCGCCCATGTCGGTGAACAGTTTTTCGAACTGCGGCACCACGAAACCCAGCATGGCGATGAGCGACAGCACGGCCACGCCCAGCAGAATCGCCGGGTAGATCGTGGCGGAGATGACGCTGTCGCGCAGCGCGCGCTGCCGTTCCATGTGCTCCACGAGCCGCTCCAGCACCGACGACATCTGGCCGCTGGCCTCGCCCGAGCGGATCATGTTGATGTAGAAATCGCCGAACAGCTCGCGGTGCTGCGACAAGGCGCGGCTGAGCGGCGTGCCGCCCTTGACCGCGTCCAGAATGCCTTGCAGCAGCTCGGCCATGCTGGGCTTGTAGCTCATGTCGATGAGCACGCGCAACGCGTTGTCCAGGGCCAGCCCGGCCCGCAGCATGATGGACAGCTCGGAGGTGAGCGCAAGCACATCGGCCGCCTTGACCGGCCCCTTGCCGCTGCGCCCCTTGGGCACGGCGGCGGCCCCAATGGCCTCGTTGGCGGAGGCGGTGACCATGGCACTGCTGGCGCCCGCGCCGGCGGAAGCACCGATCAAGTCGCTGATGGTCAATGGCGTGAGGCCCTGCGCCCTCAGCTGCTTGAGCGCCTGGGCTTCGTTGATGGCCGTGAGCCGGCCCTCGGCCACCTTGCCCGAGGCGGCGGCGGCCCGCCAGACGTAATCAGGCATCGGCTTGGTCCTGCGTCACGCGGGCGAGCTCGTCGAGCGTGGTCATGCCGGCGGCCACCTTGCGCAGCCCGTCCTCGTACAGGTTGAGCATGCCGCCCTGCGCCGCCAGCGCATTGAGCGCGTTGGCATCGCGGCCTTCGATGATGGCGCGGCGCATGGGCTCGTCCAGCACGAACAGTTCATGGATGCCGGTCCGGCCCCGGTAGCCTGAGCCTCGGCAGTGCTCGCACCCCACGGCCCGGTAGATGGCCTGGCCGACGCCGCTGAAGCGCGCCAGCCCCGTGCTCTGGCGCACGTCCTCGCCCGGCTCGAAAGGCTCCTTGCACTGGCCGCACAGCGTGCGCACCAGGCGCTGGGCCAGCACGCCGTTGACGGCGGAGGTGATCAAATAGACCTCCACACCCATGTCCTTCATCCGGATCACGGCGCCGGCGGCCGTGTTCGTGTGCAGGGTGGACAGCACCAAGTGCCCCGTGAGCGCCGATTGCACGGCGATCTGGGCGGTCTCGCCGTCGCGCATTTCGCCGATCATGATGATGTCGGGGTCCTGGCGCAGGATGGAGCGCAGCGCGTTGGCGAAGGTCAGGTTGATCTGAGGATGCACCTGAATCTGGTTGATGCCTTCCAGCTGGTACTCGACTGGGTCTTCCACCGTGATGATCTTGTTGGCCCCCGCATCGATCTTCGACAAGGCCGCATACAGCGTGGTCGTCTTGCCCGAACCCGTCGGGCCGGTGACCAGCAAGATGCCGTGGGGCCGTGCGAGCAGGCTGTTAAACCGCTCCAGCGTGTCCTTTTCGAAACCCATGGTTTCCAACTGCAGGCGCACGCTCGCCCGGTCCAGCACCCGCATCACCACGCTTTCGCCGTGCACGGTGGGCACGGTGGACACCCGCAGATCGAGCTCGCGGCCCTTGACGCGCGTCTTGATGCGGCCGTCCTGCGGCAGGCGGCGCTCCGCAATGTCCAGGTGGGCCAGCAGCTTGACCCGCGAGTT
Organism: Acidovorax sp. GBBC 1281; assembly: GCF_028473645.1. Taxonomy (NCBI): domain Bacteria; kingdom Pseudomonadati; phylum Pseudomonadota; class Betaproteobacteria; order Burkholderiales; family Comamonadaceae; genus Acidovorax; species Acidovorax sp. GBBC 1281. The sequence goes on from NZ_CP097269.1 coordinate 4,599,094, forward strand.
CACGGCGGCGCTCAGGCGCGGCGGCACCAGTTCGCCCGCATGGATCACGCCGTCCACCCGGTAGCGCACGTGCAGGCCGTCGTCGAACGGCTCCAGGTGGATGTCCGAGGCGCGCAGATCGATCACGCGGCCGATGATGGCGTTCACCAGGCGGATGACCGGCGCTTCGCTGGCCAGGTCCTTCAGATGCTCGACGAAGTCGCCGCCATCGGAGCCATCGCCGAAACCGTCGTCGGCCTCGTCGTCTTCGGCCCCCTGCTCCACCACGGGCTCGGACAGGGCTTTCTCGATGTCGCTGTCCAGCGCAAGGTGCGGAACGATCACATGGCCCGTGGCCAGATGCAGCGCCTTGACGACGAACGCATCCTGCGGAACGGCCATTGCCACGTGCATGCGGCCTTCGCTGACCTGCAGCGGATACACGCTGTTGGCGTGCAGGAATTCCGGCAGCAGCCCTTCGACCTCGGGCATGAGTTCGGGAAACTCGCCGGCCGGCACGATGGATATCCCCAGCTGGCGCGACAGCGACTGGATCACGTCCAGCTCGGACACCAGTCCCAGCCGCACCAGCACGCGGCCCAGCAGTCCGCCCATTTCCTGCTGCGCGGAGAGGGCACGCTCCAGGTCGCGGGCGCTCAGCTTGCCCGACTGGACAAGCAGCTCTCCCAGCGGAGGACGCGGCGCGGGCGTCGCGTCTGCCAGCGGTTCGATGCGGTCGGGAAGGGTATTCGTCGTCATGGAGGTGTGGGATGGCTCGCCGCGAGTGGCGTTGCGCGCCCTCGGGCGCGCGCAATGGGGCCCAAGTGTAGCCGCGACGGCCCGGCGGCCCATTCCTGATGATGCCGCCAAAAAGCCATGGCCCTCCCACACCCCGCGGGCCAGACGGTCCTTCGCTTAAAGTCGCGGGCCTCCCCCGATCAATTGATGCGACTGCCAGCCCCGCCAATGCAAAACCCTCCCCGACGGACTGCCCTGCACGTTTCTATGGCCCTCGCGGCCCTGGGTGTTCTTCTGGCCGGCGCGGGCGGCCTGGCGCTGCTCCAGCAGCATGCGCCTGCGCACCTGCCCCGCGCGGATCGCCTGCTGCTGGCCCCGATGGTCAGTGTCATCGAGCCCTGCGTGCTCTCGCCCGAGACCCTGCCGGCCGCGATGCAGGACCTGGCCGAGCGCTGCCAGGGCCCGCAGGGCTCGGCCGCAGCGCTCATCGAATCCACGCTGAAAACGCTGCAGCCCACAGCGCCGCCATCGCCCCGCGAAGCCCTGGGCTACACCCTGCCCGTGCCGCTGCTGCGTCTTTTCCACCAGACGGCGGACGGGGACTGGCGCATCGACGACGAGAAAGTGGGGCGCCTGGTGCGCACGTTGCGCGACACGCCCCGGCCGGCGATCCTCTACCTGTTCTCCACGCATTTCTCGGCGGAGGCACCGATCGAGGCCGCGCTGGCCGCCGACCCGGCCAACATGGGCCACACCCGGGATGGCGCATTGGGCACCGACGACTATTACGACTCCAAAGTCTTCAACTGGACGTTCGCCACCACCCGCAACACCCTGACGCAGCGGCGCGCCCAGGCCATGCAGGCCGTGCTGGACGCGGCCTGCCAGCTGCCGGCGCAGGACCGCGCCAAGATCCGGGGCATCACGCTGCTGGGGGAACTGCACCACCTGTTTCCCAATTTCCAGGCGGGCATGGGCTTCGATGGCGCCTACCGGGTGACCGACTACAGCGCGGCCTCGATCGAAGGGTTTCGGCGCCACCTGCAGGCCGAATTCGGCCGCATCGAGGCGCTCAACCGTGCCGTGGGCGGCGACTACGCCGCGTTCTCCGAGGTGGAGCCCCCGTCCCGCGACATCCGCACCGAGCCGCTGCGCCGCTACACCGAGCACATCGATGCGTTCGCGCAGGGCAGCCTGCCCATTTCGGGCTGGGCGCATGTGCAAGGCGCCACCCCGGAACACCCCGCCTGGATCCACATCTACAGCAACGGCCGCCTGGTGGGCAAGACCGCCGTGCGGCTCGGGCGGCAGGACGTGCTGGCGGCCAAGCCGGAGTTCGGCGATGCCAACACCGGCTGGCGCATGGACCTGGATTTCCGGCACCTGCCGGCCGGGGTGCACCGGTTGGACATCTTCCTGGAAACGCGGCCGGGCGCCCTCACCCACCTGGGCCGCCGCGACGTGGCCATCATGGACCGGCAGCAGAGCACGCCGCAACCGCAGCCCCAGGCAGCGCTGCCGGCCAGCACGCCCGCCGGGCCCGGCGTGCAGGCGCACATCGACACGCCGCGGGACGCGTCCTCGTACTACTACAACCCGCTCGTGCCGCTGTGGCATGCCTTTCGCGCGAAGCAGGTGGTCGACTATCTGCGGTATTTCGATGGCGAGGTGGCACGCTCGTGCCTGGCGGACGTGCCCCGCTACACCCACCAGATCGTGCCGTTCACGAACCCGGGCTGGGACGAGAACAAGTTCGCGATCCAGGCATCGCTGCGGCCGCTGGGCTCCATCCGGCTGGGCGTGAGCCTGTACGGCGAGCCGACCTACGGGCATTCCTACTTCGACTGGCTGGGCCGCAGCGGCCACACCCGCTACGGCATCACCGAGTTCCATCCCTTGAAGGCGATGGACGCAGCCGCACTGCAGCGCGTGTTCGATGCCCATGCAGAGCGAGGGGCGGACTTTCTCTCGTTCTTCGCCGAGCCGCGCTGGCATGGCACGCTGGTGCCCCGGGGGCACAACATGTTCTCGTTCGATCCGGACAACCCGAAGTTCGGCTCCGACCACCTGTACCGGGCCACGCAGCAGACGCTGGCGCCCAAGGGCACGTGAGCCGCTGCGGACCGGGCCCTGCCCTGCACAGCCCGCCGCAGGCGTCAGTCAGTCAAACACCTCGGCCTGGTTGAGCGGCAGGCCCCTCATGTCCTTGGCGGACAGGCTGGGCTCGCCGTCGAAGCGCCAGTCGATCGCCAGGGCGGGATCGTTCCAGGCAATGCAGCGCTCATGCTCGGGGGCGTAGTAGTCGGTGGTCTTGTAGAGGAAATCCGCGCTCTCGCTGAGCACCACGAAGCCATGGCCGAAGCCGGGCGGCACCCACATCTGGCGCTGGTTTTCCTCGCTCAGTTCCTCGCCCGTCCATTGGCCGAACGTGGGCGAACTCTTGCGCAGGTCCACCGCCACATCGAACACCGTGCCGCGCACCACGCGCACGAGCTTGCCCTGGGGCTGGCGCAACTGGTAATGCAGGCCCCGCAGCACGCCGCGGGCGCTGCGGCTGTGGTTGTCCTGCACGAACGCATGGCGCGTGCCGGTGGCCTCGTCGAAGGCACGCTGGTTGAAGCTCTCGAAGAAGAAGCCGCGGGCATCGCCGAACACCTTGGGTTCAAGGACGACGACATCGGGCAGGCGGGTGGGAATGACGTTCATGGAGGAGTTGCCAACAACGAAGGGAAGAAGAAAACCGGCGGAAGAATGGGACACGCGCGACGGACGCCAGCCTGGCGCGGCGGCGCGCCAGTCCCGTTGCCGCCGTCGCGTTACTCGCGCGGCTCCCGCAGCAGCCGCTGCAGGTACTGGCCGTAGCCGTTCTTGGCCAGGGGCTGCGCCAGCCGAGCCAGCTGGGCATCGTCGATGAAGCCGTTGCGCCAGGCGATTTCCTCGGGGCAGGCGATCTTCAGGCCCTGCCGGTGCTCCAGTGTCGCGATGAACTGCCCGGCTTCCAGCAGGCTTTCATGCGTGCCGGTGTCGAGCCAGGCATAGCCCCGGCCCATGATCTCGACGTGCAGCGCGTCCTGCTCCAGGTAGAGCCGGTTCAGGTCGGTGATTTCGAGTTCGCCCCGGGCGGACGGCTTCAGGCGCTTGGCCAGTTCCACCACCTGCGCGTCGTAGAAGTACAGGCCCGTCACGGCATAGCTGGACTTCGGGGCCTTGGGCTTTTCCTCGATGGACAGCACCTTGCCGCGGGCATCGAACTCGGCCACGCCGTAGCGCTCGGGGTCCTGCACGTGGTAGGCGAAGACGCTGGCCCCCTCCTCGCGCTGCAGCGCGCTGCGCAGCAGGTCCTCGAAATCGTGCCCGTGGAAGATGTTGTCACCCAGCACCAAAGCGCTCGGGCTGCCCGCCAGGAATTCTTCGCCGATGAGAAACGCCTGGGCCAGCCCATCGGGGCTGGGCTGCACGGCGTAGCGCAATTGAATGCCCCACTGGCTGCCGTCGCCGAGCAACTGCTCGAAGCGCGGGGTGTCCTGCGGCGTGCTGATGACCAGGATCTCCCGGATGCCCGCCAGCATCAGCGTGCTGAGTGGGTAATAGATCATGGGTTTGTCGTACACCGGCAGCAATTGCTTGCTGATGGCGAGCGTGGCCGGGTGCAGGCGGGTGCCCGAACCTCCGGCGAGGATGATGCCCTTGCGTGCGGTCATGTGGTGCTCTCTCTGCCCTGGGTGCTAAAGGATTTCGGCCAGCATGCGCGAGACGCCCGCCTGCCAATGCGGCAGAACGAGGCCGAAGGTGGATTGCAGCCGGCGGGTGTCGAGCCGCGAATTGTGCGGGCGCACGGCCGGCGTGGGAAACACGCTCGTCGGCACGGCCGCCACGTCGTTAGCTACTATTTTTATAGCGCCATCCCCTAGTACCGATTGCGCCAGAACGTATTTTGCATAGGCATGCCAGTTGGTCTCGCCCCCGGCCACCAGGTGGTAGAGCCCGGCATCCTCGGGGCGCCGCTCCAGGTGGCGCAGGGCATGCGCCGTGACGTCGGCGATCAGGTCGGCGCCGGTGGGGGCGCCCCACTGGTCGTCGATGACCGTCAGGCGCTCGCGCTCCTGGGCCAGGCGCAGCATGGTCTTGGCGAAGTTGCCGCCGCGGGCGGCGTAGACCCAGCTGGTGCGTAGGATGAGGTGGCGGGCCCCGCTCTGCTGGATGAGCCGCTCGCCCTCGAGTTTGGTGCGGCCATAGACGGACAGCGGCGCCGGCGTGTCGGTCTCCACCCAGGGGCGGTCGCCGCTGCCGTCGAAGACATAGTCGGTGCTGTAGTGCACCAGCCAGGCCCCGCTGCGCGCGGCCTCCTCGGCCAGCACGCCCGGCGTGGTGGCGTTGAGCGTGCGTGCGAACTCCGGCTCGCTCTCGGCCTTGTCCACGGCCGTGTGGGCGGCCGCATTCACGATGACGTCGGGGCGCAGCGCGCGCACGGTGTCCACGATGCCGGCGGGATCGGAGAAGTTGCCGCAATGGTCGGTGCTGTCGTGGTCCAGCGCCGTCACGGTGCCCAGCACCGACAGGCTGCGCTGCAGCTCCCAGCCGACCTGGCCGCCCTTGCCGAAAAGCAGGATGTTCATGCGCTGGCCGCCATGGCGTTCGGTGCCGCAGCCGCTGCGCCGGGCACGGCCTGGTACTGCGTCTGCACCCATTCGCGGTAGGCGCCGCTGGTCACGGCCGCCACCCACTCGGGGTTTTCGAGGTACCACTGCACCGTCTTGCGGATGCCCGTCTCGAAGGTTTCGGCGGGCTTCCAGCCCAGTTCGCGCTCGATCTTGCGGGCGTCGATGGCATAGCGCCGGTCGTGGCCCGGGCGGTCCTGCACGTAGTGGATCTGCGCGGCATAGCTCTGGCCGTCGGCACGCGGGCGCAGTTCGTCGAGCAGGGCGCACACCGTGCGCACGATCTCGATGTTGGGCTTTTCGTTCCAGCCGCCCACGTTGTAGGTTTCGCCCAGAGCGCCGCCTTGCAGCACGCGGCGGATGGCGCTGCAGTGGTCCTTGACGTAGAGCCAGTCGCGGATCTGCATGCCGTCGCCGTACACCGGCAGCGGCTTGCCCGCCAGGGCGTTCACGATCATCAGCGGGATCAGCTTTTCCGGGAAGTGGTACGGCCCGTAGTTGTTGCTGCAGTTGGTGGTGAGCACCGGCAGGCCGTAGGTGTGGTGCCAGGCGCGCACCAGGTGGTCGCTCGCGGCCTTGCTGGCCGAATACGGGCTGTTGGGCTCGTAGGCATCCGTTTCGGCGAAGGCCGGATCGCTGGCCGACAGCGTGCCGTACACCTCGTCGGTGGAGACGTGCAGGAAGCGGAACGCGGCCTTCTCGCCCTCCGGCAACGCCAGCCAGTGGTGCCGCGCGGCCTCCAGCAGGCGGAAGGTGCCGACCACGTTGGTCTGGATGAAATCCTCCGGCCCGTGGATGGAGCGGTCCACATGCGACTCGGCCGCGAAGTTGACGATGGCGCGGGGCTTGTGCTCGGCCAGCAGCCTGGCCAGCAGGGCCGTGTCGCCGATGTCGCCCTGCACGAAGACATGCCGGGGGTCGCCCTGCGCGCTCGCCAGGTTCTGCAGGTTGCCTGCGTAGGTGAGCTTGTCCAGGTTGACCACGGGCTCGTCGCCCGAAGCCAGCCAGTCCAGAACGAAGTTGGCGCCGATGAAGCCTGCGCCGCCGGTGACAAGAATCATGGGATGGGGGGGTCGCGCGAAGGCGCCGCTGTGTCAAAGCGGCGGATTATCCCATCGCGTGCCGGGGCCCTGTTACGAGCCGCAGCGGGCCCGCCGCGCCGTTTAGGGGGCGCACACTACCCACGGCGCGCGCCGCGCACGTAAAGTCTGGAGCCGATGCCGCCGCAAACCACCCGGCCTGCGCGGCACCGTTGCACCACTTGCCCCAAGGAAAGCCATCCATGCCCCGATCCACCAAAAACCCCGACGCACCGGACGACGCCGACCCGGCCGGCAGCGGCCCGTTCTACGGCAGCAAGGCGCGCGACTCCGCGCAGCAGATCTGGCAGGCGGGCCTGGGCGCGTTCGCCAAGGCACAGCAGGAAGGCAGCAAGGTGTTCGAGGCGCTGGTCAAGGAAGGCGCGGCCATGCAGCGCAAGGGCCAGTCCACCGCCCAGGAGCGCCTGTCCGAAGCGGCCGAACGCATGACCAGCGCGGCCAGCGAATTCGGCACGCGCGCGGCGGGCCAGTGGGACAAGCTGGAAACCATCTTCGAAGACCGCGTGGCCAAGGCGCTAGCCCGGCTGGGCGTGCCCACCGCGCGCGATGTGCAGGCCCTGCACGAGCGCATCGATGCGCTCACCCGGGCACTGGAGGCCGCCACCCAGGCACAGGCCGCCCCCCGCCCCGCCGCCAAGCGCGGCGCGGCCAAGCCACCCACCGGCCGTGCCACGGCCGCCCGCAAGACCGCCGCCGCGGCCCGCCCCCGGCCCCCCAAACCGCCGGCCGACTGAAGGCCCGGGCGGCGGCTGCCGCCCCCGGGGAGCGGGCATTCCAAAGGATTGCCTATTCCTTGCATGATGCACTGCAACACCGTGCGGGCAGACCACCTCGGTTAGAGTGGGTGAAAGAGACAACCACCCACGCACCGGGAGGCCGCCGATATGGTGAAAAAAGCGCCGCGCCGCACTGCCGAGCGCATTCTGGAATCCACGCTGGAGCTGTTCAACCGCTTTGGCGAACCCAACGTGTCGACGACCGCGATCTCCGCCGAGCTGGGCATCAGCCCGGGCAATCTCTACTACCACTACCCGGCCAAGGACGAGCTGGTCAACGTGCTGTTCTCGCGCTACGAGGCGGCCCTGAACGAGCTGCTGGATGCGGCCGACAGCGTGCGCGACGTGGAAGACGCCTGGTTCTTCCTGCACACGCTGTTCGAGCTGATCTGGCAGTACCGCTTCCTGTACCGCGACCTGAACGACCTGCTGTCCCGCAACCGCCGCCTGGAGACCCACTTCCAGACCCTGCTCGGGCGCAAGACCCAGGCCCTGCGCACGCTGCTGGGCGGCATGGAGCGCACCGGCGCGCTGCGCCTGGGCACCCGCGATGCCGGCTCCATGGCCACCAGCATGGTGGTGGTGCTGACCTACTGGCTCAGCTTCGAATACGTGAGCGATCCGCGGCACGCCCTGGAGCCCGAGAGCGCGCAGAGCGCCCTGCTGCGGGGCGCGCACCATGTGCTGGACCTGCTCATGCCCTACCTGGAAGACAGCCAGCGCGAGCACCTGCAGGCGCTGAGCGGCGCCTACAGCACCCAGGCCCTGGCCGCCTGACCGACGCAACCCCACCCCGAGGAGACGCACCGTGAAGCCCTGGACGCCCTTCCCGTACTCCGACGCCTACCCCTTCACCGCCGCTTCGGTGCGCAGCCAATGGAAGCGCCTGCATGCGGGCGATGCCGAGCCCTGTCCCGACGACGCCGCCGTGCTCGACGCCTGGGTGCTCTTTCACCGCGGCGCCTTCGAGGAGGCCGCCCGCGCCGGGCTGGCGGCCGGCGGTGCCGGCATCACCGTGGCCAACAAGGCCACCATCGTCTATGCGAACTACCTGGAGCCGCACGAGGACCGGCGCCTGGCGCTGCTGACCGAGGCCGCCGAGCGGGCGAGCGAGCAGATGCGGGCGGAGCCCACCAACCCCAGCGCCTGGTTCTGGCATGCCTACGCCATCGGCCGCTACAGCCAGGGGATCAGCGTGGCCAAGGCCATGGCGCAGGGCCTGGGCAGCCGCGTGCGCAAGACGCTGGAGCAGGCCATCGTGCTGTCGCCCATCCATGCCGATGCGCGGCTGGCGCTGGCCGTGTTCCATGCCGAGATCATCGACAAGGTCGGCGAGATGGTGGGCAGCATGACCTACGGCGCCCGCAAGGCCAGCAGCCTGCGGCTTTTCGAGGAGGCCTTCGCCATCAACCCGGACTCGGTGATCGGCAAGATCGAATACGCCAACGCGCTGCTCATCCTGGAAGGCGACCAGCGCATGGGCGACGCCACGCGCCTGTACGAGGAGGTCGCCACCACCCAGCCCGCCGACGCGCTGGAGCGGCTGGGCGTGGAGCTGGCCCAGACCGAGCTGGCCGAAGGGTAGCCCCGCCTTTCAGCGGCGGTCCCGGCCCTCGTCCCGCTCCGCGACGGTCTTTGCGAAGCGCTGCGCGGCGATGGCCAGCAGGCCGTCGAAGATCAGGTTCTCGACCAGATCGAACGGCCGGGTCATGCTGGGCGCCATCTTCCAGCCTGCGCCGCCGGTCATCATGCAGGCGGGCGCTTCGCCGCAGTGCTGCGTGATGTGCTGCACCATGCGCTCGACCGCGCCGGCGATGGCGTAGGTGCCGCCGCTCGTGAGCGCATCGCTCGTGTTGGTGGGAAACAGGCTCACCTCGCCCGTGGGCACATGCAGGCCCGCCGTGCCGGATTCGAGCGCCCGCAGCATGATCCCGTGGCCGGGCAGGATCAGCCCGCCCAGGAAGCGGCCCTGCGCGTCGATCGCCTCGACCGTCACGGCCGTGCCGACCATCACCACGATCAGCGGCCGCGCCGGGCCCTGCGCCAGCAGGCGATGGCGCGCGCCGATCATGGCCACCCAGCGGTCCGAGCCCAGGCGCGTCGGGTGGTCGTAGCCGTTGACCAGGCCGGCCTCCTGCGCGGACGACACCACCCACTGCGGCAGCACGTCCCACAGCTCCATCTGCTCCATCACGCGGCGGCGCACAGCGTCGCCTGCCACCACGCAGCCCAGCATGCGCTCGGGCACGGGCAACCCGGCCCACGAGCTTTCCGCCAGCCGTTCGATGTTGTCCAGGAATTCAGCGCCGTGGGCGAGCACTACGGCGCCCGGCTGGGGAGCGTCGTACATCGCCCATTTGAGGCGGGTGTTGCCGACGTCGATGGCCAGAAAAGTCATGCGGGATTATCACGAGTTTTACAAATCGCCTTGACGCGCATGTTTACCCGCACGCGACGCGCGGACTCTGCGGCGCCGGCGCACTTCTATCGCGGCCCCCGGCACCGCGCGCGGGGAGCTGCCTGGCCCTTCGGGCGGCTGTCCGACACGGCCCGGACTGGCGATGGCGCTACAGTGGCCGGTCCGATCCACAGACCACATCAAGGAGCCAGCACATGGGACTTTTCAGCTTCATCAAGGAAGCCGGCGAAAAACTGTTCGGCGGCAAGGATGCCCAGGCCGCAACGGCGGCAGCCCCCACGCAGGACGAACTGAACGCCAAGGCGGGCAAGGCCATCGAGACCTACATCGCCTCGCAGAACCTCGGCGTGAGCAACGTCCAGGTGGCGTTCGCCGGCCCCGAGGGCAAGGTCACCGTGAAGGGCGAAGCGCCCACGCAGGCCGCCAAGGAGAAGGTGACCCTGTGCTGCGGCAACGTGGCCAGCGTGACCAGCGTGGACAACCAGATGTCCGTCACGAATCCCGAGCCCGAAGCGCAGTACCACGACGTGGTGCGCGGCGACACCCTCTCGGCCATCGCCAAGAAGTTCTACGGCGACGCCAACAAGTACCCCAAGATCTTCGAGGCGAACCAGCCCATGCTGACGCACCCCGACAAGATCTACCCCGGCCAGAAGCTGCGCATTCCCGCGCTCTGACAGCCCTTCAAAGCGCGCTGCGGCGCGCGCCTCCCAACGGGCCCTCACGGGCCCGTTTTCGTTGCGGCACACGAGGCGGCGAACGACGGGAAGGCAGCGAACCCTTCGCGCTCAGCCCTGGCGCCACGGCAAGCCGCGAAAGCGCCAGCCGCCCTTCACGTTGCGGTGCGCGTTCTCGTCGGCATCGCCCTCGAAGCCTTCGAGGATGTTGTACGCGGTGAGCCCCAGTTCCGTGGCCCGGCGCGCCGCCGCTACCGAGCGCACGCCGCTGCGGCACAGCAGCACGGCCTGGCCGTCCGGCGGCACCGCAGCCTGGATGGCGGCGTCGAACTGGGGGTTGGGTGCCATGCCGGGCCAGTGCTTCCAGGGCACGGCCACGGCCCCGGGGACAAAGCCGACCCAGTCGCGCTCGGCATCCGTGCGCACGTCCACCAGCACGGCCCGGCCCGACTGCACCCACTGCCATGCCAGCTCCGGCGACACATCGCCCGCGTAGCCCTCGGCCGGCTGCGGCCGGTCCGAGGCAGAAGAGGAGGAGGAAGAGGAAGAAGAAGCGTTGGAAGTCATGCGGGGCATTCTGTCAGCACCGGCGGCGGGCCGCACGGGGTTCAAGCACTGGCGTCAGGGGCTTGGGCCGCCGGTCAATCCCAGGGCGGCGCGGGTTCGTCGCGCAGGCGCCCGCGCAGGTCGGCGTAGTCGGGCACGACGCTGCGCACGGTGTCCCAAAAGCGCGGGCTGTGGTCCATCACGCGCAGGTGCGACAGCTCGTGGGCGACCACGTAGTCGATGACCGCGGGGCGGTAGTGCAGCAGCCGCCAATTGAGGCGGATGGAGCCGTCGCTGCGCGCGCTGCCCCAGCGCGTCTGGGCACTGGACAGGCGCAGGCTGCTCCAGCGCACGCCCAGCAGCGGCGCGAAATGGTCGAGCCGCGCGGTGAAGCGCTGGCGGGCGTCGCGCATCAGCCAGGCCTGCACCGCGTCGCGCACCTGGGCGGGCGAGGCGGTGTGCGCCAGACCGATGTGCAACTGGCGCTCGCCCTGCGGGCCCTCGACCAGCGCGCCGCCCGTGCCGCGAAAGCCGTGCGTCGGGTCCAGTACCACGGTGAGCGGCTCGCCCAGGTACGGCAGCACGGCGCCGTCGCCCCAGGCGATGCGGGCGCCGTCCACCCGCTGCTGGCGGTCCTGCGCCTCGCCCAGCTTGCGCAGGATCCAGGCGGATTTTTCCTGCAGCGCGGCATCCACGGCCGCGAGCGACACCCAGCCCGGCGCGCGCACCGCCAGGCCGTCCGCCCCCACCGTGAACCCGATGGTGCGCCGCCGCGCCCGCTGCAGCGCATAGGCCACGACGGCATCGCCCAGCAGCACCTCGCGGCTGGCGCGGGGGTGGCGGAAGATCGCGGGGCTGAGCAGCGTGCCCAGGGGAACGGGCGGCGCTTTCACCACCGGTGGAGCGGGCGATGGCGTGGGCTTGGCAGCGTCACTCGCTACTAAATTAATAGCATCATCGGCAATCGAACCGCCGGCATCCGCTGCATTCGGCCTGGAATTCCTGGCACGGGGCGCGGAGGCAGGCGCAGTCGGCGGCTCGGCCGGCGCCGCGCCGCCGAACAGATCGAGCGCCAGCTGCACCAGCCGCTGCATCACCGGCCCGGCGCGTAGGCCTCGGGGTCGAGGCGCTGCATTTCGGATTCGATCCAGGCCTCGACCTCGCGCATGAGCTCGTCGGGCTTGCGGCCTTCGGTCGGGATGGGGCGGCCGATGGACACGTCCACCGTGCCCGGCCGCTTGATGAAGGCCTTGCGCGGCCACACCTTGGCCGAGGTGACGGCGATCGGCACCACGGGCACGCCCGCCTCGATGGCCAGCCGCGTGCCGCCGCTCTTGTACTGGCCCTTGCGCCCGCGCTCCACGCGCGTGCCCTCGGGGAACATGATGACCCAGGTGCCCTTGGCCAGGAGCGCGCGGCCCTGCTGCAGCACCTTCACGAAGGCCCGGGCGCGCTGGCCGCGGTCGATGTGGATCATGTCCAGGCTGCCGATCGACCAGCCGAAGAACGGCACGTACAGCAGCTCCTTCTTGAACACGTAGGCCAGGGGGCGCGGCATGATCGCCGGCATCAGGAAGGTCTCGTAGGTGGACTGGTGCTTGACCAGCAGCACCACGCCCTGCGTGGGGTCGGTGGGCAGGTGCTCCATGCCCGTGATGCGCGTGCGGATGCCCATGATGACGTGCGCCGCATCGGTGCTGAGCTTGAGCCACGCCCGCGCGATGCGGTAGCGCGTGCGGCTGCTGGCGCCGAACAGCCGCACCAGCAGGATGAGCAGCGTATAAGGCACCACGGTGATGCCCATCCAGAGCAGGTGGGCGATGGAACGGATCAGGGCCATGGCAATCAGGAAAAAATGGGTGTTTTTGGGCTCATGCCCTAGGAATATATGCCGTTTTAGCTATTAAATTAATAGCACATCAAACGGCGATGTTCAGGCCCGGCGCCGCCACGGCGGATTGCGCGGCCACGTGGTCGGCAAAGTCGGCCAGGCTGGCATGGAACTGCGTGCCTTCGGGCCACGGGCTGGGCAGCAGGGCATCGCCCGAGGCGACCAGGGGCGCTTCGGCGGCCTGGGCCGCACCGACCCGATGCAGCTGCGCACCGATGGCCGCGCCGGCCCGCAGGTGCTCCACGCAGTTGCCGGCCACCAGCACCTCGTCGCCCTCAACGCCGTAGCGGTCGCGGATCTGCTCCATCAGGCCCGGCGCCGGCTTGCGGCAGGCGCACAGGTCGTCGGGTGCGTGCGGGCAATAGAACACGGCGTCGATGCGGCCGCCCACCGCAGCGAGCTTGCGGTGCAGCTTGGCGTGGATGGCGTTGAGCGCCATCACGTCGAACAGCCCGCGCCCCAGCCCGGGCTGGTTGGTGGCGACGACGACATGCCAGCCGGCATGGTTGAGCCGCGCCACGGCCTCCAGCGCCCCGGGCAGCGGGGTCCACTCGTCGGGCGAAGCGATGAAGCTCTCGCCCGAGGGGTTGAGCGTGCCGTCGCGGTCGAGGATGGCGATTTTCATGGTGTGGGAACGCCTGGTGAAAGACTGCGCCAGCCTACCACCAGCGCGGCCCCCTGCCTCAGGCGGCCAGCCGGGACAGGTCGGCCACGCGGTTCATGGCCACGTGCAGGCGCTTGAGCAGGCCCTGGCGGTTCAGGCGCAGGTCCAGTTGCTCGGCGTTGACCATCACGTCGTCGAAGAACGCATCCACCGGCGCGCGCAGCACGGCCAGCGTCTGCAGGCTGGCGGTGTAGTCGCCCGCGTCGAACTGCGCATCGGCCTCGGGCACGAAGCGCTGCAGCGCGGCGTAGAGGTTCTTTTCCGCCTCTTCCTGCAGCAGGTCGGGGTTGACGTGCGGGTCCACGGGCCCGGCCACCTCGGCCTTCTTGAGGATGTTGCCCACGCGCTTGTTGGCCGCGGCCAGGGCCGGGCTTTCGGGCAGTTCGGCAAACGCGCGCACGGCGGCGAGCTGCTTTTGCACCAGCGACAGGCGCTGCGGGCGCAGGGCGATGACGGCATCGACTTCCTGCGCGCTGTAGCCCTGCTCGCGCAGGCTGCCGGCGAGGCGGTCGTACATGAAGTCTTCAACCAACTCCGGCGTAAGCGTATCAAGCTGACGGTACGTGGTTACGTCTGCGACCTTCTCTTGACCAGAAGACTTAACAACAAGCTTCGCCTGCTCTTTGAGCCCAATCTGATCCAGTAGCTTGTCCATCACCTCATAAACTTTTTCCAGGAGCTTATGAAGGTCCAGCGGCAGTTCGCGCTCGACCAGCATGCGGATCACGCCCAGCGCATGGCGGCGCAGCGCGAACGGGTCGCGGTCGCCGGTGGGCAGGTTGCCGATGCCGAACATGCCGACCAGCGTTTCCAGCTTGTCGGCCATGGCCACGATCACGCCGACGTTCTCGCGCGGCAGTTCGTCGCCTGCGAATCGCGGCTTGTAGTGGTCTTCGATGGCGTGGGCCACTTCGTGCGCCAGGCCGTCGTTGGCGGCGTAGTAGCCGCCCATGATGCCCTGCAGCTCGGGGAATTCGCCCACCATGTCGGTGACCAGATCGGCCTTGGACAGCCGCGCGGCGGTGTCCACGCACGACAGCAGGTAGTCGCGGGCGATCTCGCCTTCGGCCGAGTCCAGATCGGTGTGGTGCGTGCCGATGCCGGCGAAGAGCTGCTCGGCGATCGCCTTGGCGATCGCGCGCACGCGCTCCACGCGCTCGCCCTGCGTGCCCAGCTTGTTGTGATAGACCACCTTGGAGAGACTCTCCACGCGCGACAGCAGCGTCTTCTTGCGGTCCTGGTCGAAGAAGAACTTGGCGTCGGCCAGGCGCGGGCGCACCACGCGCTCGTTGCCCTGCACCACCGCGCTCGCATCGGCGGGCGTGATGTTGCTCACCACCAGGAATTGGTGCGACAGCCGGCCATCGGCCTGCAGCAGCGGGAAGTACTTCTGGTTGGCCTTCATCGTGAGGATCAGGCACTCCTGCGGCACATCGAGAAACTCTTTTTCGAACTCGCAGATGAGCACGTTGGGGCGCTCGACCAGCGCGGTCACCTCGTCGAGCAGGGCGTCGTCCTCGATGGGGCGCACGCCGCCGCCCACGCGCGCGGCCGCGGCCTGCAGCTGGCGCACGATCTCGGCGCGGCGCTCGGCGAAGCTCGCGATCACCGCGCCCTGCTCGGCCAGCTGCTGGGCGTAGCTGTCGGCACTGGTGACGACGACCGGGTCCACGGCCGCCTCGAAGCGGTGGCCGTGCGTGGTGTTGCCGGCGGTCAGGCCCAGCGCCTTCACCGACAGCAGCACCTCGGTGCCGTGCAGGGCCACCAGGCCGTGCGCGGGGCGCACGAAGCTCACGCTGGTCCAGCCGGGCTGCTCGCAGCCGGAGGCGAGCTGGTAGCGCATCACCTTCGGGATGGGCAGCTTGGCGATGGATTCCTGCAGGGCCTTGTGCAGGCCCTCGGACAGCGTGGCGCCGCGCACGGTGCTGTCGTGGAACAGCACCTCGGCCTTGCCGTCCGGCACGCGGCGCAGCGCGGCCACGGCCGAGGCGTCGGCGCCCAGGGCGGCCAGCTTCTTGAGCAGCGCGGGCGTGGCGTTGCCGGCGGCATCCAGCCCCACGGCGACGGGCATGAGCTTTTGCGAGACGGCCTTGTCGGCGGCCTGGGGCGCCACCTCGGTGATGTGCGCGGCCAGGCGGCGCGGCGAAGCGAAGGCCGTCAGGCGCGAGCCCGGCGCGGCCAGCCCTTGGGCCTGCAGCTGCTCGAACAGCACGCCGGCAAAGGCGTCGCCCAGTTTCTGCAAGGCCTTCGGGGGCAGTTCTTCGACGAACAGTTCAACGAGAAGATTCGGATGGGTCATGGTGGTCTGTGTTCCTTCCTGATGCGCGTGCGTGCCTCAGGCCGCCTTCTTCTGCTGTTGCTGCTGCTGGTCGGCGCAGGCCAGGTCGGCCAGCACTTCGGCGGCCCATTCCTGGGGCGCCATGGGAAAGCCCAGCCGCGCGCGGCTGTCGAGGTAGCTCTTGGCCACGGCGCGGGCCAGGTTGCGGATGCGGCCGATGTAGGCCGCGCGCTCGGTCACGCTGATGGCGCCGCGCGCATCCAGCAGGTTGAAGCTGTGCGCGGCTTTCAGCACCTGCTCGTAGGCCGGCAGGGCGAGCTGCTGCTCCATCAGGTGCTGGGCCTGGCTTTCGTGCGCGCTGAACGCGGTGAACAGGAAGTCGGCGTCGGAGTGCTCGAAGTTGTAGGTGGACTGCTCCACCTCGTTCTGCTTGTACACGTCGCCGTAGGAAAGGCCGTCGGTCCAGGTCAGGTTGTAGACGTTGTCCACGCCCTGCAGGTACATCGCCAGGCGCTCCAGGCCGTAGGTGATCTCGCCCGTGGCGGGCTTGCAGTCGATGCCGCCGACCTGCTGGAAGTAGGTGAACTGCGTCACCTCCATGCCGTTGAGCCACACCTCCCAGCCGAGGCCCCAGGCGCCGAGCGTGGGGTTCTCCCAGTCGTCCTCGACGAAGCGGATGTCGTTCTTCTTGAGATCGAAACCCAGGGCCTCCAGCGATCCCAAATACAACTCCAGGATGTTGGCCGGCGCGGGCTTGAGCACGACCTGGAACTGGTAGTAGTGCTGCAGGCGGTTGGGGTTCTCGCCGTAGCGGCCGTCCTTGGGGCGGCGGCTGGGCTGCACGTAGGCGGCCTTCCAGGGCTCGGGGCCCAGCGCGCGCAGGAAGGTGGCAGTGTGCGAGGTGCCGGCGCCCACTTCCATGTCGTAGGGCTGCAGTAGCGCGCAGCCCTGTTCGGCCCAGTACGACTGCAGCTTCAGGATGATTTGCTGGAAGGTCAACATGCGTGTGTCTGGCATGGCGGGGCCATGCGGTTGGTAGAGAGGGTTTGCACGCAGGCGCGCGCAAAAGCGGTCGATTTTACGAGGCGCGCCCGGCGCATCGGCCACGCCCGGCACGGGGCCGCCACGCCCGCATGCAAAAATAGCCGCCACCGCTTATGCATCAAGCGCTGGCAGCTATCATCTTCATAGCAATACACCGCGGTTGCACCGCGGGCGTCCACTCAATCTTGCCAGCGGCGCAGCACCAGGCTGGCGTTGGTGCCGCCGAAGCCGAAGCTGTTGGACAGCACGGTCGTCAGCGATGCATCGCGCGAGGTGCGCACGATGGGCATGCCCTCGGCGGCCGGGTCCAGGTTCTCGATGTGGGCCGAGCCGGCGATGAAGCCGCCCTCCAGCATGTACAGGCAGTAGATCGCCTCCTGCACGCCCGTCGCGCCCTGCGAGTGGCCGGTGAGCGACTTGGTGGAGGAGAACGGTGGCACCGCGTCGCCGAACACCTCGCGCAGCGCGCGCAGTTCGGGCAGGTCGCCCACGGGGGTGGACGTGCCGTGCGTGTTCACATAGTCGATCGTGCCGCCGCCCGCTTCGGCGATGGCCTGGCGCATGCAGGCGATGGCGCCGTCGCCCGAGGGCGCGACCATGTCTTCACCGTCCGACGACAGGCCGAAGCCGACGATCTCGGCCAGGATGGTGGCGCCGCGGGCCTGGGCGTGCTCCAGGCTCTCCAGCACCAGCGCACCGCCGCCGCCGGCGATCACGAAGCCGTCGCGGTCCACGTCGTAGGGGCGCGAGGCCGTCTCTGGCGTGGCGTTGAATTTGGCCGACATGGCGCCCATGCCGTCGAACAGCGTGGCCAGGCCCCAGGAGAGCTCTTCGCCGCCGCCGGCGAACATCACGTCCTGCAGGCCGAAGGCGATCTGCTGCGCCGCCATGCCCACGCAGTGCGCGGAGGTGCTGCAGGCCGAGGTGATCGAGAAATTGATGCCCTTGATGGCGAACGCCGTGGACAGGTTGGCCGACACGGTGGAGCCCATGCAGCGCGTGACCTGGTAGGGCCCCACGCGGCGGATGCCCTTGGAGCGCAGCGTGTCCGCCGCCTCGATCTGGTTGGCCGGCGAGCCGCCGCCCGAGCCCATGATGAGGCCGGTGCGGGGGTGGGACACCTGGGCGGGCGACAGGCCGGACTGGGCGATGGCGTCCTTCAGCGACAGGTAGGCGTACGCCGCGGCATCGCCCATGAAGCGGCGCTGCTTGCGGTCGATGAGCGCGTCCAGATCGATCTGCGGCGCGCCCGCCACCTGGCTGCGCAGGCCGAGTTCGGCGAACTCGGGCATGGCGCGGATGCCGGATTTGCCTTCGCGCAGCGACGTGGTCACTGCCTGCTGGTCGTTGCCGATGCACGAGACGATGCCCGCACCCGTGATGACGACGCGCTTCTTCATGGTCATGCCGTGGCTCCCGCTGCGGGTGCTCCGTCCTTCCCGTCTTCACGCTTGAAAAGGCCCACGCGCAGGTCGTTGGCCACGTAGATCTCCTGGCCGTCGGCCAGCAGGCGGGCATCGCCGATGGCCATGACCAGCTTGCGCTTGATCACGCGCTTGATGTCGATTTCGTAGGTGACGAGCTTCACGTTGGGGCCGACTTCGCCGGTGAACTTGACTTCACCCGCGCCCAGGGCGCGGCCCCGGCCCGGCAGCTGCAGCCAGGTGAGGTAGAAACCGATGAGCTGCCACATGGCATCCAGCCCCAGGCAGCCCGGCATGACCGGATCGCCCTGGAAGTGGCAGTCGAAAAACCAGAGGTCGGGGCGCACATCGAGTTCGGCCCGGATTTTCCCCAGCCCATGCGCCCCACCATCGCTGTCGATGTGCGTGATGCGGTCAAACATCAGCATGGGCGGCAGCGGCAGTCGTCCGCTGTCAGGGGTGAACAGCTTGCCCTCGCCGGAGGCGATCAGTTGTTCATAGGAAAAGGAATCAGCCATTGTCAGTCGTGCTCCAGATCGGCGGTGCGCCCGCCGGATTTTGATTGCGCGCCACCGAGGTCTTTTCGGTGGCGGGGCATCCATTATCAAGGCACACGGAGGGCCGACTGTGACACAGGGCCAAGGGTGATTCCCTAATTTCATGAAAGCGGGCCGCGCCGGACCGCGTCAGCGCAGGCCGCACGGGCGTGCGGCCGCGCGGATCGGGCCCCGGTCAGTACTGCCAGAAGATGCGCTGCAGGTCCTTGCTGGTCTGGGGCTTGGTCAGCGCCACGGCGGCCAGGATGCGGGCCTTCTGGGGGTTCAGGTCGTGAGCGACCACCCAGTCGTACTTGTCGTCGGGCTGCTCGGCGTTGCGCAGCACGAAGCCGTCGGCAATGCGCGAGGAACGGATGATCTGCACGCCCTGGCCGCGCAGTTCCTGCAGCGCAGGCACCACCCGGTCGGCCACCGAGCCGTTGCCGGTGCCGGCATGGATCAGCGCCTTGACGCCCGAGCGGCCCACGGCGTCCACCGTGGAGCGCGGCACGTTGCCGTAGCCGTAGACGATCTCCACGGGGGCGAGCGTCTCGATCTCGTCGATGTTGAACTCCGATTGCGCGGTGTGGCGCTTGACCGGCGCGCGGAACCAGTAGTTGTTGCCCTCCACCACCATGCCCAGCGGGCCCCACTGGCTGCGGAACGCCTGCGTCTTGATGTTGACGCCCTTGACCACGTCACGGCCGCTCTGGATCTCGTCGCTCATGGTCACGAGGACGCCCTTGCCCGAGGAATCCTTGCTGGCCGCCACCGAGACGGCGCTCAGCAGGTTCAGCGCGCCGTCGGCCGACAGCGAGGTGCCGGGGCGCATGGAGCCCACGACGACGATGGGCTTGTCGGTGCGCACCACCAGGTTCAGGAAGTACGCCGTTTCCTCCAGCGTGTCGGTGCCGTGGGTGATGACGATGCCGTCCACGTCGGCCTGCTTGGCCAGGGCCGACACGCGCTTGCCCAGCTTGAGCAACTGCTCGTTGGTGAAGCTCTCCGAAGCGATCTGGAAGACCTGCTCGCCCTTGACGTTGGCCACGTTCGCCAGCTCGGGCAGGCCCGCGATGAGCTTGTCCACCGGCACCTTGGCCGCGGCGTAGGACGCGCTGTTGGTCGCCGAGGCGCCCGCGCCGGCAATGGTGCCGCCCGTGGCCAGGACCACGACGTTGGGCTTGGCGGCGGGCTGCGCCGCGGCCACGACGGCCCAGGCTGCGAAGGCGGCGCCGGCCAGCAGGCGCTTCAGTTTCAGAGGGGAAAGCATGTGAGTCTCCGTAATGAATGACACTTTTTGTGCCCGCGGCATTTCCGCGGGTGCCGTATGGTAGGAAACCGCATGGCGGGCTGTGGGGAATAATCGCCGGCCGGGTGTGACTTCCGGTCATATTCTCGTTTTCCCTCCCCTGCGATGAATCTCCGCCAACTCGAAGTCTTCCAGGCCGTCATGCAGACCGGCAACATGAGCGCGGCTGCCCGGCTGATCAACATCACGCCGTCGGCGGTGAGCAAGACCATCGCGCACGCGGAACTGCAACTGGGCTACGCGCTGTTCAGCCGGGCCCGCGGGGCCCTGCTGCCCACGCCGGAGGCGCAGGCGCTGTTCACCGCCTCCAGCCAGATCCACAGCCAGCTCGACGCGCTGCGCCGCACCGCACACAACCTGCGCCAGCCCGAGGGCGGCCTGGTGCGGCTGGCGGCGATTCCGTCCGTCACGCATGAATTCCTGCCCGCGGTGCTGGAGCGCCATGCCCAGCAGTCGCCCCGGGTGCGCGTGGAAGTGCGCACCCTGCACCAGGACCAGATGGCGCAGGCGCTGCTCACCCGCTCGGTGGATTTCGCGCTGGGCTTCTACGATCATCCGCACCCGCAGCTGGAGAGCAGCATCCTGGTGAGCGGGCCGCTGTTCATCGCCGTGGCGCGGGACATCTGGCTGCGCGCGGTGCGGCTGAACCGGTCCGACCCGATCACGTTCCTGGCCAACACGCCCATGATCCAGCTGCTGGGCGACGAGCCCATGCGCCAACCCATGGCCGAACTGGCGCAGAGCCTGGGCGTGCACACCGAGCTGGGCATCCAGATGCAGACCTCGCAGCTGGCCCTGGCGCTGGTCAAGCGCGGCATGGGGTGGACGGTGGTCGATTTCCTGACCGCGCGCAACCTCGACCCGGCCGCCATCACCGCGGTGCCGCTGCGCGACCTGCCCCCCATGGCGCTGCATGCCTACCACGCCGCCAACCGCCCGCCGGACCGCCATGCCGCCCGCATGCTGGCCCTGCTGTCGGACGTGCTCATACAAACGATGGCGCGCGCGCCTTCCGAAGCGGCCGCGCTCTGAGCGGGCCCTTCGGTCGGCGCCAGGCGCGCGGGGGTTCAGGCGGTGGCGGCCCTGCGGGCGCGGCGCCGGCGCACCCAAGCCAGGCCTGCCACCAGCGCGCCCAGCGCCCACAGCGGCCACAGGCCCCAGCGCGAGACCCAATACGCGTAGGGCGTGACCGCCCCGCTGCGCCCCTGCACCTCGCCGGTCAGCACGCCGCGCACGTGCGACGGCAGGCGCTGCGTGACCACGCCCCGGTGGTCGATGATGGCGGTGGCCCCGGTGTTGGTGGCCCGCACCATGGGGCGCTCGAACTCCAGCGCGCGCATGCGGCTGATGGCCAGATGCTGGTCGATGGCCACCGAATCGCCGAACCAGCCGATGTTGCTCAGGTTCACGAAGATCGTCGGCGCCTGGGCGGGGTCGGTAAAGCGCGCGCCCAGTTCTTCGCCGAACAGATCCTCATAGCAGATGTTGGGCGCGATGCGCTCGCCCGCCCAGAGGAACGGCGCCTGCCCCACGGCCCCCCGGTTGAAGTCGCCCAGCGGGATGTTCATCATCTCGGTGAACCACCGGAAGAACGGCGGAATGAATTCGCCGAAGGGCACGAGGTGGTGCTTGTCGTACTGGTACGGCGCGGCCTGGCCGGGCGCGAAGCCCATCACCGAATTGGTGTAGCCCAGCGCCATGTCGCCCAGCGGAATGCCCAGCAGCGCCGCCTGCCGGCCGGCGCCCTGCCCCGCCGCGGGGGCCTGGGTGTAGCGCGCGGTGACCGAATCCAGGTAGCCCGGCACCAGTTGCTGCGGCAATAGCGGGATGGCCGTCTCGGGCGCCACCACCAGCGCGGCCTGGGCGCTGCGCAGCTGCTCGGCATACCAGCGCAGGGCGGTCGGCACGCCACTGCCGGCCTGGAATTTCTCGTCCTGGGGAATGTTGCCCTGCAGCAGCGCCAGCGACAGCGGTGCGGGGCGCTGCATCGGCGTGTGGCACAGCTCGACGGCGCAGTGGCGCTGCACTGCCAGCCCGGCCCAGGCCAGCACGGCCAGCCCCACCAGGGCCCACGCCTTCAGGCTGCGCAGGTCGCTGCGCCGCCCCTGGGCCACCAGCATGGCCAGCACGGCCGCGACGCAGCCGATGCCGTACATCCCGACCGACCGCGCCAGCACGGCCAGCGGGCCTTCGACGTGCGCGTAGCCACCGGCGCCCCATGGAAAGCCCGTCCACCACTGGCCGCGCGCCAACTCGGCCAGCAGCCAGAACGCTCCGAAAACAATAGCAGCATGCCAGCGATTTGATTGCCCCAGGGCCTTGAAACACCCTGCAGCCACCGCGTAGTAGCTGCCCAGAAACGCCGCCAGCCCCACCACCGCGAGCGCGGCCAGCGGCGCGGCCAGCCCGCCGTAGGTGTGCATGGAAATGAAGAGCCACCAGAAGGTGCCCGTCAGCCAGGCGGTGGCAAAGAGCCACCCCAGCACCGCGGCCTGCCGCGCGCTGCGGCTGGCCAGCAGCAGCCGCGCGAAGCCGCCCAGGGACAGGAGTTGCATCCACCACACCGGCTCGCCGCCGAAGGGCCAGGCGATCGAGGCGGCCTGCGCCAGGCCCGCCAGCAGCGCGAGCCCCCCTGCCAGCGCCACCGGCCCGAGCGGGCCGCTGCGCGCGCCAGCGGCGCCCATCAGTGCGCAGCCCGGTCGTCTTCGGCGGGAACCGGCGACACCTTGAACCAGCGCACCGCGCCGCCCTTGGTGTGCAGCACGACGAACCGCAGGCCGCCCAGGTCGAGCGTCTCACCGCGCTTGGGCGCACGGCCCATCTCGTGCGCGATCAGGCCGCCGATGGTGTCGAAGGGCTCGGTCCGGTCGGAGCCCGCGAGCACCGCGCCGAACGCCTCGGCCACCCGCTCGACCGGGGTGTCGCCGCTCACGCGGTAGGTGCGGTCGGCCAGGCCGAAGATGTCGCCCTCGTCCTCGGGGATGTCGAACTCGTCCTCGATCTCGCCCACGATCTGCTCCAGCACGTCCTCGATGGTGACCAATCCGGCCACGCGGCCGAACTCGTCGATCACCACCGCCATGTGGATGCGGTTCACGCGGAACTCGCGCAGCAGGTCGTTCAGGCCCTTGCTCTCCGGCACGAAGGCCGCAGGGCGCAACAGCGCGCGGATGTTCAGCTCCGGCGCGCGCTGCAGCTTGAGCAGGTCCTTGGCCATCAGGATGCCGATGATGTTCTCGCGCTCGCCCTGATAGACGGGAAACCGCGAGTGCGCGGTGTCGATCACCTGGTGCAGCAGGGCATCGAACGGCGCCTCGATGTCGATCAGGTCCATGCGCGGGGCGGCCACCATCACGTCGCTGGCCCGCATCTCGGCCATGCGCAGCACGCGCTCGAGCATCACGCGAGCATCGGCGTTGATGATCTGGTTGTCTTCGGCTTCCGCCAGGGTGGCGATCAGCTCGTCGGTCGAATCCGGGCCGGGGTGGATGAACTCGACGAGCCGCTGCAGGAACGTGCGCTTGTCCTCTCGTTCGGACGGGCGCGCGGAATGGGGGTCGGACACGGTCTTGGAATGCAGGACGTGCGGTGGTTGATCAGGCCCCAAGGATAGCGGAAGCGCCGCGCTGGCGGCCCTGCCGGGCGCCCGTTAACGTCATTCGGCCGACTGGTGGCGCCCGTCGCGCACGCCGCGCCGCACTTCCTGCAGCCCGGCCAGGAGCCGCCAGAACTGGCGGGCCTGCTTCTTGAAGCGGTAGTCCATCTCGGCGAACTGGTGCACCACCATCTGCGCCATGCGGGTGTCCAGGCCGGCGCGCGGCAGCTGCAGGTAGGCCTCGGACTCCGACCCGTCGCGGCGCACGGTGGCGCCGGCATTGCGCGCGATTTTCAGCATGGCGGTGTTCTCGCTCAGGGCATGGATGAACACCATGCTCACGCCCTGGTTGCGCGCGTGCATCACGGCGCGATCGAACAGCCGCGCGCCGAAGCCGCGCCCCCGCGCCTGGCCCAGCACGGACACGCCGAACTCGGCGCAGCTTTGGTGCTCCGGCGCATCGGCGTAGGCGAGATGGGCAACGGCGATGAGTTCCAGCCGCCGGTTGTAGATGCCGAAGATCTCGTCGCGCACGAAATCCAGCTGATCCACATAGCGCTGCACCTGTTCGTCGCTGGCGGCGTAACCGAAGCGCAGGTAGCGGTCCGCAGGCTCCAGCCGCAGCAGGTGGGCGGCGATGCGCTCGCGGTGCCCGGGGCCGAGCGAGCGGATCGGCACCATGACCGGCGAGCTGCCCCGCCGGTGCGGCGGGCGGGGCGCTTCGCTGCGCAGCACAGTGCCGCCTGCATCGGGGGACGCGCGAAGCCAGTCTTGGGTGGGGATCATGATGGCGAGATTTTAGGGTTTTCCCTTATATCTGACCAAACTTTTTGTTGCACTGCGGCGCGGCGGGCGAAGGCCCCTGCCTTGAAACGACGCCACCGATGGGCCCGAGGGCCTGGGCAGCTATGGATTCATGAGCGCCTGCGCGCTACACCGGCACGGCGGTGGTGGCCTTCACGCGGTCCAGCACGAAGCTCGTCTTGCAATCCTGCACGCTGGGGTGCTTGAGCAGCGTGTCCATGATGAAGCGGCTGTAGTGCGCCATGTCGGCCACCACGACGCGCAGCAGGTAGTCCATCTCGCCCGTGAGCGCGGCGCACTCCACCACCTCGGGCCAAGTCTGCACGCTGGCGCGGAACAGGTCCATGGGGTTGCGCTTGTGGCTCTCGGTGTGCTTTTCGAGGCGCACGTTCAGGTAGGCCGTGAGGCCCAGGCCCACCGACTCGGGCCGGACCAGCGCCACGTAGCGGTCGATCACACCACTGTCCTCCAGGCGCTTGGCGCGGCGCAGCACGGCGCTGGGCGACAGCCCCACCCGCTCCCCGATTTCGTCGTAGGTCTCGCGTCCGTTTACCTGTAAACAGCGCAAGATGGCGCGGTCGAGCTTGTCGAGTGCGTGGTCAGCGGTCATGGCGCAGGATTCTACGGATCTCGGGCACGGCTGCGAAGGTGGATTCCATCGCCGCCGAATGCACGTATGTCCCGATGTGGAAGACGGTGCATCGTCGCAAAATCTCCAAAAAGAACGGTCGTTCTTTTTTATAAGAGAGAGTGTTTTCACACCACCACCGGAGACAAACCATGTTCGTTGCATTCAGCCGTCTGCTGCGCGGTTTCGCTTTTGTCCTGGCCGCGTTCGCATTGCAGGGCTTGCAGGGCGCCAGCGCCCAGTCCGGCTACGCGCAGACCCGCTACCCCATCGTTTTGGTACATGGCCTGTTCGGATTCGATTCCGCGCTGGGCGTGGATTACTTCTACCGCATTCCGCAAGCGCTGCAGCGCGATGGCGCCCGCGTGTTCGTGGCGCAGGTCTCGGCGGCCAACAGCACCGAGGTGCGGGGCGAGCAGTTGCTGGCCCAGGTGAAGAACATCCGGGCGCTCACGGGCGCCGAGAAGGTCCATCTGATCGGCCATTCGCATGGCGGCCCGACGGCGCGGTACGTCGCCGGGGTGGCGCCGCAGTGGGTGGCGTCGGTCACCTCCGTGGGCGGCGTCAACCGCGGCTCGCGCGTGGCCGACGTAGTGCGCGGGGTCGCGCCCAAGGGCAGCGTGAGCGAGGCGGTGGCCAGCCAGGCGGCTTCGGCGCTGGTGGCGCTCATCAACCTTTCTTCGGGCGGCAGCGGCCTGCCGCAGATGCCGACCGCGGCGCTGGATTCGCTCACCACCGAAGGTTCGGCGCGCTTCAACCAGCGCTTCGGCGCGGGCGTGCCCACCAGCGGCTGCGGCGACGGGGCCGACCTGGTCAACGGCGTGCGCTACTACTCGTGGACCGGCGTGCGCACGGTCACCAACGTGCTCGATGCCAGCGACGCCCTGCTCGCCACGACCGGGCTGGTGTTCAACGAGGCCAACGACGGCCTGGTGTCGGCCTGCTCGGCGCGCCTGGGCAAACACCTGGGCGACTACCGCCAGAACCATCTGGACGAGATCAACCAACTGCTCGGCCTGCGGGACTGGCTGTCGGTGGACCCGGTCACGCTGTACCTGGACCAGGCCAACCGCCTCAAGAAAGCGGGCCTGTGACAAGCCGAACCATGACGCACCGGCCAGTGACGCGCATCCCCGGTGCGGCACTGGCGGCGTGCGGCATCGCTGCGGCCGCCGCCCTGCTCTGGTGGACCGCGGGCGGCCCGGCGCAGTAGGCGCCCCGCACACCAGGCGCCGAGACCGCCTCGGCCATGGCTGCGGGCACCCGCGCCCACCGCCCGGCCACGCCGGCGGTGTGGGACGCGCCCGCACCGCCCGTGGCCGCCGCCAGTGACGACCCGCTGCTGGGACCCGGCCTGCGCGACACGCTGGAAGCCCTGCTGCACGCGGCGGGCGAAGCGCCGGAGCCCGGCCTTCTGAAAGCGCGGCTGGAGGGCCTGATCGGCCAGTTCTTCCCGCCGCAGGTCGCCACCAGGGCCCTGGCGCTGGCCCACCGCTACGTGGACTACCGCGTGGCGCTGGGGCGGCTGCAGGCGCCCGCCGATCTGCGCGATCCCCAGGCCCTGCGCCAGGCCCTGGCCGCGCGCCAGAAGGTGCGCATGGCCGCCTTCGAACCGGACGAGTACCAGGCCCTGTTCGCCGCAGATGCGCAGATGGACGAGTACCTGCTGTCCCGGCTGGAGACGGAGCGCGACCCGTCGCTCACGGCCGACCAGAAAAGCGCGGCCCTGCAGCAGGCCGAAAGCGCCCTCGGCCCCGCGTTGCAGGCACAGCGCAATGAAGCGGTGGCGCACGTGGGCCTGGCCCGGCAGACCGCGGACTTCGACGCCCAGGGCATGGACGCCACGGCCCGCTTCAGCGCGCGCAGCGCGCAATACGGCGCCGAAGCCGCGCAGCGACTGGCCCAGGTGGACACGCAGGACCGGCAATGGCAGGGCCGGCTCGACCAGTACCAGGCGGCGATGGGCTCGGGGTCTTCTTCGGCCCGGCTGGCGCAACTGCGGTCGGAGCTGTTCACGCCGCAGGAGCAGCTCCGCCTGGAGGGCGCCCTGGCGCTGCGGGCGCTGCCCGCACAGGTCCGCTGACCGCCGGGCAACCCTCGGCTGCGGCATTGCCGCCATTCATGCAGGTTTCCTGCAAAACGGGTTCGCCGGGGGCACGATTTCGCCCGAATGCTGAGTCTCTACGGCCTAAAGTGGATGGCAGACATCCATCCACGAACGGAGACGCCAATGAACGCAGCCTTGCCCGAGCAAGCCACGCAACAGACCGCCGCCTGGGAGAACCCCATGGGCACCGACGGTTTCGAATTCATCGAATACGCCGCACCCGATCCGCAGGCCATGGGCAAAGTGTTCGAAGGCATGGGCTTCAAGCCCGTGGCACGGCACCGCCACAAGAACGTCACCCTGTACCGCCAGGGCGAGATCAACTTCATCATCAATGCCGAGCCCGACAGCTTCGCGCAGCGCTTTGCGCGCATGCACGGCCCCAGCGTCTGCGCCATCGCCTTCCGCGTGCACGATGCCAAGGCCGCCTACGAGCGCGCCCTGGGGCTGGGCGCCTGGGGCTATGCCGGCACCGCCGGCCCGGGCGAGCTGAACATTCCCGCCATCAAGGGCATCGGCGACAGCCTGATCTATCTGGTGGACCGCTGGCGCGGCAAGGGCGGCGCGCAGCCCGGCGACATCGGCAACATCGGCTTCTTCGACGTGGACTTCGAGCCGCTGCCCGGCGTGTCGGCCGAAGAAGCGCTCAACCCCCACGGCCATGGCCTGACCTACATCGACCACCTGACGCACAACGTGCACCGGGGCCGCATGAACGAATGGGCCGGGTTCTACGAGCGCCTGTTCGGCTTCCGCGAGATCAAGTACTTCGACATCGAAGGCCAGGTCACCGGCGTCAAGAGCAAGGCCATGACCAGCCCCTGCGGCAAGATCCGCATCCCGATCAACGAAGAGGGCAAGGAAAAGGCCGGCCAGATCCAGGAATACCTGGACATGTACAACGGCGAGGGCATCCAGCACATCGCCATGGGCTCGGACGACCTGTACGCCACGGTGGACGCGCTGCGCGGCGCCGGGGTGCGCCTGCTGGACACCATCGACACCTACTACGAACTGGTGGACAAGCGCATTCCCGGCCACGGCGAGCCGCTGGCAGAACTACACCGACGCAAGATCCTCGTGGACGGCAAGAAGGACGCGCTGCTGCTGCAGATCTTCAGCGAGAACCAGCTCGGCCCCATCTTCTTCGAGTTCATCCAGCGCAAGGGCGACGACGGCTTCGGCAACGGCAATTTCAAGGCGCTGTTCGAGAGCATCGAGCTCGACCAGATGCGCCGGGGCGTGCTGAAGTCCGACTGAGACAACGCCTGTAACCGAATGCAGCTTCACGGTAACGCATCTCTATACTGCGGCACGTCTTAGACCCGGAGGAGATACCGTGAAGTTATTGAACGCCAGTGCCTATCTGGGGGGTGCATTGCTGTGCATGGCAGGACTTGCCGCGCACGCGCAGACCCCTTCCGCGCCGCTGAAGATCATCGTGCCCTACCCTGCGGGCGGGCCGGTCGATGCCTCGGCCCACATCGTTGCCGAAGGCGCCAAGGCGGCGCTGGGCAACCTGGCGGTGGAGAACAAGCCCGGCGCGGGCGGCAACGTCGGCGCCGATCTGGTGGCGAAAGCCCCGGCCGGCGGCAACCTGCTGGTGATGGGCGCGGTGGCCACGCATGCGGTGAACCCCTGGCTGTACAAGAACTTTCCGTACGACCCGATCAAGGACTTCAAGCCGATCGCCCTCGTCGCGCGCACGCCCAACGTGCTGGTGATGAGCGCCGAGCAGGCCAAGAGCCTGAACATCGGCAGCACGACCGAACTGGTGCATTACCTCAAGAAGCACCCGGACCAGCTCAAGTACGGTTCGGGCGGCAACGGCAGCATCGGCCACATCGCGGCCGAGATGTTCAAGTCGCTGACCAACACGCGCATGGCGCACGTGCCGTTCCAGGGTTCGTCCCCGGCGCTCAAGGCACTGCAGGCCCAGGAAGTGAGCCTGGTGTTCGACAACTTGGCTTCGTCGCTGCCGCTCATCAAGGCGGGCAAGCTGAAGGCGCTGGGCGTGACCTCGCTGGGCCGGGACGACGACCTGCCCGACGTGCGCAGCATCAACGACGAAGTGCAGGGCTTCAACGTGGTGACGTGGTTCGGGCTGTTCGCCCCGATCGCGCTGCCCGATGCCGATGCCCGCCGCTACGCCATGGCCTTCAGCGCGGGCATGAAGTCGCCGGCCAGCACGGAGCGCTTCAAGAAGATGGGCCTCGACCCCGAGGACCTGACGCTGGAGAGCTTCGGCCAGTTCGTGCGCTCGGAGCACAGCAAGTACGGTTTTCTGATCAAGGCCGCAAAGATCAAGATGGATTAGCCGCGGCCGGGGGCAGGACGCCCGGGGCTGCGGCATGGATACAAAAACCCAAGGAGCCAAACATGGGACAGCCCCCCGTCGTCTACGGACAATCCGATCGCCCACCCCGCGGCGACTACGCCCGCGCCAACGCCGACTACACCTGCGCGCAGGACTACGAGGCCTACACCGCGGCCGACCACGACACCTACCGGCGCCTGTACGAGCGCCAGTCGGCCCTGCTGCCGGGCCTGGCGAGCGATGCGTTCATCGAGGCCCTGCCCTCGCTCGGCGCGCGCAACCGCATCCCGCGCTTCGAGGAAGTGAACGAGCGCCTGTACAAGGCCACGCGCTGGGAACTGGTGGGCGTGCCGGGGCTGATCCCCGAGGTGCCGTTCTTCACGTTGCTGGCCAACCGCAAGTTCCCGGTGACCGACTGGATCCGCACGCCGCAGGAGTTCGACTACATCGTCGAGCCCGACATCTTCCACGACCTGTTCGGCCATGTGCCGCTGCTGTTCAACCCGGTCTTCGCCGACTACGTGCAGCGCTACGGCCAGGGCGGCCTCAAGGCCCACGGCCTGGGCGCCTGCGAGCTGCTGTCGCGCCTGTACTGGTACACGATCGAGTTCGGCCTGATCCGCCAGGACGACGGCCTGCGGGCCTATGGCGCCGGCATCCTGAGCTCTTCGGGCGAGCTGGCCCATTCGGTGCGCAGCCCCGAGCCGCAGCGCATTCCGCTGCAGCTGGAGCGCACCATGCGCACGCGCTACAAGATCGACACCTACCAGCAGACCTACTTCATCATCGACAGCTTCCAGCAGCTGTTCGACATGACCGCGGCCGACTTCGCCCCGATCTACGAGCGCCTCAAAGGCCAGCCCGAGTTCGCGGCCGACGAGCGCGAAGCCGTGCCGGCCTGACGGCGCGCACCCGGCCGGCCGCCGCTTCTTCGCACGCGGCGGCATGGCTTCGCGCCGGGGGAGGGGCGGCCCCGTGCGGCTGCGGATGATCGACTCCGTCATCCGCCGCAAGGTCCAACTGGCGCCCAGCGCGAGGCACATTGGCGGCGGATTCCCCGAGGAATCCATCCATGTCGCGCATTTCTGGCATTTCGTCACCGCTGCGTCCCGCACCGGGCATCGTCGTCGATCCCTCGCCGGGGCTGATGACGCCCGTCGCGCCCGTCCGGCGCAGGCGCCAACCGCCCTCCGCCGAACCAACGCTGCCCGAGTTGGCCCGGCGCCTGTCCTCAGCCCCGATGCCGCCACGTGCACCCCTGCATGTAGTGCGGCATTCGCTGCTGCCGCCGCAGTTCCAGTCGCCCCAGCGGCCCGGCACCGAGCCGTCTGAGACCTACCAGCGCCATTCGAAGCTGCCGCCCCAATACCAGTCGCCGCTGCGCCAGAGCTTTCTGCCGCCCCAGGCGTACCAGTCG